>JBNGCR010000118.1:9964-16468 GCA_050045915.1 Limnospira sp.
GTTCATCCATAGCCGCGCACCGGGTAGGGTATACCATCCCAATTTTACCCCATCCCTGGGACTGAGAAACCAGGTTTATTTTGTAAATTTTTGTGAAGCAACCGAGATGCTGGTAGAAACCGGGTTTCTTTTCCTTCAACCCAGTCTCAGAAAACCAATCACATTACTATCCACGAGGAAATCCGTCATTCCTCACCCCGCGTTAAATTCAGAATCTCATCAGTGGTCATATCCCCTGTGGCTTTTCCCCGCAGATTGGCGATTAAAGTTGCTCCTTTGGGTGGGGTGTTTTGATACCGTCAAGCTAAAAAGTCTAAGAATATTTTAGCTTCTTCCAGGGCGGGTTGGGGGAGGTTACGCAGGATAGCTAAGATTTCAGTTTCCGTGGTTAGCATGATGTAACAGCTTCAGGATAGTACCCCCATTTTACCCTATCCCCGGGACTGAGCAACCGGGTCTTTATTAAATATTCTTAAGAAACAGAGATACTGCTAGAAACCCGGCTTCTTTTCCCTCAACCCAGTCTCAGAACACCGCTTAACTTAGGGACTGATGAGGAGAACTTCAGGGAAAGTGGCTTTTCCCCGCAGACTGGCCCTTAAATTTGCTCCTTTTCCTCAATTCTCCATTATCGATTCATTTAAAGCCTCTTGAATCACCTGCTCACTTACTCCCCGCCGCTTCAACCCCTCAATAAAACTTAAAACAGGTGGCTGGCGACTTTCCAGATGGTATAAAATAGCCTCATAAGGTGATGGTAATTCAATGGGATGATGTTGTTGTTCATAGACTTCAATTAGGGCTGTCAGAACCTCAAGCCTATCCCCCTCGACCGTATTTATAGGCGCATCAAATAACCGTTCAACCTCTGCTAAAGCTTCACGATAATCCGCCTCAGTTTTAATGGGTTTCAATTCCATAGGTTTCACCTCTTTAAATAGTTGTTGCGTCAATATTATCATATTCGTTATGAGTCCCAATAAAGCGAATAAAGACAATCCCCAAATCATAACGAACATGAACAATTATCCGGTAATTATTCCCTCTTATATTAAAAACCACCCGATTATTGGGAAGAATACTGGCATTACCATAAATCGCTTTAATATCTGCTGGGCTTGTCCAGTTCATGCTACGGACATCCTGAAACCAAGCCTTTAATGGTTGTTCAGCATCGGCGTGTAACTGCCAAAACTCTCGTAATGTACTGCGAGCAATAATCCTCACAATAACGTTCTCCCTCAATCAGTAATCATCAATTGCAACGCACTAGCTCAGTATACCATCCCCATTTTACCCTATCCCCGCGACTGAAACAGCCTGTTTTTTTTCTTAAATATTTTTCAAGAAACAGAGATACTGCTAGAAACTCGGTTTCTTGACTTGAGTTCTTAGTGTTCTTAGCCTTGGGTTGACCCCCCAGGTGGTTGGTGAGACTGAGAATTTCCTGCTGTATCCGTTGGTAGAGGAGAATTGCGGAACATTAATGTATAGATATCAGTGGGCATTTCGATATTTGCCTGTTGCAGTGCTTCTTTGATACTTTGAATGGCTTGAGATGTCATCGTCAAAAATCCGGCTCGCCGCGAATCAACCCAAAACCGCACTTCCAGATTCACAGTGCTGGCGGCTAATTCCAACACCAAAATTTCGGGAGGCGGTTCTTTTTCCAACCCTGAAAGTGCGGACAGAGTCGTTTCAATCACTTGTTTGGTCTGGCTAATATCGGCATCATAGTCAATACCAACTATAACCGAACTACGACGGCGTGGCGAAGCTGTATTGTTAATAATACTGGCAGAAAATACTTCTTGATTCGGAATATACACTAACCGCCCATCATAGGTTCTCATCGTGGTTGCCCGCAGGTCAATCTGAGTAATCGTACCCTCATAATCACTAATAACCACCTGATCGTTAATCCCAAAGGGTCGGGCGGCGAGTAAAATGACCCCGGAGATGTAATTACTTAAAACATCTTTGAGACTAAAACCGATCGCCACACTGGTGAGTCCCAACGCCCCTAATAAAGCACCAAAGTTGAGTCCCAAAACCCCCAAAGCAACAACTGAACCCAGCACCCAGACGGCGCCATAACCCAAGCGTCCAATCAGAATTTCCGTACTGCGATCGCCTTCCGTCCGTTGCGCCCAACTAAAGCCAATAAACCGCACCACTTTCGCTATTCCCCAGGTCATCCCAACCATAACCAGCGCCCCTAATAAAGAGGGGAGATTTGCCACCGTATCCCGTAAAAGTTGTTGTACTGTTCCATAGAGACGCTGTCCCACATCAATCGCTAAGGGCTGTTTTTCGATTGCCTGATCCAGTTGTTCTGCCCATCTTTCGGCTAAGGCTTCCACGGACAAACCAAAATCTTGGGCATCTTGCTGAGTAACAGTCATTAATACACGATTATTTAATCGCAACGTTGCCACTTGGCGAGGGTTATCCGGTTTCACTGTCACCTGTCCCAACGTTTCCGATTCCGGTTGTGCCAAAAGACTGCTAATTCGCCGATTGATAATTTTTGCCCGTTCTCTTGCGCCCAAATCGGCAAGGCTACCCACTTGAAAAATAGGTCTACCTCTAACCAAAATATCGGAAAAATAGACATCGCTATCAGGGTTACTTCTCAGAGTTGAATTCGTGGACGGTGGGATAGGAACCATCTCATCTTGGGCAAAACTCCGGTCAGGACTAGCGAAGAAAACAAATCCAGTGGCGAAGATGACAAAGGTCAATCGATATGACCCTATTCCTGACCAAAAATTCTGTCTAATTTTCATAGGATAGTTAGTTTTCAGATTTCTGAACCAAAACTGATTATAGCGACGAGCGATCGCGCGTTTACAGTTCCGGAAAGGGTAACAATAAATAAGGGGATGGAGCCCCTGGTTGTTCCCATCCCCACACCCCAGCGCTATAGCTACACAACCGGACGATCCACTTGCCGCACTGATCGGGACATTAAGCGCTGAACATAACGATATTGCATCTCGCCACAAGGAAGATATTGGAAAAGCCATTAATTAACAGGAATTTCCGGTAAAAAGGGGAACAAACACCCTTCTAGAAATCCGGTTTTTTCTCCTCCATATTCCGGGGGGAATGGGGGCGGCAGGGGGTTCCGAAGCAGATGTGGCTGGGAGGTAAGTCGCCGAAGACGCTCGATCGCGCTCCTACAACGGTATTGGCCCCGATCGCTATCCCGGGTCCGACAAAACAATCCGTCGCCACCCAGGCACCGTCACCGATCGCGATCGCAGCCGTTTTCAAGCCGAAAGCGGGATCTTGAATATCGTGGCTACCCGTACACAAATAGCACTTTTGGGAAATCACGCAATGGTTGCCGATTTCGATGCGATCGAGGCTGTACAATACGACATCATCCCCGATCCAACTGTAATCCCCGATCGCCACTTTCCAGGGGTAGGTGACTCGGGCGGTGGGGCGGATAATCACATCCCGTCCGACTTGAGCCCCAAACCGCCGCAAAATCCAACAGCGAATCCCATTAAACGGGTGGGGGGTGAGGGGAAAAGCGATCGCCTGCACCAGCCACCACAGCAAAATGAACCACCCGGGCCGTCCCCGGTCGAAGTCGGATTGATCGTACTTCCGCAGATCGACCCAGGCTTCCGTTTTCGT
Source organism: Limnospira sp. (assembly GCA_050045915.1). Classification (GTDB taxonomy): domain Bacteria; phylum Cyanobacteriota; class Cyanobacteriia; order Cyanobacteriales; family Microcoleaceae; genus Limnospira. Next base: position 13,616 of record JBNGCR010000118.1, read on the forward strand.
TTCCGCCGCCGTCATTTTTCCACCGTTTGAGGGACCGCCGGAACCGCCGGGGTTTCCGCCTGCTTTTTGGTCACATTCAACTGACCGCCGAATTGACGCAGTTCGTACAGTTTTACCCCGATTTGATATTCGTACTGGCTCAACAAGCGGCCGTAAATATATCCCGCCCGACCGTCCAAAAAGCCCAGCCGGATAATGTAAAATAGGATAAATCGCAGCAGGGGTTTGAAGGGTAGTCGCACCCATATTTTCTTCAAAAACCGTTTGCGCTGCACCGCATCTCCGAAGAGGTTTGCGCCGATGGTCTGGCTGTCGTCATGGCCGGTGAGAATGTTGTAATAAACCCGGGCTTCCCAGTTCGAGTAGCGGTTGTGGCGCTCGATCCAGTGGAACAGATCCCGGAAGTCTTCGTGGAGCATATCCTCTTTCAGATAGCCCACCTTCCCCTCGGAAATGACGACGTGTTCATGAACTTCGTTGTCGCCGGTGTTGCGGACGTTCTCCGTCTTCAGGTTTTCGTAGCGGCCCAATTTGTGTTTGAATAACCGCAGGTTCCAGTCCGGATATTTGCCCCCGTGGCGAATCCATTTTCCCAGAAAAAAGACCCGGCGGTTGATGTAGTAGCCGGTATATTCGGGGTCTTGAATTTTTTGGGCAATTTCTTGCCAGGATTCCGGGGTGATGCGCTCGTCGCAGTCTACGATTAGCACCCATTCGTTGCGGAAGGGCAGATTTTCCAACGACCAATTTTTCTTTTTCGGCCAGGTGCCGTTGAAGTGGAATTGTACCACATTGGCCCCGAGACTTTCGGAAATTTCCACGGTGCGATCGCCGCTTTGGGAGTCCACCACGAAAATTTCGTCCGCGACGGCGACGCTGGCTAGACAGGCGGGGAGATTTTCTTGTTCGTTTTTGGCAGGAATGAGAACGGAAACCGGGATTTTGGGTGCTGTCGGGGTCATAACAAAAAGCTGAATATCGTTAAATCGAGCGAGAGGTCGAAACTTGTCGGGAAGTCGGGATATCGGCGCCGATGGGGGACAAGAAAGTGAGTTCGGGTGGCGATGATATCCCTTGCCCATTTTATGCCGAGTCTTCCGGGGTCGGCTAGGGTCGCCCTTCATTCTTTGGGTTTGGGGGAGATGCCCTTCGAGCCGACCAGGCCCGCGATCGCCGCCCCCAAATAGCCGATCTGGCCGTAGGCGTAAACGAAATTGTCGAAGCGGGTGGCCGGCTCGTCGAAGTGCTTCAGGGACTTGTAGAGCCCCCGGGCGATGCGTTCGCCCCCCCGCCCCAGTTGTTTCCAACCGGCCCTTCCGGAGAGCTGTTCGCGATAACATTCGCTGATCCCCTGCCACCATCCCCGCTCTAAAAACCACTCCCGCCGAATTCGCTCCGGGGCGACATTGTGGGCGACCAGAGCTTCGGGAAAGTAGGCGACCTGCCAGCCCCGTTTCAGGGCTTCTTCCGTCATCAACAGTTCCTCGTTGGAGAGCAACCGCTTCCCCACCCGGCCCAAATTGGGGTCGAAGCCCCCGATCTGGTCGAGGAAGGTGCGGCGGATGGCGTAATTTAATCCTCTCGGCGTCAGGCCGGGATCGGTGATGTTGACGATCGCATCCCCGAGGTCGTAGGCGCCCAAATTCCCCGCCAAACCGGGCGAGAGCCATTGGGGGGCTTCCGTTCCCTCCGGCCAGAGCAGGGTGACGCGGCCCCCGGCGACGGCTAATTTTTCGTTCGTTTGAAAGGCGTCGTACAGAACCCGCAGCCACCGGGAACTCGCCTCCGCATCGTCGTCCAGGTAGGCGAGAATGGGCGCCCTGGCGGTTTTGGCGCCGGTGTTGCGGGCGACGGACAGGCCGGTGACGGGTTCGTAGACGTATTGGAGTTTGGGGTCGGAAAGCCGTTGTTCGACCACTTCCCGGGTGCGATCGCCCGACGCATTGTCCACCACGATCGCCTCGAAATGTTCAAAATCTTGGCTCAATATACTGTCGATCGCCGCGCCCAAATAGTCGGCCCGGTTGTGGGTGCAGATGATCGCAGAAATCAGCGGTTCTGACATGGCCGGAATTCCTCAATGTTGCCGAGATCTCGCCCAACCCGCAATGCCGATTCCCTGATGCGGTGAGATCGATTGACGGCGGGCTACAAAGGGGGGCGGGGGAACGCGATCGAGTTGATGCCGCTCGGATGTCAATCTGGATATCCTTTATTTTATCCCCATTCGTGCGTCGCGCCACCCCAGCAGACGAAAATAATTGATAATTGATAATTGATACCCGATCCGGTTATTGACCCGACAATTGCCGGCCCCCTAACTCCTCCCTTGACGAGCAGAGCCGCTTCCGTCCGACTTTTTCAGGTTTCATGCAAAAATCAGGGGCTTCGAGATGATTCTCGCTCCCGCAGTACCCTGGCTCTATTCAGATAACAGATAATTTTTGAGTGTTGTATCGAAATCGGTCAACCGCGACGCCGTCTTACCTCAGTTTTTGACCTGGATAAACCAGGTGGGTACCTCCGCCGAGTTTTAGGTTTCCGGATACTAAGCCCGGTTTACCGCCGCTCGATCTTTAGTGGTTCCCTTATTTTTCGAGTTATAGATCAAAAAAACGTTTTGGCAGTCACCAACGTCGCAGTCGAACCTTCCATCTATTATAGCCGCTTCCGGCAAACTGTCGAGGGGGTATTGGGAAAAGTTATCGCGTGGCGCGTCAGGTGTCCGGGGCGGAGGGGGCGGAGGGGCGGAGGGGCAGAGGGGCGGAGGGGCAGAGGAAGCAGAGGGGGTGGAGGAGGCGGAGGAGGGCAATAAATTGTCAATTCTCCCTACACCCTACACCCTACACCCTA
>JBNGCR010000119.1:0-10240 GCA_050045915.1 Limnospira sp.
TTTCCCGGCACCCAGCGCTGTATCTCGCCCCCAAACCCCCAATTCTGGGGGCTTTGAACGGAGAGGATTTTCGCGCATTATTTCGTAACATATCTTGAAAAATTCTCCCCTCTCCCAGAATTGGGAGAGGGGTCGGGGGTGAGGGCGTTTACCCGCCGATCGCCACAAATTTCAACACGAAAACCGCCGCCAAAATCCACATGGCGACGGTCGTTTCCTGAAACTTGCCCTGCATGGTTTTCAAAATCGGATAGGCGATCAAACCCGCCGCCAAACCGTCGGCGATGGAATAGCTGAGGGGCATGATAAATAAGGTCAAAAAAGCCGCGATCGCTTCGGCGGGATCGTCCCAGGCGATGTAACGGACGCCGCCCATCATCAACACCCCGACGATGATTAAAGCGGGGGCGGTGGCGAAAGACGGAATCCCCGCCAGCAGGGGAATAAACAGGGTCAAAAGCAGGAACAAAACCGCCACCGCGATCGCCGTCAGTCCGCTGCGTCCCCCCTCGGAAATTCCCGATGCCGACTCGATGTAAGTCGTCACCGTCGAGGTTCCCAAAATGCCGCCGACGGTGGTTCCCACCGCATCGGCTAAAAACGCCCGACTCGCCCGGGGAAGTTCGCCGTTGGCGCCGATATAACCGGTTTTAATTCCCAACCCCGTCAGGGTTCCCACGGTATCGAATAAATCGACAAATAGAAACACGAATAAAACCGTCAATAATTCTCCAAAATTCCCTCGAAATATTTCCCTAAAACCCACGAAGGCCTGACCCGCTAAATCCACGGGTAATTGAGGCAAAGCCACCACCGCTTCCGGCCAGGGGGCGATCGCCAAAATCCACCCCAACAACGCCGTCGCCAAAATCCCCCACAACAGGGCGCCCGTGATGCGGCGGACCACAAACGCGGCTGTGATGAAAATGCCCGCCAAACTGACCAAAATAACCGGTTGGCTGAGGTCGCCGAGGGCGGTTGTTGTGGCTTCGGATGCGACAATTAATCCTGTGTTTGTAAGGGCGATGTAGGCGATAAATAAGCCGATGCCGGCGGCGGTGGCGTGTTTGATGCTGGCGGGGATGGCGGTGACAATTTGGGCGCGGATATTTCCGAAGGTGAGGGCGATGAAGATTAACCCCTCGATAAAAATGGCGGCGAGGGCGACTCGCCAACTAATTCCCTGTTTGAGGACGACGGTGAACGCGAAGTAGGCGTTGAGGCCCATTCCGGGGGCGAGGGCGAAGGGATATTTGGCGTATAATCCCATAATTAATGTTGCGATCGCGGCCGATAGTGCGGTGGCGATCGCGATTTCTCCGAACAGATCGCCGGGGGTTTCTAAAAAGATGGCGGCGGAGAGAATGTCCGGGTTGACGGCGAGGATGTAAGCCATCGTCACGAAGGTTGTCACCCCCGCCAGAATTTCGGTGCGGAAGTCGGTTTGCAGTTGCCGAAACTGGAAAAAACGGGCGATCGCCGTTTCCTTTTCCGGGGCGCGATCGGGTTCTGGGGTCATGGCTGTCAGTTGAAAAGCAAATGCTAATTGATTCAAAATACTTTATCACACTGTCGTTGCACTTCAAGACCCGCGATCGCACCTTCCCCCCGACTAAAAACTGTTTTGAACCTCATTTCCAAACGGATTCAAAACCAACAGCGATCGCGCCACATGATAAACCACCGGAACGGGAACGGCATTCCCCAACTGTTTTTTTGCCCGACCGGGATTTTTATCTAAAATAAACGTATCCGGAAATCCTTGCAGTTTCGCCGCATCCCGGGCGGTGATTTCTTTGTAATGTTTGAGACGGTAGATGTTTTCAATAAATTCTATTTTATATCGCTGGGGATTCTGACAATCAAACGTTTTGGTAGCGACAAAAACCTTGGTTCCCGTCGCCGTCAAAGTGCCGATCGCCTCTGCGTGGGCTAAATAGATTTTCGCCACCCCGCCGATACCGGAAGAGATTTTAGAATTGACAAACTCATAACCCCGATTTTCGATAAACCGCAAAATTGGCTTTTCAACCAGGCGATCGAGTTCCGCTATTTCCAGATCGGATATCAACGCTTTCAACCCGTCAAACGGGATCGGATTTCCATCTTTCGGGCCGTAGATTTTTTTGCGACGATTTTTGAGGATAATATCACAAATCTGCTTTTCGCGATCGCTCGTTGCGATCAAATCCCAGGAATGGATGGTTGTCTGTCCGTTTCGCACGTCGGAAAATAGGAAAAAATCGTTGAGTTCGTCCGTTTTTTGAAATCGCCCGCGAGACGGGGGAATATTGTCACCAAATAAAACCGGCGGCGAAAACTTCTTTTTAACGACGGGTTTCTTGGAGACTCCCTCCACAAACTCGAACAGTTTGGTTCGCCGATTTAACGGTTCGGGAAATTGGAAGTTTTGCCCCCCTTTGATATCCCGCCGGATGCCGACGATAAACACGCGATCGCGGTCTTGAGATAAACCAAAATCAAAGGCATTTAAAACCCGCCATTTAACGACATAATTCGCCTCGGATAGTGCAGCCAGGATACTATCAAACTGTTCTTTATGTCTGGGTTCGGTTAATCCCCGGACATTTTCCAGGATAAAAGCTTTGGGTTGATTCAAGGTAATCACCCTGATTGTATCCAACCAAAGCTGTCCCCTCGGGTCGTTCAAACCCCGCAACTTTCCCGCGATCGACCAGGGTTGACAGGGGACACCACCCGCGATAATATCGACATCAAAGGGGAGTTTATTTAATAATTGAATATCTCCCAATTCTTTTTCGTCCGAATTTGAATATCGGATGAAATTGTCTCGGTAGACTTGGATTGACGTGCGATCGATTTCCGAATACCCCAAACATTTGCCGCCCAATTCTTCCAGGGCGATCCGAAAGCCGCCGATGCCGGCGAACAGATCCACGAAGGTAAACTGGGGTCGAAAAATGGCGTTAATTGCCGTCAGCGATCGCCCCCCATGAAACAACTCAATTTGCTTGGCTTGCATTCCCATTCTTTAAATTTAGTAGAACAGACATCTTGCCTGTTTCCATCTTTCAATTATATCTGATATCGAAATCGATATCGCAAGGGGGGGCTATTTTTATTGAATCGATTGTTTCGATTCGCCATTTTCTGATATCCTAAAAAAACGAAGATAATTGAGAACAGGAACATGGAAGTTAAAGCCGCCGTCGCCTGGGAAGCCGGACAACCCCTCAGCCTGGAAACCGTCCAACTCGAAGGCCCGAAAGCGGGGGAAGTGTTGGTGGAAATCAAAGCAACCGGAATTTGCCACACCGATGCCTACACCCTCTCCGGCGCCGACCCGGAAGGGCTATTTCCGGCGATTCTCGGCCACGAAGGGGCGGGGGTCGTGGTAGAAGTCGGCCCGGAGGTGAAAAGCCTCAAACCGGGCGATCACGTTATCCCTCTTTATACCCCCGAATGTCGCCAATGTGAATACTGTCTCAGCATGAAAACCAACCTCTGTCAGGCGATTCGCGGCACCCAAGGAAAGGGGTTAATGCCGGACGGCAGCAGTCGCTTTTCTCAAGGTGGAAAAATGATCCATCATTACATGGGAACTTCCACCTTTTCTAATTATACAGTATTGCCGGAAATTGCAGTAGCAAAAATTCGCGAAGATGCGCCTTTTGACAAGGTTTGTTACATTGGCTGCGGGGTGACGACGGGTATCGGCGCGGTCATCAATACGGCGAAAGTTGAACCGGGTTCTAAAGTGGTGGTCTTCGGTTTGGGCGGCATCGGATTGAACGTCATTCAGGGGGCGAAAATGGTCGGTGCCGATATGATTGTCGGCGTGGACCTCAACCCGGACAAGCGAGAAATTGCCGAAAAATTCGGGATGACGCACTTTGTCAATCCCCGGGAAATTGAGGGAGATTTGGTACCCTATTTGGTGGATTTGACGAAGGGCGGCGCGGACTACAGTTTCGAGTGTATCGGCAATGTGAATGTCATGCGTCAGGCGTTGGAATGCTGCCACAAAGGTTGGGGGGTAAGCGTGATTATCGGCGTCGCCCCGGCGGGGCAGGAAATCAGCACCCGGCCCTTTCAGTTGGTGACGGGACGGGTTTGGAAAGGGACGGCTTTCGGCGGTGCGAGGGGTCGGACGGATGTCCCTAAAATTGTGGATTGGTACATGGAGGGTAAGATTAATATCGACGATTTGATCACCCACGTTTTGCCCTTTGAAAAGATTAACGAAGGCTTCGATTTGATGCACGAAGGGAAATCGATTCGCAGCGTTGTGACCTTTTAATGGATGGCTAAATCCATGACAATTGGCAGGTGATCGGAACCGACATTTAGCCCCCGTCGCATCTGCAAAACTTGAATTTCCGGACTCACCAAACAATGGTCGATGGGAATATGCAAATAGGGGTTACGAGTCGGCCAGGTGGGGAGGATTCCGAACCCGCGGCGGCTGTTGCGGAGTCGGGTTTTTCCCAGGGTGTTTTTGTAGATGGGGGACCACATAGTGATGTTCAGATCTCCGAGGAGGATGACAGGTTCTGACAAGGTGGGGATAAATTTTGCGATCGCCTCCAGTTGTCGGTTGCGGACGGAAACAAGCCATTTGCTGATCGGGGGTGTGGGGTGGGTTGCGATCGCCCAAAATTCCCGATTGTTTTGGGTCAGTTTGGCGACGATTGTCGGTCTTTTTTCATTTCCAATAAATTGAACCGACGCATTATTTAACGGCAGTTTGCTGTATAGCGCGATGCCAATCCCCGGCCGATCTTGGCTGGTTTCAAACATTAGGAAAGGGAAGCGATCGCGGATCGGTTGCAAGCCATCCTGCCAAGCTTGATTGGCTTCCACAATTGCCAGAATGTCCGGATTTTCCTCCCTTACCCACGAAATCACCGCGTCAAAATTGCGGTTCTTGGCATTGACATTCGACACCGCCACCCGCAGGGTATTTGAACTGACGCTATCGAAAGATTGCTGCGGAAAATACCAGGGAACAATCTCCATCAAATTGATCCCCAGACAAATCAAGCTAATCGCGATCCATCGGGGTTGCCGTCGCAGTGTAAAATAGATCAGGGGAATTAGGGCGGCGATCGCGTACTGAACCCGAAAATGGGATGTCAACTCAAATAACAGGTGAAAACTGCCCAAATATCCCGCCAAGGAAATCAGCATCAGCAGGGTGACTCCGGCCATAAAAATCCAGGAAAAAACTTGAGAAATTGACAATGAAAAGCGATTCAAAATTTTCATGATTTCTACCCGTTTATTGTGAGTCAGGACGGATGTCGATCGCCGGTTTTGCCGCTTTAATGCAGGGCTAAATCTACGGCGATCGGCAGGTGATCGGAAGCCACCTTGGCACCTTGTCGCATCTCCAAAACCTGAAATTCTGGACTCACCAAACAATGGTCGATGGGAATATACAAATGGGGTTTAAAAGTCGGCCAGGTGGGGAGGATGCCGAACCCGCGGCGACTGTTGCGGAGTCGGGTTTGTTCCAGGGTATTTTTGTAGATGGGGGACCACATGGTGATGTTCAAATCTCCCAGGAGGATGACGGGTTCTGGCAAGGTAGAGATGAATTTTGCCATCGTCTCAATTTCTCGGTTTCGGAGAGAAAATAGACCGCGATTAAGGGGGGGAACTGGGTGGGTGGCAATGACGGAAAATGGGCGATCGCCTTGAGTGATTTTCGCCACAATTGACGGCCGCTTTGAATCTCCAAAAAATTCCAGTGAACTTTCCTCTATAGGAAGCCGACTGTAAAGAGAAATCCCGGAATAACCCTCCCGAGGTTCCAGCACCGTGTAGGGGAAGCGATCGCGGATCGGTTGCAAGCCATCCTGCCAAGCTTGATTGGCTTCCACAATTGCCAGAATGTCCGGATTTTCCTCCCTTACCCACGAAATCACCGCGTCAAAATTGCGGTTCTTGGCATTGACATTCGACACCGCCACCCGCAGGGTATTTGAACTGACGCTATCGAAAGATTGCTGCGGAAAATACCAGGGAACAATCTCCATCAAATTGATCCCCAGACAAATCAAGCTAATCGCGATCCATCGGGGTTGCCGTCGCAGTGTAAAATAGATCAGGGGAATTAGGGCGGCGATCGCGTACTGAACCCGAAAATGGGATGTCAACTCAAATAACAGGTGAAAACTGCCCAAATATCCCGCCAAGGACATCAGCAGCAGGAGAGTCACTCCCGCCATAAAAAGAAAGGAGAAAATTTGACCAATTGACAATGAAAAGCGATTCAAAATTTTCATAATTTCTACCCGTTAATTGACAGCATAACAATTGGAAAATATCGATCAACCCTGTACAACCCAACTCTAACTCCCCACTCCCTACTCCCCATTCCCTATCCTTGTTTATGTTACCCACGGATCTACTCAGTCACCGACAAAACGGAGAAACCATCATCCCCCTCCGCCTGCGAATTGACGCGGGAAATTTGGCGATCGCATCCGAAATCATCCGACGGTTTGAAAACAGCCTCAACCGCACCCAAGGCGACTTGAACCGCCAACTGCAAGAACTCGAAGGGGACAGCCCCAACTACCGCATCAAGCGGGGATTCGCCCACCTCCTCCGCAGCAGTTTCTGCACCTTTGAAATCGTCAGTCCCCTCGAACCCCAACAGTTGCGAGAACGAGTTTTTTCAGAAGCCGCAAAACGGGTTCCGTCCTCCCACGCAACTCGGACAACCTTAGAAGCAGTGGCAGTTCAACTCAGTCGAGAACTCCAACGAGATGTCACCCCCCCAGAAATCGAAACTGGACTCTATGCCGACTTGCACGAAAACCGCATTTTAACCCAATTCGATACCCCCACCCCCGAAGCCTTAATTCACCGCTACAATCTCTCCCAAGTTCAAGGGATATTCTACCGCGCCAGCGAGATCAAAATCAATGCCTATCGCAACGATCCGGGAGAATATAAACTTTTATTTCGATACTTAAAATTATTTCAACTCATGGCTTATATTGAAGGAGATGCCGACCACGGATTTACCCTCACCCTCGACGGCCCCACCAGCCTCTTCAAACCCAGCACCCGCTACGGTTTAGCCCTGGCAAAAATGCTCCCGGCATTACTCCACGTCACCAAGTGGAGTTTGCAGGCGACCTTACAGCAGCGAGATCCCTACACCCGCGTCGTCAGAACCGGCCGCTACACCCTCAATTCCGAGTGCGAATTGGTCAGCCACTATCCCCCCGGCAAACCCTACGACAGCCTGATCGAACAGTCCTTCGCAGACCGCTGGCAGTCCCTCAAAACCGAGTGGCGGCTGGAACGGGAAGTCGATTTAATTCCCCTCCCCGGCAGCGTCATGATCCCCGACTTTCGCCTAGTGCACCCCGACGGCCGCGTATTTTTATTAGAAATTGTCGGCTATTGGCGTCCAGAATACCTGCAAAAGAAATTCTATCAGGTGCGGCGTTCCGACTGCGACCATTTAATCCTCGCCATTTCCGAGCGCTTAAATTTGGCAAAAGCGGGGGTAAAAACCACCGGAATTCCGGCGCGAGTCGTCTGGTTCAAAGGCAAATTATCCCCCAAATCGGTATTAGAGGCGATCGAAGAGAATGGGGAATAGAGAAAAATCTGTGTAATCTGTGTAATCTGCGGATGGAAGTCGGTAATCGGTAATAGGGAATGGGGAATAGGTAATCCAGTCAAAAAATCGAAAATCGCCTCAAAGTCCCCCTTTTCAAGGGGGATTTAGGGGGATCGCCAATAGATATAGTAATCGCCATAAAGCGCAACAACGACGGGGGGACCGTTGATTTAACTCTGACTGAGGGTGATGCGGCCGGTTTGAACGTGGTCGAAAATGCGATTGATTTGGTGGCGTTCTGCGTCGGTGATCTGATTTCCCGACAAAATCGCCGACATCAACCGGAGATATTGGACGTAACTCAATTGGCCCGATGTCTGGATTTGGGTGAGTAGCTGGCCAATGGTGGGGGCCGATTTGGCCGGGTTGTTCCATGCCATAGGGTTCGCGATCGCCTCCTGATTGTGTCCCGTCCTCCAGTATCCCAGAAAACGGGGGCCCGGGAAAAAACGGCTAATTATCAATTATCGGGCGCCAATTGTCAATTTTTTTCCCATCCGACCCGCAAAATTGTTACGGTCTGTTAAGCTCTATTGCAATCCGTCACAACTCTGAGAAGAACCCCCCCCCGCTGACTGACTCCGTGCTACTATCTGGGCTTAGTAACTGACGAGATAAATTTTGGGAGAGGACCTTTGACTCTACGGGTTGCTGTTGTCGGATCGGGTCCTGCGGGTTCCTCCGCGGCCGAAACGCTGGTAAAAGCTGGAATTGAAACCTATTTATTCGAGCGCAAACTGGATAACGCCAAACCCTGTGGCGGTGCTATCCCCCTGTGTATGGTAAGTGAGTTCGACCTGCCGCCCGAAATTATCGACCGGCGGGTTCGGAAAATGAAAATGATCTCCCCCTCCAACCGCGAGGTGGACATCAATTTAGAAAATGAAGATGAATATATCGGGATGTGTCGCCGGGAAGTCCTCGACGGCTTCATGCGCGATCGCGCCGAATCCCTGGGGGCCAACCTGATCAACGGTACGGTTCACAAACTCGAAATTCCCACCAAAACTGGCGACCCCTACACCATCCACTATAACGACCACTCCGGCGGTAAAGCGGTCGGAACGGCCAAAACCCTGAAAGTGGATCTGGTCATCGGTGCGGACGGGGCCAACTCCCGGGTGGCGAAGGCCATCGACGCCGGGGATTACAATTATGCGATCGCTTTCCAAGAGCGCATCCGCATCCCCGAAGACAAAATGGCCTACTACGAAGATCGGGCCGAAATGTACGTCGGCAACGACGTCTCCCCCGACTTCTACGCCTGGGTTTTCCCCAAATACGATCACGTCGCCGTCGGAACCGGAACCATGAAGGTCAACCAGGCGATGATCAAAAAGCTGCAAGCCGGCATCCGCGCCCGCGCCGCCCAGCGTATCGAAGGCGGTAAAATCATCAAAGTGGAAGCCCACCCCATCCCCGAACATCCCCGCCCCCGCCGGGTCGTGGGCCGCGTCGCCCTGGTCGGAGACGCCGCCGGAACCGTCACCAAATCTTCCGGCGAAGGCATTTACTTCGCCGCCAAGTCGGGCCGGATGTGCGCCGAAACCATCGTGGAAACCTCCAACGCCGGACAGAAAATCCCCACCGAAGATGACTTGAAACTTTATATCAAGCGTTGGGATAAGCAGTACGGCATGACCTATTTGGTGCTCGACATCCTGCAGCGGGTGTTCTACCGCACCGATGCGAGTCGGGAAGCGTTTGTGGAAATGTGCTCCGATCTCGACGTGCAGCGCATGACATTCGACAGCTACCTCTATAAAACTGTCGTCCCCGCCAACCCCCTGGTGCAGATGAAGATCACCGCCAAAACCTTGGGCAGCTTGCTGCGGGGCCACGCCCTCGCTCCCTAAGCGATCGCTCATTTTTCTTTAACATAAAACCCTTTCCTCTCCGGTATTTGTGCCGGGGAGGAAATTTTGTAATAGGCAACAGGACGGTTGGGACCTATGAATCAAAAACTAATGATCAGAACTGAAAATGAGAACGATGTGAAGGCTATAACAGATGTAACTATCTCCGCCTTCAAAACATTGGAGATCAGCCAACATACGGAACAGTTTATAATAACCGCCCTCCGCGCCGCCGAAGCACTTTCCGTGTCTCTCGTCGCAGAAATGGATAACTCAATCGTCGGGCACATCGCATTTTCACCCGTCGTCATTTCCGACGGAACGCCGGACTGGTACGGCCTCGGCCCGCTCTCCGTTTTACCTTCCCATCAAAGGCAGGGTATCGGCAAAACCCTGGTCAGAGAAGGCCTGTCGCGTTTGAGGGGTTTGAATGCGAAGGGATGTTGCGTGGTCGGACATCCGGATTATTATCCGAAATTTGGATTCGAGAATGTTGCCGATCTCAGTTATAAAGGCGTGCCACCAGAGTTCTTTTTTGCCCTGTCATTTAATGGAAATTTTCCCGAAGGTGAAGTCACGTTTCACGAGGCTTTTATGGCGACTTCATAACCGGAGAGATCCCCCTAAATCCCCCTTACGAAGGGGGACTTTGAAAAGATATTCTCCCCCCTTACAAAGGGGGGCTGGGGGGGATGCTCTACCGTTTGGGAACCGAAAAATCCCCCTAAATCCCCCTTCGTAAGGGGGACTTTGAAAA
>JBNGCR010000119.1:10340-12948 GCA_050045915.1 Limnospira sp.
GTTTGGGAACCGAAAAATCCCCCTAAATCCCCCTTCGTAAGGGGGACTTTGAAACCAATTCTCCCCAATCCGATGCGAGAGTATTTGTGCGATTAGCTTGGTAATTCAATTCCCAAGGGGTGTTTCTCCGCAGCGATACATCTGAAAATAATAGCCGGGAACGTAAGATTTCGTACCGGGTTCGAGTTGGCAATTGTAGAGGGAGGGATCGAAGTGGGCGGAAAAATTGACCGTCCACAAATTCAGGGGGCGGGGCCATTTTTTGAGGGTGCGATCGAGGGTCGCCGTGGCGGTTAAACCCTCTTTTTCGTACTTGTGGGCAAGCAGGAAAAAGGGCGATAATTCTGGCATTCCCAACTTCTGCAATTCCCAGGCGATTCCCATCATTTCCCCCGTCTGTTCGTGGCTTTTATGGACTGTGGCGATCAGGGTGGGAATCTCCGGATTAGAATGGGACGCGATCGCCCTCGCCACCCATTCCGGGCGATCGGGTTTCTGGTAGGCGAAATTATGGGCGACCATCAACCCACTGAAAAAGGAAACAGTCAAAATGAGAGCGATCGCCCATCTTCGCCAATCATATTTTCCGGGATTTTGCCACCCCGCCGCCAATCCCGCCGCCACGATTAACAAAATAGCCGGAAAGTAAATAAACTGATATCGAGCCGCCAACGTGAGGTCGATGCCGAACCCCCAGGCGATCGCCAAAAACAGCACCCAAACTACCAGCGTCAAACCCCCCCACAACTGCACGGACTCCCGCCGGGATGGGGGCAGAACCCGCCAACCGTCAACCCAAACTTTCCCCAATATCCCCAAAATCAATAAGGTGAAAATACCGGAAATAATAACGACCGGTAAGGGCTGATTTTCCACCGGCAACAAAACCACCATCGTCGTCAACCAAGCCACAATTCTGGCAATGGGTTGAATCAATATTTCCATCGGATCGCCAGGAGACGCCCAGGCCGTCAACTCGCTGTCCCCGCCGGAAATTTGCAGGAAAATGGGCAGCCAAACCAGCCCCCCCGCCGCCGTCCCCAAGGCGACGAAATAGAACCCCTTCCAAGTTTTGAAGGCCGGAAATTGTAACGGAGAACGGCGGAGATCCCGAATCCAAAGCCCCAAAACCATCGCTCCTTCTGCAATTAACAAAAAGGCGAAAAAGAAATGCACCGCCACCCCCAACGTATTGATCCCGACGCCGACGACAACCAGCCACGGGGGGAGGGAAATTTGGCGGTTCAGACGGCGAATTCCGGCGCTCAGACAAGCCAAAGATGCGATCGCCAACAAAATCGCCAAAGTGTAGTGTCGGGCTTCCTGGGCCAAATAAACGCCGAAGGGAGAAACCGCCATCAAGGCCGCGGCCATTTGTGCGACAATTCGGGAACGGAAGGACAGCCAAGCCAACCCGAACAAGGCGGGCACCGTCGCCACACCAAATAGAACACTGAGCGATCGCGCGATGCCGATGGGGACGAGCTCCCCGGCGGGGGCCAACCCGTCAACCCAAAGGTGCGTCAGCATGAAATAAACGGGGGGATGGTTGCTTTCCGCGAATAACCGCTCGGGGACGGCGCCGACTCCCAAATTCGGATCGACTTCCAGGGGGTGCACGAGCAGTTCCGGGGCGATGGGCACGTCCAGGGGAATTTGATGGAATCCCCGTCCGAGACTGAAGGCGAGGGTGGCAAATTCGTCGCTCCAGATCGGTTTGGCATCCAAATCCATCAGGCGTACAATTAAAGCGATCGCACACCAAATTATTAACAAAATCAAGTGAATGGGATTTTCTGGGGGGGACGTTTCGCGATCGCGTCGTGCCATGATTTGCAGACACCCTGACAGAAATGACGCCCTATTGTAGATCGGATTTTCGCCGTCCCCACCCCCAAACGTCAGTTTTTGCGATCGCGTTGAGGTACGGGAACCACCAACACCGGACAGTCCGCTTTTCGGAGAATCCCCTCGCTAACACTGCCGACGATCGCCTGAAACAGACGGCCGTGGCCGTGGGAACCCACAATCACCAGATCGGCCTTCAGCTTCTCCACTTCCGCCAAAATCGTCTCGACGGTCGAACCCTGAATCGTCAAACCCGTGGCGTCGATGCCCTTTTGACGCAGGGTTTCGGCCCACTCCTGGAGTTGATGATGTTCTTTGCGATAGGCGTTGGCGGTATCTTCCCGCACCGAAGGGGGACCGGTGCCGAACCCTACGAAATCCGGTTCCGGGGCGGTGGCGTGGATCAGCCACAACTTGCACCCGAAAGCCCGGGCCAATTTTTCCGCCTGGGCGATCGTGGCGGCCGTGACGTCCGAGAAATCGATCGCGGCCAAAATATTTTGCATGGGGCGCTACATCCAGTGAGATGCCAAATCATATCATTCTGAAACCCTTCCGGCAAGGAGCGGACGGCGACGACGGCCCAAAAAAAAAGAGAGAGCTGCTTGAGCGACTCTCTCTACCATCAGGGTGCATCTACATAACATAATATAGCTTTTTTGGGGTGAGGGGTCAAGCCCCCTATTTAAAGATTGTGTAAAGAAAATGCCGTCATTTATTAAAGTTTGGTAAAGCCCAAACCGGACTCAGTTCGAGTTAT
>JBNGCR010000119.1:13048-16290 GCA_050045915.1 Limnospira sp.
ATATAAACCGATTGAAAATCGGATAGATTTAGCTGTCCCATGAATCCCTTTCTATGGCAAGATCGCGGTTGATGTCTTCGGCGGAACGTTGGGGATGACGATCGCGCAACTCCTCCAAAAACTTGAGGATATTCTGCCGGCCGATCGCTTTTCGGGGGGGAAGAACCACAAAAACTTCGACTTCCTGACCTTCACAACCCGACGGAATTTGAACTTCCACTTTATTGCCGGGAAGGACTTTGGTGGTGATTCGGATGGCGGACTGCATCATTGATTGACCGACCTTTTCTCAAATGGTTGTTTGTGTTCTCACCCTCAACCGTAGCACGGGCGCGATCGCACCCCCGATCCCCCCACCCGCCGAGAAGTTGCTATTATGAGAAGGAGTGTTAAGAAATGTAAAGACCGATGGCAGAGGTTCACAGCGGAAACGCCCGCAAACGGGCGATCGTAATCGGTGCCGGTATCGGCGGACTCACCGCCGGGGCGCTGCTGGCCCGTCGTGGCTACTCCGTGTCCATTTTCGACCAGGCGATCGTCCCCGGGGGATGCGCGTCTACCTTCCGGCGCCGGGGGTTCACCTTCGATGTCGGCGCCACCCAGGTGGCGGGGTTGGAACCGGGGGGCATTCACCACCGGATTTTCTCGGAATTGCAGATCGACCTACCCGAGGCCACGCCCTGCGATCCCGCCTGCGCGGTTTTTCTACCCGGAGAAACCGAACCCGTCAACATCTGGCGCGACCCGGAAAAATGGTGCCTGGAACGGCAGCGGCAGTTTCCCGGAAGCGAACCGTTTTGGCAGTTAATGGGAACTTTATTTGACGCCAGTTGGCGGTTTCAAAGTCGCGATCCGGTGTTGCCACCGCGCCATATTTGGGATATAATACAATTAGCGAAAGCGTTTCGACCGGATACGTTGATCACCCTGCCCTTTACGTTTTTAACCGTCGGCAATTTGCTGAAACTTTACGGACTCGATCGCGATCGCCGCCTGAAAACCTTCCTCGATTTGCAGTTAAAATTGTACTCCCAGGTCAACACCGACGAAACCGCCCTGCTGTACGCGGCGACGGCCTTGGGTGTCTCCCAGGAACCCCAGGGATTGTATCACCTTCAGGGCAGTATGCAGGTGTTGAGCGATCGCCTGGTGGAAAGTTTGGAACGGGACGGGGGAACCCTGCGGATGCGCCACACCGTCGAGGCGATCGCCACCGAAAACGGAAAGGCTGTGGCGGTGCAAATTCGCGATCAAAAAAATGGTAAAGTTTGGCGAGAAACCGCCGATGTAATGATCGGCAATCTCACCGTTCAAAATGTGGTAAAATTGTTGGGAGAGAAAGATAAGATTTCTCCGAATATCGGCGATCGCATCTACCGCCACCGGATCGAAAATCTTCCCCCTGCGTCTGGCGCGTTTGTCGTGTATTTGGGAGTGGATGAATCCGCCATCCCCTCCGGCTGTCCCCCCCACCTACAATTCCTCTACGATTACGACGGGCCGATCGCGGAAAATAATTCCCTATTCGTCTCCGTCAGCAAACCCGGGGACGGACGGGCGCCGGACGGGAAAGCCACCATCACGGCTTCGAGTTTTACGGATACTGAAAAATGGTGGAATTGTGAGGATTACGAACAGTTAAAAGAACAGTATACAAAAGATGCGATCGCCCGCCTGGGTTCCTACTTTCACCTCACCCCAGAAACGATAATTCACCAAGAAGCCGCCACCCCCCGCACCTTCGCCCGCTACACAGCCCGCGATCGCGGTGTGGTCGGGGGCGTGGGCCAGCGAATTTCCACCTTCGGCCCCTTCGGGTTCGCCAACCGCACCCCCGTTAACGGACTCTGGCTGGTGGGGGACTGCACCCATCCCGGCGAGGGCACCGCAGGTGTCTCCTATTCCGCGTTGACGGTCGTCCGGCAACTGGAAGCCTGCCAATAACAAAATCTGTGGGGGCAACCTTATAGGGTTGCCTGTGAATCCACGATCGGAAAGGGCGAATGCCATTCGCCCCTACAATTACCCTTAAATCAATTTGACGAGTCGCAACGCAAACAGGAGCCCGGCGGCGGCACCGAGGGCGACAACGTAAAGCAGGGCGTAGGCGATCGCACCGTCAATGGTCATGGTCAATACTCCAGAATGTTAGTTGAGCTCGGAGAGTCGTCGGGTTGACTTTCTCGTGCCGTATTATAGGGGTTTGGGGGGATTTGGTCAATTGAGTGGCAATGCCCGATAGAGTGGTTTGCGATCGCATCAGATACGGACGATCCCCCTAAATCCCCCTTCACAAGCAGGGCCGTTTCATTCTCCCCGAAAAATGGCGGAGGGAGCGGAGGGAGCAGAGGGAGCGGAGGGAGCGGAGGAGGATTTTTCGGAATAAAAAGGTGTTTTTAACCGGAAAAAAACCTTGCTTCTGGCTCCCATCAACGGTTTTCCTCGTCGCCCTCGACAATTTTGAACCGAGAATGAAACAGCCCTGCCCTTCACAAGGGGGACTTTTACTGCACAACCGGACTTCAATTGTTTCAATCCCTAAAAGGGATTTTGGATAGTTGCAACGATTATCTGCAGGGATTGCGAAACCTCAGTGAAATCGTTTCAATCCCTAAAAGGGATTTTGGATAGTTGCAACACTGGTAAATTTCTCGGGCGATCGCATAACTTTCTGTTTCAATCCCTAAAAGGGATTTTGGATAGTTGCAACCTTCAATTGTTGGATATGTCTTGCAAAAATCCTCGTTTCAATCCCTAAAAGGGATTTTGGATAGTTGCAACATTGAATCGCCCCAATCAGAATCTTGCTGAGACTTATCTATTGTTTCAATCCCTAAAAGGGATTTTGGATAGTTGCAACCAGGCTCAATAGCCGTCCCACCGAGATCAATAGAGATGTTTCAATCCCTAAAAGGGATTTTGGATAGTTGCAACTTGTCAGGAAAGCTCATCATTGATGACAATAAAGAAGTTTCAATCCCTAAAAGGGATTTTGGATAGTTGCAACTCAAATAAATTGTTGTAGTTCCCTTGCCCGCACCCTGTTTCAATCCCTAAAAGGGATTTTGGATAGTTGCAACATCGTCGCAGGATCATGGCAATTACTCCCATCCCGTTTCAATCCCTAAAAGGGATTTTGGATAGTTGCAACACGTTGAAACAATCCATCATGGCTGAAAGCTTAAATGTTTCAATCCCTAAAAGGGATTTTGGATAGTTGCAACGATTTTTTGGAGCGTGTA
>JBNGCR010000120.1:0-16280 GCA_050045915.1 Limnospira sp.
TGGTGGGGGGTGGCGATCGGTGCGCTGTCGCGGATCGGTGCGCTGTCGCGGATCGGTGCGCTGTCGCGGATCGCATGATGTTGCCGGCATTTCCCCCCCTGAAGCCCTCCCGAATCAGGGCTAAAACCAGATCGGTTTCGGTCACCAAACCGACGGGGATGAGGTCGGAGTCGGGGTCGGACGGTCGGACTACCGCCACCGCCCCGAGGCGGCGCTCTACGAACAACCGCGCCAAGTCCGCCAGTGATGTGGTTGGGGAAACGGCTAACGGGTTTCCCTCCACGCGATCGCCGACGCGACAGCGTTTGAGGTGGCGCTCGGACGGTTTCAGGAGCGAGTGCAGCCGTTCTCGGGTGACGACTCCCACCACCGCTTCCGTTTCGTCGAGTATGGGCAGGCGATCGACCCCCCACTCCCGCAACACCGAAAATAGGGCGAGGGGATTTTCTACCTCCTGCCGGTGCAGGGTGGGCGGATCGGCCTCCATCCCGTCGCCAGCGGCTAGGCCCTCGAGTCCCTCGCCGGCGACGGCGAGGCGGAGCAGATCTCGCCCGCTCACAATGCCGATCAATTGATTCTCGCGAAGAACTAAGGCGTAGGGCGTTCCGCCACTTTCTGTACCCCGGGCCGGCTCGGATACCTCTCGCCCCCGCCTTGGCTGATACATCCGCTCCGCCACCTCCGACAGGGGGAAATGGGGTGGTACAGTAAGAAGGGGAGGCTCCATCGCCTTTTCTAGCAGAGGTGAATCAAAATTTGTAATGTTGGATTTCATGGGTATGGGGATCAACCGAGAGCATGATCATCTGGGATTCGGCTTGACTCTGTGGCTTCAAAAAATGACACCGCACAAACGGTTGTCGGCGAGGGGGGAGCGGCGGCGATAAAAACTGCATCCCGCACCCGGTCGGGGACTCGATTTGTCACTCCCAAACACCGGGCTGGCAAGGGAGCTGATCGGATTTTAATTTCGACTTTAAATTGATTGATGATGATCCACAAAATTGATGATGGTGTCCGCCCTGTTCGAGCCGAACTTGCCCGTTCCTATTCTATCAAAATGCGGCGGAATCGAATAGCAGACGACGGTTATTGTTGGGCGTTGGATTCGGTTCGAGACTCCCGGTATCTGTCTACTCTGTATGATGGAGTCTGTCGGGTTATCGTAAATTTTTGTAGGCGGGTTTGTTGGAAAATATGATTCTGGAAGTGCCCCCGGTGACGACCGGGCCGGAAACGGTTTTGAATGATGCGATCGCGGCGATGAGTCGGGAGGCCGTCGATGTTCTGGTCGTCCTTGACAATCAGATTCCCGTCGGCCTGTTGACGGCGGCTGACGTGGTGCGGGGGGTCGCCGAAGGGATCGATTTCACCCGGGTTCCGGTCGCCGAGGTGATGGGCTCTTTACCCCCCACCGTTCCAGCGTCGGAGTTAGCCGATATCCCCGCCCTCTGGCAGTTGTGCGATCGCACCCCCACAGGTTATCTGATCGTCGTCGGCGAGGGGGACGAATTCGCGGGCTTGATTTCCCGGTCGAGCCTTTTAAAAAATATCGACCTCGCCGCCCTGCAACGGCAAATCGCCCGCCTGGAAGCCGAAAATGCCGAACTGCGGGATACGAGCCACCACAACCTTCAACAAATCGAGCAAGAATTTAACGACCTAAAAAGTCGCTTTATCACGACGGTTTCCCACGAATTTCGCACCCCCCTGACCACCATTTCTTTCTCGGCGGGATTGCTGGAAAATCACGGCAAAAAATTTTCCGACGAAAAACAAAAAACCCACTTCCACCGGATTAAATTGGGCATCCAGCAGATGACCGAAATGTTGAACGACATTCTGATTATCGGGCAGGCGGAAGCTGGAAAAATTCTCCCCGACCCCACTCCAATCGACATCACCCAATTTTGTGCGAATTTGGTGGAAGAATTTCAACTCACGACGGACAGCCACAATTTGGTTTTTACCGCTCAGACGGACTGCCCTCAAGCCCATCTCGATGAGCATCTTCTCAACCAGATTTTGGGCAACCTCATTTCCAACGCCATGAAATATTCTCCCCAGGGTGGAGACATTAAGATTGAGTTGTCCTGCGGAACCGATCGCGCGACATTCCGAATCCAGGATTGGGGAATTGGAATCCCCGAAAAAGATCGGGAATATTTGTTCGAGCCTTTTCATCGGGCAAGCAATGTTGGTACAATATCAGGGACGGGTTTGGGGCTGCCCCTCGTTAAAAAAGCTGTGGATCTCCAGGGCGGAGAAATTACTGTGGAAACCGAAGAGGATCGCGGCACTACTTGTACTGTTATACTGCCACTGACGCTCAAAAAATGAAAAAAATATTGGTGATCGAAGATGAAGATCTGGTTCGCGAAAACCTGGTGGATCTGCTCGAAATTGAAGAGTTTCAGGTATTGCAAGCAGCCGACGGCCAGCACGGCATCAGAGTGGCTCAGGAGGAACGCCCCGATCTGATTCTGTGCGATGTCATGATGCCACAAATCGACGGATATGGAGTCCTCTCCCAACTGCGCCAGAATCCGAAAACGGCCATGATTCCTTTTATTTTTATGACGGCTTTAGCCGACCGAACCAATACTCGAAAGGGGATGGAGTTGGGGGCTGATGATTATATTACCAAACCCTGCACGGCGACGGAACTGCTGACAGCAATTACCGTCCGTTTGGAGAAACATTCCGCCGTTCAAAATCATTATAAAAATCAACTCCTTTCCATCGAAGAAAAACTCAATGAACTCATTTATCGCGACGTGGTGACGGAGTTGCCCAACCGCCTCGCCCTGCGCGATCGCTTCCACCAAATTCGGGGCGAAGCGGAACTGCTCCTATCCGGACTGATTCCCATCCTTTGTTTGAGTTTAGATCGATTCAACCGCATCAACGATACCCTGGGCTACGAATTCGGAGAAAAAGTTCTGAAAGCAGTGGGAAAACGGCTACAGTATTCGATCGCTTCCCAAGGCACGGTCGCCCATCTGAACGGTGAAGAATTCGCCGTGATTTTGGAATCGGTGGTTGCCGAAACTGATGCCCACCGACGGGCGGAAGCGATCCGAAATTCTTTGTCCCAACCCTTCTCCATCGACGGACAGGAAATTTTTCTGACGGTGAGTATCGGCATCGCCCTCTACCCCCGCCACGGAACGGAGGTCGATCCGCTCCTCAAAAATAGCAAGACGGCTATGCATGAGAGCCGCCGTCAGACCGGAAATTGTTGTACGATTTATCAGGAAATATTGGATGCAGCCGCCTCCGATTATATCACTTTAGAAGCGGATCTTCAACACGCGATCGAGCGCAATGAATTGGAGCTTTACTATCAGCCCAAAGTGAACTTGAATACCGGCGGAATCGTCGGGGCAGAGGCGTTGTTGAGGTGGAAGCGGGGCGATCGCGGCTTCGTTTCGCCGGCGGTCTTCATCCCCCTCGCTGAAGAAACCGGTTTGATCGAATCCATCGGGGAATGGGTTTTAAAAACCGCCTGCCATCAGATCAAATTGTGGCAAGTCGCCGGGATCTCCCTGCCGGTGGCGGTCAATATCTCAGCCTGTCAGTTCAACCAACCGAACTTTCGGAAACAGTTGATCGACATCTTACTTAAAGAATCTTTGGACGCTTCCTATTTGGAATTGGAACTCACCGAAAGCGTTTTGGTCAAAAATGAGGAATTATCGATCCGCAAATTGAACGCTTTAAAAGCCCTGGGGTTGAAAATTGCGATCGACGATTTCGGGACCGGCTACTCTTCCCTAAACTACCTAAATCAATTCCCCTTCGATACCTTGAAGTTAGACCGCTGCTTCGTCAAAAATGTGGATCAAAATCCCAAAACCCAAGCCATCGTCCAAGCGGTGACAATGATGACCCACCAACTCAACCTCCGGGTCATCGCCGAAGGGGTGGAAACGGAAGCCGAACTCCGGTTTATCGCAGAAAATCTCTGCGATGAAATTCAGGGTTATATCTTCAGCCGCCCCCTCCCTGCCGACGAGTTTGCAGCCCTCGTGAACAGCGGGAAAACATTGCGACTACCCGACTAAATGGCGGTCGTGGGGCTCCCGGAAATCAATTTCCGGGCCGAGGGGCACGATTCCCGTCGGATTGATGGTTTTATGGCTTTCGTAATAATGACCTTTGATGTGTCGGAAATTCACCGTTTCCGCCACCCCCGGAATTTGATATAAATCCCGCAGATATCCCCACAAATTCCGATAGTCCGCGATGCGGCGGAGGTTGCACTTGAAATGCCCCACATAAACGGGGTCGAAACGCACCAAGGTGGTGAACAGCCGCCAGTCCGCCTCCGTGACGCGATCGCCCGTCAGATACCGCCGCGAAGACAGCCGCCCCTCCAGCCAATCCAGGGTTTCAAACAGTGGTTTCACCCCCTCTTCGTAGGCGGCTTGGGTCGTCGCAAATCCGGCTTTGTAAACGCCGTTATTGACAGTATCGTAAATGCGATCGTTGAGGGCATTGATTTCCTCCCGCAACGGTTCGGGATAGTAATCCCCCGGCTTCGCCCCCACCCCATCAAACGCACTGTTGAACATCCGGATAATTTCCGCCGATTCATTGTTAACAATGGTCTGATTTTGCCTGTCCCAAAGCACCGGAACCGTCACCCGCCCGGTATAATTAGAATCGGCTTTCGTATAAACTTCGTGGAGGTATTTCGCCCCATTAATACTGTCGGGAATCACCCCTTCCGCCGGTTCAAACGTCCAGCCATTTTCCCCCATATACCAATTGACGACTGACAAAGAAATCATCGATTCGAGTCCTTTCAACGCCCGAAAAATCAGGATCCGATGCGCCCACGGACAGGCGTAGGAAACATACAGGTGATACCGTCCGGGTTCGGCTTTGAAACCGCCGGACCCCGCGACTCCCGGACTACCGTCGGCCGTCACCCAGTTGCGAAATTGGGACGCTTGCCGGACGAAACGGCCCCCCGTGCGGTCGGTGTCATACCACTGGTCATGCCAGATGCCATCAATCAAAAGTCCCATGATTTTCCTCGATTCAATGTATCATTTAAACGCTATTATAAAGCCGTCCTAAATTATTTAAAAAAAATGATATCTTCCATCCCCTCCGGTTTGATCGTTTCCTGTCAGGCGCCGGCCGACTCCCCCCTCCACGATCGCGAAATTATCGCCGCGATCGCCCAAACTGCCCTCCTGCGAGGGGCCGTGGGGGTGCGGATCGACAGCCCCGCCCACGTCGAAGCGGTGCGAAAGCGGGTGTCCGAACCCATCATCGGCTTGTGGAAACGGCAAATTCCGGGTTATTCCGTCTACATTACCCCCCAGTTTGAAGATGCCGCCGCCATCGCCGCCGCCGGGGCGGATATTATCGCCATTGATGCCACATTGAGAAAGCGTCCGGGGGGCGAAACGGTATCCGACTTAATAACACAAATTCACGACAAACTCGGAAAATTGGTGATGGCGGATATCGATACTTTAGATGCCGCGATCGCCGCCATAGAAGCCGGTGCCGATGTCGTGGGAACCACACTATACGGCTACACCGAAGCCACTCAAAACCTGTCGCCCCCGGCCTTTGAACTCTTGGAAGAATTGGCGAAACGGGCGGATATTCCGGTGATTTGCGAGGGGGGAATCGCATCGCCGGAGATGGCAAAACGGGCGATCGCGTTGGGGGCAGATGCGATCGTTGTCGGCACGGCAATTACCGGCATCGATTACTTGGTAGAGGGATTTAATGAGGCGGTGAAAGCGGCTTTTTCTTGATTTGATTGGGGGGTGAAATTGGGGTGCGATTCGCGACGGCGCGGCGATCATATTGATGACGACAATTGATAACCGTTTCAAGGCTATTCCCCATTCCTCATTCCCCATTCCCTAAACCGACACCAATTCCTGATTCCGGGGGATCTCATACGTCATAAAATCGTGAGCCATTTCCGTATTCGGAAAAATCGCCCGGGCTTCCTCCAACAAATCCTCCAAAATGATATCGTTTCCCGGCGCGTAGCGGGGGCTGAAGTGCGTCATCAACAGCATTTTTACCCCGGCAGCAAGAGCCACCTGCGCCGCCATCGTAGACGTGGAATGGAGGCGCTGAAATGCCATGTCCGCATCCAGGTGGGAGAACGTCGCCTCGTGCACCAAAACGTCCGCACCCTGGGCAAGTTCCACCGCCCCCTCGCAGAAAACCGTGTCGGTACAGTAAACAAATTTGCGGCCGATTTCCGGTTTGCCACAGAGGGCCGAACCGTTGATGATGCGGCCGTCCGGGAGGGTGACAATTTCCCCCCGTTTCAGTTGGGCGTAAATCGGACCCTCCGGAATGCCCAACGCCCTGGCTTTTTCCACATTAAACCGTCCAGGGCGATCCTTTTCTTCCACCCGGTAGCCAAAGGCCGGGACGCGATGTTTCAGGGGGCCGCAGCGGATGATATATTCGTCGTCTTCGTAAATGATGCCGGGTTGGACGGGGTGAATTTTGACGGGATAGGAAAAATGGGTGTGGGAATAGCGAATGCAGGATTTGATGTAACTTTCTAAATCGGCCGGACCGTGGAGATCGATGCGGGTGGCATTTCCCGCCAAACCGCAACTGGCGAGTAACCCCATCAGTCCGAAAATGTGGTCGCCGTGCATATGGGTGATAAAGATGCGGTTGAGTTGGCTAACCCTGAGTTCGCTGCGGAGAAATTGGTGCTGGGTACCCTCGCCGCAGTCGAACAGCCAGACTTCTGCCCGCTGGCTGGGGCGGAGGGCGATGCCGGAGACGTTGCGCGATCGCGTCGGGACGCCGGAACTGGTTCCTAGAAAGGTGATCTGCAAAACTTTTATTCCCCCAATCCAATTTCACAATATGTTATAAATCCAGGGTGCGGCAGGCGGGGACGCACTGCCCCTACTTCTACGATTCTATCGGGATTAACCGTATCTAGGTATACCATCTACGCGAATACCGACACCATGACTTCTAGCATCTTTGTCACTTCCCTCATCTTTCGGCCTCTGAAGCGTTACGGGGGGCTGTCTCTGCTGTTGTGGCTGCTGTCGGTTTCTCCGGCGGCGGCTTCTGTTTTGATGCGGGTGGCGATCGAATCGGGGGCCTCCCAGGTGAAGGTGGGAAGTTCCACCGCTGCCACGGTTCGGGATGGGAGCGGTCGGGTGTTGGGCCAGCTCTCCCCAATGGGGGGGAGCGTCGCCCAGTCGGCATCGGGTCAGGTGGCGATCGGCCAGTGGAAGGCGGGCCAAATTTGGGTCGAACCGGGGGAAAATGGTCAGGTGTGGATCGGGGATGGATGGTATCGGGGGCGGGTGTTGCTGATGCCCCGAAACGGCGGTCTGACGGCGATCAATTCTGTCGATCTCGAACAGTATCTCTACAGCGTCCTGGGGGCGGAAATGGGGGGAAGTTGGCCCCAGGAGGCTTTGAAAGCCCAGGCGGTGGCGGCGCGGACCTACGCCCTCTACAAGCGTCAAAATAATAGTGGCGAACTTTTCGATCTCGGCGACGACCAGAATTCTCAGGTGTATCCGGGGGTGTCGGGGGAGTCGGCGGGAACCCAGGCGGCGGTGAATGCCACGGCGGGCCAGGTGTTGACCTACAACGGCCGGGTGATTTTGGCGGTGTTTCACTCGTCTTCTGGGGGGCACACGGAAAATGTGGAGGATGTCTGGGAGAATCCGTTGCCCTACCTGCGGGGGGTCCCGGATTTCGATCGCGGTGCCCCGGTGTTCGAGTGGACGAAAACGTTTTCGGCTGGCGACCTCAGCAACCGCATTTCTGGGGTGGGTCAAATCACGTCCATGACACCGGAACGGACTTCGGCTCACGGAAGCGTGATTACTATGAAGGTGGTGGGAAGTGGGGGCACTCGGGTGGTCAGTGGCGAGGATATCGCCCGGGCGCTGGGGCTGCGGAGTACCCGATTTCGGGTGAATCGCAACGGCAGTGCGGGCAATTTTGTGGTGAATGGTCGCGGGTTCGGCCACGGCGTGGGTTTGAGTCAGTGGGGGGCGTATAATTTGGCGAATTCGGGTTACAATTACCAGCAAATTCTCGCCCATTATTATCGGAATACGACTCTGGCACGGATTCAGATGCAATAAATGACACGCCCCGATTTTTTCCCACGGAGAGAGTGCTAGAAACCGGGTTTCTTTCAATATCTGGGTGGGGAACCCAACACTCTTCTAGAAACCCGGTTTCTTCTATCAGGATTTGATATGATGGGCTGTCAAGCTTTGCTGATTGCCCAAACCTGACTGCTGATTGCTATACACAAGGCTGGCGTCCCGGCAAGGCACTCTTCCCGATTCCCTCAATTCGGTTTAAAATAGAGTGTCACGGTTCGCAGGAGAGCGACGGAGAGCAATTATAAATTATGGCGAAATTAAATTACTATAGAGTCTTAGAAATTTCCCCGCAAGCCACCCAAACGGATATCAAAAGCGCCTACCGCCGGCTGGTCAAAAAATTTCATCCTGACAGTCAAAAAGAAACGGCAAATCACGACCGGATTATCAGGATCAACGAAGCTTACGAAGTGCTCGGCGATCCCCAAAAGCGGCGCGGCTACGATCGCACCCTCTCCACCCGACCCAGCGTCAACCGGGGTGCCTCCAGAACCCCGTCCCGGCGATCGCGTCAGACGGGGCGATCGGTGGATTTCGACTTGCAGAGGTGGCTGCAACAAGTCTACCAACCCGTCAATCACAATATCGATCGCATATTCAAACCCTTCAAACGGGAACTCGACAATTTATCCGGCGACCCGTTCGACGACGAATTGATGGCCGATTTTCAAGATTATATCGAAACCTGCCGGGAAATTCTCGCCGAAACCCAGACCCTGTTCCGTTCCAGCCCCAATCCTCCCAATATCGCCGGAGTCGCCGCCCATTTGTACTACTGCCTCAATCATATCGGCGACGGCATTGAAGAACTGAATCTGTTCACCCTCAATTATGACGATTCCTACCTGCACGCCGGCCAGGAATTTTTCAGAATCGCGTCTCGGCTAAGACAGGAAGCCCGGGCGGACATGAATCAATTCTTCTGAGGAAACGGCGATCGCGACTCTATTTTTCCCCTAGCCATCGCCCCTCCCGGGATATCGGCATTGAAAAAAATTGCCAAACCGATTACATTAGTTAACAGAACTTAACAAGCAAAAATTAACGTGCATTTATGGAATGCATCATCACTCGTCGAGCCCAGTTTTCAGCCAGTCACCGCTACTGGTTGCCAGAACTGAGCGAGACAGAAAACTTTGAACGGTTCGGGCCCACCGCCCGCGCCCCCGGTCACGGACACAACTACGTCCTGTATGTTTCGATGGTCGGGGAACTCGACGAATACGGCATGGTCCTCAACCTGTCCGACGTCAAGCATACCATCCGAGAGGAAGTCACCGACCCCCTCGACTTTTCCTTTCTCAATGAAGCGTGGCCGGAATTCGAGCAGACATTGCCCACCACCGAATGTCTGGCCCGGGCGATCTGGAACCGTCTGGCCCCCCACCTGCCCCTGACCAACATTCAGATATTTGAACACCCCGAACTTTGGGGCGATTATCAAGGAAACGGAATGGAAGCTTATTTGACCATCAGCACCCACTTTAGTGCCGCCCACCGCCTCGCCCACCCAAACCTCAGCTACGAGGAAAATTGCGAGATTTACGGCAAGTGCGCCCGCCCCCACGGCCACGGCCACAACTACCACCTGGAAGTCACCCTCCGCGGCGACATCGACCCCCGCACGGGGATGATCGCCGACCTGGCTGCGGTGCAGCAGGCGATCGAGGATTACGTCGTCGAACCCTTCGACCACACCTTCCTCAACAAGGATATCGCCCACTTCGCCCAAGTCGTGCCGACGGCGGAAAATATCGCGGTTCACATCCGGGACTTGCTGCAAAATCCGATTCGCGAATTGGGTGCCGAACTCCACAAAATCAAACTGATCGAAAGCCCCAACAATTCCTGCGAGGTTTACTGCACCCAGTCGGAGGCGCGATCGCTCCCCAGTCAAGACCGGGAACCGATCGCGATCGGAGTTTAAGTCAATCCCGATATTGACAACAATTCAGTTGAGATAGGGCGGGCATTTTGCCCGCTTTTTTTGTTCTATCAAATTCGGTTCCTTGGCACCTTCTGAAGCCGCTCAAAACTTGTGCCGATTGCCGATTCCCGGGGTGTAACCACGCCAGCGCTCGTTGCTATATCACTCCCTCCCGACACCCCCCACTCCCTTCTCAAATTCCTGACTGATCGAAATCGCCCCGTAGTTAGGAAGTAGCCGATCGCCCCCCCGAGTGCAGGACCCGAAAGCAGATAGGGGGTCGCGTCGAGCGATCCGTCGCCCATCCCCCCAATTATCGAGAGTGAGATCTATGAGGTTATCGACCGTAGCCCTTCTGACCCTGGCGGCCCTGGCGGCCCAGGAATCCATCGGTGAGGCGAGTCCCGTCCCGGACTCGATGTCAAACAGCAACCCCGTTTCCGAGGCGGAAGATGTTGTCGGTGCGACCGATATCGATGCGGCACAGCCTCAAACCGTCGCTGCTGTCAGCGCCCCCGAAACGTGGAGTCGCCCCCAGTTCGCGCCAGACTCGCCGTTTTTGACCGGTGATGCGATCGCCTCGACCCAACTCGCCCAACTCAACCCGGCATCGAGTCCGTCCGAATTGGGTCCGACGATTATTTTACTCAATACGTTGCTGGCGACCGCGACATTATCGCCCACTTTGACCCTGATGTTTTTTTGGATGGTGCGGCGGTTGGTGATCCGGGAACTGGTGAGCGAAACGGCGAAACGCCTGCATCAGGTGGACGGGTTGGAAACGCAGTTGAAAACCTCCAATCACCGTTCCAAGCGATTGGTTCAAGATTTGGAACTGCAAGTTCGGACGGCTCAAAAATCCATCGATTTTCTGACCCGAGAAGCGGAAGCATCGAAGGCATCGATCAAGGAATTGGAACAACTCAAAGCCCAGTTTATCAACCAGTTGCAGGGGATAATCGCAGAGGTGCAGCAGGCGAAAACCGAGGCGTTGGGACGGGTGGAAAAGCCGATCGCGCCCAAACCCACGCCGAAACCCGCGCCGAAACCCGGGCCACCGCCGAAGACAGCGGAGATTTCCCAGAAGCATCCCCCGGCCAATCAATCATTGATTGCGGACGATTATCTGAAACGGGGAGAAGCGCTAATTTCTCAACGCAAATATGCCGAAGCGATCGCGGCTGGCGATCGCGCCTTAGAAATCAACCCCAATTTGGATGGGGCGTGGTATCTGCGGGGCAATGCCCTGGTGCGATTGCGGCGCCATTCAGAAGCCCTCCAGAGTTACGATCGCGCCCTGAAGATCCGGCCCGGGCGATCGGAAGCCTGGTACAATCGGGGCAACGTTTTGGTGCGCCTGAAGCGCTATCAGGAGGCCCTGGAGTCCTACGATCGCGCCCTGAAGATCCAACCCGACGATTACGAAGCTTGGCACAATCGGGGGGCGCTGCTGCGGAAATTTAAGCGCTACTTCGAGGCGATCGAGTCCTACGACCGCGCCATCGCGGCGGAACCGAACCATTACGAAACCTGGCACAATCGGGGCAATGTATTGAGTCAATTGCGGCGGTATGAGGAGGCGATCGGGTCCTACGACCGCGCCATTCAAGTCAACGCCGGCCAGTTCGAGATCTGGGCGAATCGGGCGATCGCCCTGTGTCACCTGAACCGATACGCCGACGCGGTGGCATCCTACGAACAGGCGATCGCGCTCAATCCAAAAGAACCGGAACTTTGGGCTGCCCAGGGGGCGATTTTTGCCAAATTGCGACGGTACGAAGAGGCGTTAAAATCCTACGATCGCGCCACGACTCTCAAACCGGACAATTATGTGGCGTGGATGGGGAGGGGGGAAGTGCTCGAAGCGTTAAAACAGTACGACGATGCGGTTGCCAATTGGGACCGGGCGATCGCTTTGAAACCGGACGCTGACGACGCCTGGCGCCACCGGGGAATCTGTTTGGAAAAATCGGAACGGCACGGCGACGCGATCGCCTCCTTCGACACCGCGATCGCCCTGAACCCAGACGATGCGGAAAGCTGGCGGCACCGGGGGGCGCTGCTGTCGAGACTCGATAAATACCAGGAGGCGATCGCTTCTTTGGGAAAGGCGATTTCCATTCAAAAATCGTTGCGAAATGGCAAAGTTGAGGGCAATTTGACGGCGGAAAAAAACGGCTTTTCGGCAATGGCAACTTGATAAAAGTTTTCGCCCGGTCGGATTTTTTTGAAGGGTTGAAATCTGAAGGTTCATGCCCGCGATCGCCCCGATGTTAATCGGGTGCGATCATTTTTTGAAATGGGCTATCAAACTGCTATGGCAACCGCCAAGGTAGTGAGGACAGTATCCATCTCGCCCCAACCAAAAAAAATCCCCCGGCCGAAGCCAGGGGAAAGCCATCAGGGTGCATCTATGATTGATATTTCCTGTCCTGGGTGAAGCGATCCGGGAAATTTCCAAAACAAATTTTCGCCCACTCAAAATCCCCGCAATCCGGCGATCGCGGGGATTTCATTCGGTGTCAGACCCGGAAGTATCAGGCGATGATGGTGTCGGGATTAACATAAAAAACCGCCACCGTCGTATTTTTTACGGATATTTTAATCTTTTGAGCCAGACGCATCAGCGAAACCGGTTCCTGAAGCAGAGGCTTCGAGGTGGCGAGCGCTTCTGCGAGTTCCTGACTCATGCACTGAATGTGCAGAACACCCCACCGCCGATACACCTTACATTGGCCCAATGGCTTGAGCTGTTGCAGTTCCGCTTGGTTCTCCCGGTAGAAGTCCCAGATCAATCGTGTTAACTGTGAAGGTCGTCTCATGTCACTGATGGCAATAACATCACATTCAGCAGTCTTGGCGCCCACAAAAATTGTTAAAGTGCGCGTTCTTATATCTCTTATTGAAACTCAAACTTCGGATTCCGAGTCCGACTTCGACACAAGACTTAATAAGCGAATAGTCGCGAAAATTGGGTTTCTAAAAGCCAAAAGCCAATTGTGACACGAGTTTGGAGTTATGGTTCCATCAATTCCATGTAACAAAATTGAAAATGTTCTTTACAAAAGTCGATAAACTTGAGACAATCATCGCTCCCACACTTGCCCTTCACTCGCCGCAATCAACCACCCAATCGATTTCGACATCCCCGAAACCTGCCAGTCCCAAGACCTCGACCGTCATCCGGCAGGGGAGGAGTCCGGCTTGGAAGTCGGACGCATAGACGGCATTGACCGCCTCGTAATGGCGAAAATCCGTCACGAACACCCGGGAGGGACATCACGACGCGATCGAATCCCGTCCCGGCGTGTTCGAGGACCAATCTCAAGTTTTCCATCACCCGCCGCGTCTGTTCCTCGATGGGTCCGGTGAGGACTTCCCCGGTTTAGGGATCTTCCGGAAGCTGGCCCGTCACGAAGAGAAAATCCCCCGCCATGATAGGATATTAGTTTTGCAATAACTCTTACACACGACTTGCACCGAAGGAGATCTCCGCTATGGCCCGTATGTACTACGATGCCGATGCCAACCTCGACCTATTGGCCGGTAAAACGATCGCAATCATCGGTTACGGCTCCCAAGGCCACGCCCATGCCCTCAACCTCAAAGACAGTGGCATGAATGTCATCGTCGGGCTGTATCCGGGGAGCAAGTCGGCCTCCAAAGCCAAAGACGCCGGACTGACGGTGTACCCCGTAGACCAGGCAGCGCAACAGGCGGATATTATCATGATCCTGCTGCCGGACGAAGTACAAAAAACCGTCTTTAAAAACGAGATCGAACCCCACCTCAGCGACGGCAACGTTTTGGCATTTGCCCACGGGTTCAACATTCACTTCGGCCAGGTCGTCCCCCCCGAGAATGTAGATGTGATCATGGTGGCGCCCAAAGGACCCGGACATCTGGTGCGCCGCACCTACGAAGAAGGGCAGGGTGTCCCCTGTCTGTTCGCGGTGTATCAGGATGCGTCGGGACAGGCCCGCGATCGCGCGATGGCCTACGCCAAAGGCATCGGCGGCACCCGGGGCGGCATCTTGGAAACCACCTTCCGGGAAGAAACCGAAACCGACCTGTTCGGCGAACAGGCGGTCCTGTGCGGCGGCCTGAGCGCCCTGATCAAAACCGGATTCGAGACTCTGGTCGAAGCCGGCTACCAGCCCGAACTCGCCTATTTCGAGTGCCTCCACGAAGTCAAACTGATTGTGGATTTGGTCGTCGAGGGCGGCTTGGCGAAGATGCGGGACAGCATCTCCAATACCGCCGAATACGGAGATTATACTCGCGGTCCCCGGGTCGTCAACGAGGCCACCCGCCAAGAAATGCGCCAGATCTTGAAAGAAATTCAAAGCGGCCAGTTCGCCCGGGAATTCGTGTTGGAAAATCAAGCCGGCAAACCGGGCTTCACGGCGATGCGCCGCCAGGAGGCCGAACATCCCATCGAGGAAGTGGGCAAAGATCTACGAGCCATGTTTAGCTGGCTGAAGAAGAAAGCCTAGGGCGCTGCGCGGGAGTCGGGAATAGGGAATAGGGAATAGGGAATAGGGAATAGGGAATAGGGAATAGAAAGCAGAGCCCCTTTGCTCCCTCCGCTTCCTCTGCTTCCTCCGCTCCCTCCGCCCCTTAGCCCCGCCCCACCTAATCCTCTTCGGCGGGTTGGCCTTTTTGCTCCAACTGTTCCACATCCTTTTCCCGCTGTTCGTTGAAATTCTGAGGTGTCAGCCAGTCGGGGACGAGTCCCACCAAAAACTCGCGGCTCGTTTTACTCGCACTCCGGACGGACTGCGGTAGGAAGTCGAAACTATCTCCGGAGGTGATAAAGGTAATCACCAAGATGACAAACGCAATCCCAAGAATTTTTTTCGGGGTCATATCGCACCATTTGAAATAGAATGTTATCGCAAGTTATCATCGTCGCAGCGGTTTGAAGTAACCAATCCCCGCGAAGACAGCGACGGGGCTTTGACTGAGCTAATGCTTTACGGCATCGAGCAAAATGTCCGCCCCGAACCGGACGGCATCGGTGCAGGGCAAACCCGTTTCGTCCTGGGTTCGGGCGATCGCATCCCGGGCCTCCCCATCGCCCAAACCATAAGTATTGAGGGCAATTCCCACCACCTTCGCCGGTTGCATCCCCCCGGCGGCACTGGCGACCATCTCGTACAGGGCGATCGCATCCCGCAGGGGGGGGATCGGGACGTGGGGATGTTTTTTAATGTGGGTCCGTCCGGCCGCGTGGGCCAAAATCAGGTGGGTAGGCTGGCTTCCCCGCAGCAGGGGCAGGGTGGCGGTGGAACCGGGGTGGAGCAGGGACCCCTGCCCCTCCACGATTAAGAGGTCGTAGCCCTGCGCGAACCGCATCACCATCTGCTCGACGGCCCCGGCCGCAAAATCCACCCGCACCGAATCCAGGGGGATGCCATCTTCCCCCAACATCAACCCCCCCTGGCCGGTCGCCAGGAATTTGGAGCGGATGCCGCGTCCTTGAGCCGCCCGGTCCAGTTCCAAACTGGTGGACATTTTCCCGATCGCCATGTCCGTCCCCACCGTCAGCACCCGCCGGCAGTCGAGCGATCGCGCTTTGGCACCGGCGATGGGAAGATCCGGCGGTTCCTGTCGCACGTCCCAAATCCACTGGTCGGCCCCCAGCAACTCCGACCCCATCGCCCCGTGTCGCCGTTCCACCAAGGGAATCAGTCGGGTGTGGAGGCCGTTGACGATGGAGAGTCCCCCCTGCAGGGCGCGATCGAGATCCGCCCACCAGGCATCCGGCAAGGCTCCGCCGGGGGGGGCGATGCCGATTATCAAAATATTGGGATTGACGGCGAGGGCCTCTTCCACCGAGGCGAAAATCGGCACGTCCCGCTCAATTCCCGTCAATTCCGGGAGCGATCGCCCCGCACAGTCGCGATCGACCACCGCCACGATATTCGCCCGACTGTAGCGCAGCAGGGACAGGCCCGTTTTTCCGATCGCACTCCGGATGCCTTCGTGGAGTAGAATCGCCAACCGGCCCGCTTGAATTTTGGCTTGGGGATTGTCAGGAATCATCTGTTTTGGGGTGTGGGGTGTGGGGTGTGCTCGGTGGGGTGTGGGGTGTGGGGTGTAGGGGAGCGGAGGGAGCGGAGGGAGCGGAGGGAGCGGAGGGAGCGGAGGGAGCAGGGGGAGCGGAGGGAGCGGAGGGAGCGGAGGGAGCGGAGGGAGCG
>JBNGCR010000121.1:0-16272 GCA_050045915.1 Limnospira sp.
CCGCTCCCCCTGCTCCCCCTGCTCCCTCCGCTCCCTCCGCTCCCTCCGCTCCCCCTGCTCCCTCCGCTCCCTCCGCTCCCTCCGCTCCCTCCGCTCCCTCCGCTCCCCTACACCCCACACCCCACACCCCACCGAGCACACCCCACACCCCACACCCCAAAACAGATGATTCCTGACAATCCCCAAGCCAAAATTCAAGCGGGCCGGTTGGCGATTCTACTCCACGAAGGCATCCGGAGTGCGATCGGAAAAACGGGCCTGTCCCTGCTGCGCTACAGTCGGGCGAATATCGTGGCGGTGGTCGATCGCGACTGTGCGGGGCGATCGCTCCCGGAATTGACGGGAATTGAGCGGGACGTGCCGATTTTCGCCTCGGTGGAAGAGGCCCTCGCCGTCAATCCCAATATTTTGATAATCGGCATCGCCCCCCCCGGCGGAGCCTTGCCGGATGCCTGGTGGGCGGATCTCGATCGCGCCCTGCAGGGGGGACTCTCCATCGTCAACGGCCTCCACACCCGACTGATTCCCTTGGTGGAACGGCGACACGGGGCGATGGGGTCGGAGTTGCTGGGGGCCGACCAGTGGATTTGGGACGTGCGACAGGAACCGCCGGATCTTCCCATCGCCGGTGCCAAAGCGCGATCGCTCGACTGCCGGCGGGTGCTGACGGTGGGGACGGACATGGCGATCGGGAAAATGTCCACCAGTTTGGAACTGGACCGGGCGGCTCAAGGACGCGGCATCCGCTCCAAATTCCTGGCGACCGGCCAGGGGGGGTTGATGTTGGGGGAAGATGGCATCCCCCTGGATTCGGTGCGGGTGGATTTTGCGGCCGGGGCCGTCGAGCAGATGGTGATGCGGTTCGCGCAGGGCTACGACCTCTTAATCGTGGAGGGGCAGGGGTCCCTGCTCCACCCCGGTTCCACCGCCACCCTGCCCCTGCTGCGGGGAAGCCAGCCTACCCACCTGATTTTGGCCCACGCGGCCGGACGGACCCACATTAAAAAACATCCCCACGTCCCGATCCCCCCCCTGCGGGATGCGATCGCCCTGTACGAGATGGTCGCCAGTGCCGCCGGGGGGATGCAACCGGCGAAGGTGGTGGGAATTGCCCTCAATACTTATGGTTTGGGCGATGGGGAGGCCCGGGATGCGATCGCCCGAACCCAGGACGAAACGGGTTTGCCCTGCACCGATGCCGTCCGGTTCGGGGCGGACATTTTGCTCGATGCCGTAAAGCATTAGCTCAGTCAAAGCCCCGTCGCTGTCTTCGCGGGGATTGGTTACTTCAAACCGCTGCGACGATGATAACTTGCGATAACATTCTATTTCAAATGGTGCGATATGACCCCGAAAAAAATTCTTGGGATTGCGTTTGTCATCTTGGTGATTACCTTTATCACCTCCGGAGATAGTTTCGACTTCCTACCGCAGTCCGTCCGGAGTGCGAGTAAAACGAGCCGCGAGTTTTTGGTGGGACTCGTCCCCGACTGGCTGACACCTCAGAATTTCAACGAACAGCGGGAAAAGGATGTGGAACAGTTGGAGCAAAAAGGCCAACCCGCCGAAGAGGATTAGGTGGGGCGGGGCTAAGGGGCGGAGGGAGCGGAGGAAGCAGAGGAAGCGGAGGGAGCAAAGGGGCTCTGCTTTCTATTCCCTATTCCCTATTCCCTATTCCCTATTCCCTATTCCCTATTCCCGACTCCCGCGCAGCGCCCTAGGCTTTCTTCTTCAGCCAGCTAAACATGGCTCGTAGATCTTTGCCCACTTCCTCGATGGGATGTTCGGCCTCCTGGCGGCGCATCGCCGTGAAGCCCGGTTTGCCGGCTTGATTTTCCAACACGAATTCCCGGGCGAACTGGCCGCTTTGAATTTCTTTCAAGATCTGGCGCATTTCTTGGCGGGTGGCCTCGTTGACGACCCGGGGACCGCGAGTATAATCTCCGTATTCGGCGGTATTGGAGATGCTGTCCCGCATCTTCGCCAAGCCGCCCTCGACGACCAAATCCACAATCAGTTTGACTTCGTGGAGGCACTCGAAATAGGCGAGTTCGGGCTGGTAGCCGGCTTCGACCAGAGTCTCGAATCCGGTTTTGATCAGGGCGCTCAGGCCGCCGCACAGGACCGCCTGTTCGCCGAACAGGTCGGTTTCGGTTTCTTCCCGGAAGGTGGTTTCCAAGATGCCGCCCCGGGTGCCGCCGATGCCTTTGGCGTAGGCCATCGCGCGATCGCGGGCCTGTCCCGACGCATCCTGATACACCGCGAACAGACAGGGGACACCCTGCCCTTCTTCGTAGGTGCGGCGCACCAGATGTCCGGGTCCTTTGGGCGCCACCATGATCACATCTACATTCTCGGGGGGGACGACCTGGCCGAAGTGAATGTTGAACCCGTGGGCAAATGCCAAAACGTTGCCGTCGCTGAGGTGGGGTTCGATCTCGTTTTTAAAGACGGTTTTTTGTACTTCGTCCGGCAGCAGGATCATGATAATATCCGCCTGTTGCGCTGCCTGGTCTACGGGGTACACCGTCAGTCCGGCGTCTTTGGCTTTGGAGGCCGACTTGCTCCCCGGATACAGCCCGACGATGACATTCATGCCACTGTCTTTGAGGTTGAGGGCATGGGCGTGGCCTTGGGAGCCGTAACCGATGATTGCGATCGTTTTACCGGCCAATAGGTCGAGGTTGGCATCGGCATCGTAGTACATACGGGCCATAGCGGAGATCTCCTTCGGTGCAAGTCGTGTGTAAGAGTTATTGCAAAACTAATATCCTATCATGGCGGGGGATTTTCTCTTCGTGACGGGCCAGCTTCCGGAAGATCCCTAAACCGGGGAAGTCCTCACCGGACCCATCGAGGAACAGACGCGGCGGGTGATGGAAAACTTGAGATTGGTCCTCGAACACGCCGGGACGGGATTCGATCGCGTCGTGATGTCCCTCCCGGGTGTTCGTGACGGATTTTCGCCATTACGAGGCGGTCAATGCCGTCTATGCGTCCGACTTCCAAGCCGGACTCCTCCCCTGCCGGATGACGGTCGAGGTCTTGGGACTGGCAGGTTTCGGGGATGTCGAAATCGATTGGGTGGTTGATTGCGGCGAGTGAAGGGCAAGTGTGGGAGCGATGATTGTCTCAAGTTTATCGACTTTTGTAAAGAACATTTTCAATTTTGTTACATGGAATTGATGGAACCATAACTCCAAACTCGTGTCACAATTGGCTTTTGGCTTTTAGAAACCCAATTTTCGCGACTATTCGCTTATTAAGTCTTGTGTCGAAGTCGGACTCGGAATCCGAAGTTTGAGTTTCAATAAGAGATATAAGAACGCGCACTTTAACAATTTTTGTGGGCGCCAAGACTGCTGAATGTGATGTTATTGCCATCAGTGACATGAGACGACCTTCACAGTTAACACGATTGATCTGGGACTTCTACCGGGAGAACCAAGCGGAACTGCAACA
This sequence comes from Limnospira sp., assembly GCA_050045915.1. Classification (GTDB taxonomy): domain Bacteria; phylum Cyanobacteriota; class Cyanobacteriia; order Cyanobacteriales; family Microcoleaceae; genus Limnospira. The sequence goes on from JBNGCR010000121.1 coordinate 3,463, forward strand.
GCTCAAGCCATTGGGCCAATGTAAGGTGTATCGGCGGTGGGGTGTTCTGCACATTCAGTGCATGAGTCAGGAACTCGCAGAAGCGCTCGCCACCTCGAAGCCTCTGCTTCAGGAACCGGTTTCGCTGATGCGTCTGGCTCAAAAGATTAAAATATCCGTAAAAAATACGACGGTGGCGGTTTTTTATGTTAATCCCGACACCATCATCGCCTGATACTTCCGGGTCTGACACCGAATGAAATCCCCGCGATCGCCGGATTGCGGGGATTTTGAGTGGGCGAAAATTTGTTTTGGAAATTTCCCGGATCGCTTCACCCAGGACAGGAAATATCAATCATAGATGCACCCTGATGGCTTTCCCCTGGCTTCGGCCGGGGGATTTTTTTTGGTTGGGGCGAGATGGATACTGTCCTCACTACCTTGGCGGTTGCCATAGCAGTTTGATAGCCCATTTCAAAAAATGATCGCACCCGATTAACATCGGGGCGATCGCGGGCATGAACCTTCAGATTTCAACCCTTCAAAAAAATCCGACCGGGCGAAAACTTTTATCAAGTTGCCATTGCCGAAAAGCCGTTTTTTTCCGCCGTCAAATTGCCCTCAACTTTGCCATTTCGCAACGATTTTTGAATGGAAATCGCCTTTCCCAAAGAAGCGATCGCCTCCTGGTATTTATCGAGTCTCGACAGCAGCGCCCCCCGGTGCCGCCAGCTTTCCGCATCGTCTGGGTTCAGGGCGATCGCGGTGTCGAAGGAGGCGATCGCGTCGCCGTGCCGTTCCGATTTTTCCAAACAGATTCCCCGGTGGCGCCAGGCGTCGTCAGCGTCCGGTTTCAAAGCGATCGCCCGGTCCCAATTGGCAACCGCATCGTCGTACTGTTTTAACGCTTCGAGCACTTCCCCCCTCCCCATCCACGCCACATAATTGTCCGGTTTGAGAGTCGTGGCGCGATCGTAGGATTTTAACGCCTCTTCGTACCGTCGCAATTTGGCAAAAATCGCCCCCTGGGCAGCCCAAAGTTCCGGTTCTTTTGGATTGAGCGCGATCGCCTGTTCGTAGGATGCCACCGCGTCGGCGTATCGGTTCAGGTGACACAGGGCGATCGCCCGATTCGCCCAGATCTCGAACTGGCCGGCGTTGACTTGAATGGCGCGGTCGTAGGACCCGATCGCCTCCTCATACCGCCGCAATTGACTCAATACATTGCCCCGATTGTGCCAGGTTTCGTAATGGTTCGGTTCCGCCGCGATGGCGCGGTCGTAGGACTCGATCGCCTCGAAGTAGCGCTTAAATTTCCGCAGCAGCGCCCCCCGATTGTGCCAAGCTTCGTAATCGTCGGGTTGGATCTTCAGGGCGCGATCGTAGGACTCCAGGGCCTCCTGATAGCGCTTCAGGCGCACCAAAACGTTGCCCCGATTGTACCAGGCTTCCGATCGCCCGGGCCGGATCTTCAGGGCGCGATCGTAACTCTGGAGGGCTTCTGAATGGCGCCGCAATCGCACCAGGGCATTGCCCCGCAGATACCACGCCCCATCCAAATTGGGGTTGATTTCTAAGGCGCGATCGCCAGCCGCGATCGCTTCGGCATATTTGCGTTGAGAAATTAGCGCTTCTCCCCGTTTCAGATAATCGTCCGCAATCAATGATTGATTGGCCGGGGGATGCTTCTGGGAAATCTCCGCTGTCTTCGGCGGTGGCCCGGGTTTCGGCGCGGGTTTCGGCGTGGGTTTGGGCGCGATCGGCTTTTCCACCCGTCCCAACGCCTCGGTTTTCGCCTGCTGCACCTCTGCGATTATCCCCTGCAACTGGTTGATAAACTGGGCTTTGAGTTGTTCCAATTCCTTGATCGATGCCTTCGATGCTTCCGCTTCTCGGGTCAGAAAATCGATGGATTTTTGAGCCGTCCGAACTTGCAGTTCCAAATCTTGAACCAATCGCTTGGAACGGTGATTGGAGGTTTTCAACTGCGTTTCCAACCCGTCCACCTGATGCAGGCGTTTCGCCGTTTCGCTCACCAGTTCCCGGATCACCAACCGCCGCACCATCCAAAAAAACATCAGGGTCAAAGTGGGCGATAATGTCGCGGTCGCCAGCAACGTATTGAGTAAAATAATCGTCGGACCCAATTCGGACGGACTCGATGCCGGGTTGAGTTGGGCGAGTTGGGTCGAGGCGATCGCATCACCGGTCAAAAACGGCGAGTCTGGCGCGAACTGGGGGCGACTCCACGTTTCGGGGGCGCTGACAGCAGCGACGGTTTGAGGCTGTGCCGCATCGATATCGGTCGCACCGACAACATCTTCCGCCTCGGAAACGGGGTTGCTGTTTGACATCGAGTCCGGGACGGGACTCGCCTCACCGATGGATTCCTGGGCCGCCAGGGCCGCCAGGGTCAGAAGGGCTACGGTCGATAACCTCATAGATCTCACTCTCGATAATTGGGGGGATGGGCGACGGATCGCTCGACGCGACCCCCTATCTGCTTTCGGGTCCTGCACTCGGGGGGGCGATCGGCTACTTCCTAACTACGGGGCGATTTCGATCAGTCAGGAATTTGAGAAGGGAGTGGGGGGTGTCGGGAGGGAGTGATATAGCAACGAGCGCTGGCGTGGTTACACCCCGGGAATCGGCAATCGGCACAAGTTTTGAGCGGCTTCAGAAGGTGCCAAGGAACCGAATTTGATAGAACAAAAAAAGCGGGCAAAATGCCCGCCCTATCTCAACTGAATTGTTGTCAATATCGGGATTGACTTAAACTCCGATCGCGATCGGTTCCCGGTCTTGACTGGGGAGCGATCGCGCCTCCGACTGGGTGCAGTAAACCTCGCAGGAATTGTTGGGGCTTTCGATCAGTTTGATTTTGTGGAGTTCGGCACCCAATTCGCGAATCGGATTTTGCAGCAAGTCCCGGATGTGAACCGCGATATTTTCCGCCGTCGGCACGACTTGGGCGAAGTGGGCGATATCCTTGTTGAGGAAGGTGTGGTCGAAGGGTTCGACGACGTAATCCTCGATCGCCTGCTGCACCGCAGCCAGGTCGGCGATCATCCCCGTGCGGGGGTCGATGTCGCCGCGGAGGGTGACTTCCAGGTGGTAGTTGTGGCCGTGGCCGTGGGGGCGGGCGCACTTGCCGTAAATCTCGCAATTTTCCTCGTAGCTGAGGTTTGGGTGGGCGAGGCGGTGGGCGGCACTAAAGTGGGTGCTGATGGTCAAATAAGCTTCCATTCCGTTTCCTTGATAATCGCCCCAAAGTTCGGGGTGTTCAAATATCTGAATGTTGGTCAGGGGCAGGTGGGGGGCCAGACGGTTCCAGATCGCCCGGGCCAGACATTCGGTGGTGGGCAATGTCTGCTCGAATTCCGGCCACGCTTCATTGAGAAAGGAAAAGTCGAGGGGGTCGGTGACTTCCTCTCGGATGGTATGCTTGACGTCGGACAGGTTGAGGACCATGCCGTATTCGTCGAGTTCCCCGACCATCGAAACATACAGGACGTAGTTGTGTCCGTGACCGGGGGCGCGGGCGGTGGGCCCGAACCGTTCAAAGTTTTCTGTCTCGCTCAGTTCTGGCAACCAGTAGCGGTGACTGGCTGAAAACTGGGCTCGACGAGTGATGATGCATTCCATAAATGCACGTTAATTTTTGCTTGTTAAGTTCTGTTAACTAATGTAATCGGTTTGGCAATTTTTTTCAATGCCGATATCCCGGGAGGGGCGATGGCTAGGGGAAAAATAGAGTCGCGATCGCCGTTTCCTCAGAAGAATTGATTCATGTCCGCCCGGGCTTCCTGTCTTAGCCGAGACGCGATTCTGAAAAATTCCTGGCCGGCGTGCAGGTAGGAATCGTCATAATTGAGGGTGAACAGATTCAGTTCTTCAATGCCGTCGCCGATATGATTGAGGCAGTAGTACAAATGGGCGGCGACTCCGGCGATATTGGGAGGATTGGGGCTGGAACGGAACAGGGTCTGGGTTTCGGCGAGAATTTCCCGGCAGGTTTCGATATAATCTTGAAAATCGGCCATCAATTCGTCGTCGAACGGGTCGCCGGATAAATTGTCGAGTTCCCGTTTGAAGGGTTTGAATATGCGATCGATATTGTGATTGACGGGTTGGTAGACTTGTTGCAGCCACCTCTGCAAGTCGAAATCCACCGATCGCCCCGTCTGACGCGATCGCCGGGACGGGGTTCTGGAGGCACCCCGGTTGACGCTGGGTCGGGTGGAGAGGGTGCGATCGTAGCCGCGCCGCTTTTGGGGATCGCCGAGCACTTCGTAAGCTTCGTTGATCCTGATAATCCGGTCGTGATTTGCCGTTTCTTTTTGACTGTCAGGATGAAATTTTTTGACCAGCCGGCGGTAGGCGCTTTTGATATCCGTTTGGGTGGCTTGCGGGGAAATTTCTAAGACTCTATAGTAATTTAATTTCGCCATAATTTATAATTGCTCTCCGTCGCTCTCCTGCGAACCGTGACACTCTATTTTAAACCGAATTGAGGGAATCGGGAAGAGTGCCTTGCCGGGACGCCAGCCTTGTGTATAGCAATCAGCAGTCAGGTTTGGGCAATCAGCAAAGCTTGACAGCCCATCATATCAAATCCTGATAGAAGAAACCGGGTTTCTAGAAGAGTGTTGGGTTCCCCACCCAGATATTGAAAGAAACCCGGTTTCTAGCACTCTCTCCGTGGGAAAAAATCGGGGCGTGTCATTTATTGCATCTGAATCCGTGCCAGAGTCGTATTCCGATAATAATGGGCGAGAATTTGCTGGTAATTGTAACCCGAATTCGCCAAATTATACGCCCCCCACTGACTCAAACCCACGCCGTGGCCGAACCCGCGACCATTCACCACAAAATTGCCCGCACTGCCGTTGCGATTCACCCGAAATCGGGTACTCCGCAGCCCCAGCGCCCGGGCGATATCCTCGCCACTGACCACCCGAGTGCCCCCACTTCCCACCACCTTCATAGTAATCACGCTTCCGTGAGCCGAAGTCCGTTCCGGTGTCATGGACGTGATTTGACCCACCCCAGAAATGCGGTTGCTGAGGTCGCCAGCCGAAAACGTTTTCGTCCACTCGAACACCGGGGCACCGCGATCGAAATCCGGGACCCCCCGCAGGTAGGGCAACGGATTCTCCCAGACATCCTCCACATTTTCCGTGTGCCCCCCAGAAGACGAGTGAAACACCGCCAAAATCACCCGGCCGTTGTAGGTCAACACCTGGCCCGCCGTGGCATTCACCGCCGCCTGGGTTCCCGCCGACTCCCCCGACACCCCCGGATACACCTGAGAATTCTGGTCGTCGCCGAGATCGAAAAGTTCGCCACTATTATTTTGACGCTTGTAGAGGGCGTAGGTCCGCGCCGCCACCGCCTGGGCTTTCAAAGCCTCCTGGGGCCAACTTCCCCCCATTTCCGCCCCCAGGACGCTGTAGAGATACTGTTCGAGATCGACAGAATTGATCGCCGTCAGACCGCCGTTTCGGGGCATCAGCAACACCCGCCCCCGATACCATCCATCCCCGATCCACACCTGACCATTTTCCCCCGGTTCGACCCAAATTTGGCCCGCCTTCCACTGGCCGATCGCCACCTGACCCGATGCCGACTGGGCGACGCTCCCCCCCATTGGGGAGAGCTGGCCCAACACCCGACCGCTCCCATCCCGAACCGTGGCAGCGGTGGAACTTCCCACCTTCACCTGGGAGGCCCCCGATTCGATCGCCACCCGCATCAAAACAGAAGCCGCCGCCGGAGAAACCGACAGCAGCCACAACAGCAGAGACAGCCCCCCGTAACGCTTCAGAGGCCGAAAGATGAGGGAAGTGACAAAGATGCTAGAAGTCATGGTGTCGGTATTCGCGTAGATGGTATACCTAGATACGGTTAATCCCGATAGAATCGTAGAAGTAGGGGCAGTGCGTCCCCGCCTGCCGCACCCTGGATTTATAACATATTGTGAAATTGGATTGGGGGAATAAAAGTTTTGCAGATCACCTTTCTAGGAACCAGTTCCGGCGTCCCGACGCGATCGCGCAACGTCTCCGGCATCGCCCTCCGCCCCAGCCAGCGGGCAGAAGTCTGGCTGTTCGACTGCGGCGAGGGTACCCAGCACCAATTTCTCCGCAGCGAACTCAGGGTTAGCCAACTCAACCGCATCTTTATCACCCATATGCACGGCGACCACATTTTCGGACTGATGGGGTTACTCGCCAGTTGCGGTTTGGCGGGAAATGCCACCCGCATCGATCTCCACGGTCCGGCCGATTTAGAAAGTTACATCAAATCCTGCATTCGCTATTCCCACACCCATTTTTCCTATCCCGTCAAAATTCACCCCGTCCAACCCGGCATCATTTACGAAGACGACGAATATATCATCCGCTGCGGCCCCCTGAAACATCGCGTCCCGGCCTTTGGCTACCGGGTGGAAGAAAAGGATCGCCCTGGACGGTTTAATGTGGAAAAAGCCAGGGCGTTGGGCATTCCGGAGGGTCCGATTTACGCCCAACTGAAACGGGGGGAAATTGTCACCCTCCCGGACGGCCGCATCATCAACGGTTCGGCCCTCTGTGGCAAACCGGAAATCGGCCGCAAATTTGTTTACTGTACCGACACGGTTTTCTGCGAGGGGGCGGTGGAACTTGCCCAGGGTGCGGACGTTTTGGTGCACGAGGCGACGTTCTCCCACCTGGATGCGGACATGGCATTTCAGCGCCTCCATTCCACGTCTACGATGGCGGCGCAGGTGGCTCTTGCTGCCGGGGTAAAAATGCTGTTGATGACGCACTTCAGCCCCCGCTACGCGCCGGGAAACGATATCATTTTGGAGGATTTGTTGGAGGAAGCCCGGGCGATTTTTCCGAATACGGAAATGGCTCACGATTTTATGACGTATGAGATCCCCCGGAATCAGGAATTGGTGTCGGTTTAGGGAATGGGGAATGAGGAATGGGGAATAGCCTTGAAACGGTTATCAATTGTCGTCATCAATATGATCGCCGCGCCGTCGCGAATCGCACCCCAATTTCACCCCCCAATCAAATCAAGAAAAAGCCGCTTTCACCGCCTCATTAAATCCCTCTACCAAGTAATCGATGCCGGTAATTGCCGTGCCGACAACGATCGCATCTGCCCCCAACGCGATCGCCCGTTTTGCCATCTCCGGCGATGCGATTCCCCCCTCGCAAATCACCGGAATATCCGCCCGTTTCGCCAATTCTTCCAAGAGTTCAAAGGCCGGGGGCGACAGGTTTTGAGTGGCTTCGGTGTAGCCGTATAGTGTGGTTCCCACGACATCGGCACCGGCTTCTATGGCGGCGATCGCGGCATCTAAAGTATCGATATCCGCCATCACCAATTTTCCGAGTTTGTCGTGAATTTGTGTTATTAAGTCGGATACCGTTTCGCCCCCCGGACGCTTTCTCAATGTGGCATCAATGGCGATAATATCCGCCCCGGCGGCGGCGATGGCGGCGGCATCTTCAAACTGGGGGGTAATGTAGACGGAATAACCCGGAATTTGCCGTTTCCACAAGCCGATGATGGGTTCGGACACCCGCTTTCGCACCGCTTCGACGTGGGCGGGGCTGTCGATCCGCACCCCCACGGCCCCTCGCAGGAGGGCAGTTTGGGCGATCGCGGCGATAATTTCGCGATCGTGGAGGGGGGAGTCGGCCGGCGCCTGACAGGAAACGATCAAACCGGAGGGGATGGAAGATATCATTTTTTTTAAATAATTTAGGACGGCTTTATAATAGCGTTTAAATGATACATTGAATCGAGGAAAATCATGGGACTTTTGATTGATGGCATCTGGCATGACCAGTGGTATGACACCGACCGCACGGGGGGCCGTTTCGTCCGGCAAGCGTCCCAATTTCGCAACTGGGTGACGGCCGACGGTAGTCCGGGAGTCGCGGGGTCCGGCGGTTTCAAAGCCGAACCCGGACGGTATCACCTGTATGTTTCCTACGCCTGTCCGTGGGCGCATCGGATCCTGATTTTTCGGGCGTTGAAAGGACTCGAATCGATGATTTCTTTGTCAGTCGTCAATTGGTATATGGGGGAAAATGGCTGGACGTTTGAACCGGCGGAAGGGGTGATTCCCGACAGTATTAATGGGGCGAAATACCTCCACGAAGTTTATACGAAAGCCGATTCTAATTATACCGGGCGGGTGACGGTTCCGGTGCTTTGGGACAGGCAAAATCAGACCATTGTTAACAATGAATCGGCGGAAATTATCCGGATGTTCAACAGTGCGTTTGATGGGGTGGGGGCGAAGCCGGGGGATTACTATCCCGAACCGTTGCGGGAGGAAATCAATGCCCTCAACGATCGCATTTACGATACTGTCAATAACGGCGTTTACAAAGCCGGATTTGCGACGACCCAAGCCGCCTACGAAGAGGGGGTGAAACCACTGTTTGAAACCCTGGATTGGCTGGAGGGGCGGCTGTCTTCGCGGCGGTATCTGACGGGCGATCGCGTCACGGAGGCGGACTGGCGGCTGTTCACCACCTTGGTGCGTTTCGACCCCGTTTATGTGGGGCATTTCAAGTGCAACCTCCGCCGCATCGCGGACTATCGGAATTTGTGGGGATATCTGCGGGATTTATATCAAATTCCGGGGGTGGCGGAAACGGTGAATTTCCGACACATCAAAGGTCATTATTACGAAAGCCATAAAACCATCAATCCGACGGGAATCGTGCCCCTCGGCCCGGAAATTGATTTCCGGGAGCCCCACGACCGCCATTTAGTCGGGTAGTCGCAATGTTTTCCCGCTGTTCACGAGGGCTGCAAACTCGTCGGCAGGGAGGGGGCGGCTGAAGATATAACCCTGAATTTCATCGCAGAGATTTTCTGCGATAAACCGGAGTTCGGCTTCCGTTTCCACCCCTTCGGCGATGACCCGGAGGTTGAGTTGGTGGGTCATCATTGTCACCGCTTGGACGATGGCTTGGGTTTTGGGATTTTGATCCACATTTTTGACGAAGCAGCGGTCTAACTTCAAGGTATCGAAGGGGAATTGATTTAGGTAGTTTAGGGAAGAGTAGCCGGTCCCGAAATCGTCGATCGCAATTTTCAACCCCAGGGCTTTTAAAGCGTTCAATTTGCGGATCGATAATTCCTCATTTTTGACCAAAACGCTTTCGGTGAGTTCCAATTCCAAATAGGAAGCGTCCAAAGATTCTTTAAGTAAGATGTCGATCAACTGTTTCCGAAAGTTCGGTTGGTTGAACTGACAGGCTGAGATATTGACCGCCACCGGCAGGGAGATCCCGGCGACTTGCCACAATTTGATCTGATGGCAGGCGGTTTTTAAAACCCATTCCCCGATGGATTCGATCAAACCGGTTTCTTCAGCGAGGGGGATGAAGACCGCCGGCGAAACGAAGCCGCGATCGCCCCGCTTCCACCTCAACAACGCCTCTGCCCCGACGATTCCGCCGGTATTCAAGTTCACTTTGGGCTGATAGTAAAGCTCCAATTCATTGCGCTCGATCGCGTGTTGAAGATCCGCTTCTAAAGTGATATAATCGGAGGCGGCTGCATCCAATATTTCCTGATAAATCGTACAACAATTTCCGGTCTGACGGCGGCTCTCATGCATAGCCGTCTTGCTATTTTTGAGGAGCGGATCGACCTCCGTTCCGTGGCGGGGGTAGAGGGCGATGCCGATACTCACCGTCAGAAAAATTTCCTGTCCGTCGATGGAGAAGGGTTGGGACAAAGAATTTCGGATCGCTTCCGCCCGTCGGTGGGCATCAGTTTCGGCAACCACCGATTCCAAAATCACGGCGAATTCTTCACCGTTCAGATGGGCGACCGTGCCTTGGGAAGCGATCGAATACTGTAGCCGTTTTCCCACTGCTTTCAGAACTTTTTCTCCGAATTCGTAGCCCAGGGTATCGTTGATGCGGTTGAATCGATCTAAACTCAAACAAAGGATGGGAATCAGTCCGGATAGGAGCAGTTCCGCTTCGCCCCGAATTTGGTGGAAGCGATCGCGCAGGGCGAGGCGGTTGGGCAACTCCGTCACCACGTCGCGATAAATGAGTTCATTGAGTTTTTCTTCGATGGAAAGGAGTTGATTTTTATAATGATTTTGAACGGCGGAATGTTTCTCCAAACGGACGGTAATTGCTGTCAGCAGTTCCGTCGCCGTGCAGGGTTTGGTAATATAATCATCAGCCCCCAACTCCATCCCCTTTCGAGTATTGGTTCGGTCGGCTAAAGCCGTCATAAAAATAAAAGGAATCATGGCCGTTTTCGGATTCTGGCGCAGTTGGGAGAGGACTCCATATCCGTCGATTTGTGGCATCATGACATCGCACAGAATCAGATCGGGGCGTTCCTCCTGAGCCACTCTGATGCCGTGCTGGCCGTCGGCTGCTTGCAATACCTGAAACTCTTCAATTTCGAGCAGATCCACCAGGTTTTCGCGAACCAGATCTTCATCTTCGATCACCAATATTTTTTTCATTTTTTGAGCGTCAGTGGCAGTATAACAGTACAAGTAGTGCCGCGATCCTCTTCGGTTTCCACAGTAATTTCTCCGCCCTGGAGATCCACAGCTTTTTTAACGAGGGGCAGCCCCAAACCCGTCCCTGATATTGTACCAACATTGCTTGCCCGATGAAAAGGCTCGAACAAATATTCCCGATCTTTTTCGGGGATTCCAATTCCCCAATCCTGGATTCGGAATGTCGCGCGATCGGTTCCGCAGGACAACTCAATCTTAATGTCTCCACCCTGGGGAGAATATTTCATGGCGTTGGAAATGAGGTTGCCCAAAATCTGGTTGAGAAGATGCTCATCGAGATGGGCTTGAGGGCAGTCCGTCTGAGCGGTAAAAACCAAATTGTGGCTGTCCGTCGTGAGTTGAAATTCTTCCACCAAATTCGCACAAAATTGGGTGATGTCGATTGGAGTGGGGTCGGGGAGAATTTTTCCAGCTTCCGCCTGCCCGATAATCAGAATGTCGTTCAACATTTCGGTCATCTGCTGGATGCCCAATTTAATCCGGTGGAAGTGGGTTTTTTGTTTTTCGTCGGAAAATTTTTTGCCGTGATTTTCCAGCAATCCCGCCGAGAAAGAAATGGTGGTCAGGGGGGTGCGAAATTCGTGGGAAACCGTCGTGATAAAGCGACTTTTTAGGTCGTTAAATTCTTGCTCGATTTGTTGAAGGTTGTGGTGGCTCGTATCCCGCAGTTCGGCATTTTCGGCTTCCAGGCGGGCGATTTGCCGTTGCAGGGCGGCGAGGTCGATATTTTTTAAAAGGCTCGACCGGGAAATCAAGCCCGCGAATTCGTCCCCCTCGCCGACGACGATCAGATAACCTGTGGGGGTGCGATCGCACAACTGCCAGAGGGCGGGGATATCGGCTAACTCCGACGCTGGAACGGTGGGGGGTAAAGAGCCCATCACCTCGGCGACCGGAACCCGGGTGAAATCGATCCCTTCGGCGACCCCCCGCACCACGTCAGCCGCCGTCAACAGGCCGACGGGAATCTGATTGTCAAGGACGACCAGAACATCGACGGCCTCCCGACTCATCGCCGCGATCGCATCATTCAAAACCGTTTCCGGCCCGGTCGTCACCGGGGGCACTTCCAGAATCATATTTTCCAACAAACCCGCCTACAAAAATTTACGATAACCCGACAGACTCCATCATACAGAGTAGACAGATACCGGGAGTCTCGAACCGAATCCAACGCCCAACAATAACCGTCGTCTGCTATTCGATTCCGCCGCATTTTGATAGAATAGGAACGGGCAAGTTCGGCTCGAACAGGGCGGACACCATCATCAATTTTGTGGATCATCATCAATCAATTTAAAGTCGAAATTAAAATCCGATCAGCTCCCTTGCCAGCCCGGTGTTTGGGAGTGACAAATCGAGTCCCCGACCGGGTGCGGGATGCAGTTTTTATCGCCGCCGCTCCCCCCTCGCCGACAACCGTTTGTGCGGTGTCATTTTTTGAAGCCACAGAGTCAAGCCGAATCCCAGATGATCATGCTCTCGGTTGATCCCCATACCCATGAAATCCAACATTACAAATTTTGATTCACCTCTGCTAGAAAAGGCGATGGAGCCTCCCCTTCTTACTGTACCACCCCATTTCCCCCTGTCGGAGGTGGCGGAGCGGATGTATCAGCCAAGGCGGGGGCGAGAGGTATCCGAGCCGGCCCGGGGTACAGAAAGTGGCGGAACGCCCTACGCCTTAGTTCTTCGCGAGAATCAATTGATCGGCATTGTGAGCGGGCGAGATCTGCTCCGCCTCGCCGTCGCCGGCGAGGGACTCGAGGGCCTAGCCGCTGGCGACGGGATGGAGGCCGATCCGCCCACCCTGCACCGGCAGGAGGTAGAAAATCCCCTCGCCCTATTTTCGGTGTTGCGGGAGTGGGGGGTCGATCGCCTGCCCATACTCGACGAAACGGAAGCGGTGGTGGGAGTCGTCACCCGAGAACGGCTGCACTCGCTCCTGAAACCGTCCGAGCGCCACCTCAAACGCTGTCGCGTCGGCGATCGCGTGGAGGGAAACCCGTTAGCCGTTTCCCCAACCACATCACTGGCGGACTTGGCGCGGTTGTTCGTAGAGCGCCGCCTCGGGGCGGTGGCGGTAGTCCGACCGTCCGACCCCGACTCCGACCTCATCCCCGTCGGTTTGGTGACCGAAACCGATCTGGTTTTAGCCCTGATTCGGGAGGGCTTCAGGGGGGGAAATGCCGGCAACATCATGCGATCCGCGACAGCGCACCGATCCGCGACAGCGCACCGATCGCCACCCCCCACCA
>JBNGCR010000122.1:0-9844 GCA_050045915.1 Limnospira sp.
GTGACGGTGAATTGGTCGAAAAAATCTCCTCAATTTGATGGGAGAGCGAACCCTACAGGGGATCTACAATACATGGCTTTATAATTCTCAAGATAACGAACCGATAGGGGTTAGTTGCACCGTCTTCAAATCACTGCCGAAAGCGTCTACCCTTTCCGAATGAATGAGCAAACCCGTAATTCTCTGTGTCGATGATGAACCGATGATTTTGGAGACTCTGAAGCGGCTGCTTCGGAGATCGTTCGGGACAAAATATCAAGTCGAGTTAGCCGGAAGTGGGGAAGAAGCGATCGCATCGGCGCAACAATTGATTGAATCTGGGAAAGAACTGGCGGTCGTCATTTCGGATTATCAGATGCCGAAGTTGCGGGGAGATGAAGTTTTAAAAACGATCCATAACCTGTCCCCAACGACCTTAAATATTATGCTGACGGGTCAGGCAGATGTCGAGGGAGTTTTCAATGCGATCGAACACGCCCAACTCTACCGCTATATTTCCAAACCTTGGGAAAATGAGGATTTGATGTTGACGGTGACGGAGGCGATCAACAGCTTTTATCAACAAAAGCAACTCGCCGACCAAAATCGCCAATTGCAGGAGATGAATCGCGCTTTGGAATTGTTGACCCAGGATCAGGGGGAATTGATCGAATCTTTGGGACAAGCCGAACGAAAATATCGCAGCATTTTTGAAAGTGCGCTAGAGGGAATTTTTCAAATTTCAATCGAGGGGAAGTTTTTGAGTGCAAATCCTACCTTGGCGAGGATTTATGGCTATGATTCCCCTGGGGATTTGATGAGGTCGATAACGGATGTCAAAAAGCAATTGTATGTCTCGCCCGATCGCTGGGATGAATTGCTCGATATTTTGCGCGATCGCGGCGAAGTTTCTAAGTTTGAATCCCGAGTTTATCACCGAGACGGCTATCCAATTTGGATCTCGGAAAGCGCCCGGTCGGTTTCTGATGAGAAGGGAAATATTCTGTATTATCAAGGATTTGTAGAAGATATCACGGAACGGAAGCGGGCGGAGGCAGAACTGGAACGGTTTACCTCGGAATTGTTTGAACTGAATCAGTCGTTTTTTCGCTTTGTACCTCACCAGTTTTTGCAATATATCGGCAAAGATAGCATTGTTGACGTTCAACTCGGGGATAATGTTGAGCGAGAAATGTCCGTTTTATTTGCCGATATCCGCGACTTTACCAGCCTCTCGGAACAGATGACCCCGGAGGATAATTTTAAGTTTATTAACGCCTATTTATCCCACGTCGAACCGGCGATCGCGGAATATCGCGGCTTCATCGACAAGTACATCGGGGACGAGATTATGGCGTTATTCAGCTACAGTGCCGATGATGCCGTCAGAGCCGGAATTCGGGTTCTGCAACTCCTCGCAGAATACAACAAAACCCGCCAGCGGCCCGATCGCCCCCCCATCGAAATTGGCATCGGCATCAATACGGGAAAACTCATGCTCGGAACCGTGGGGGGAAAATCTCGGATGGACGGGACGGTGATCGGGGATGCGGTGAATTTGGCGTCCCGCTTGGAAGGGTTGACCAAACATTATGGGGTTTCTCTGCTCATTTCCCACTACACGTTTATCCGCCTCGAACGCCTCCACGAATATGGCATCCGCCTGATCGATCGCGTCCAGGTGAAGGGGAAGTTGAAAATGGTGTCCGTGTTTGAAGTGTTCGACGCCGACCCGCCGAAAGTGCGGCGGGGAAAACAGGCGACCAAAACCCTATTCGAGCGGGCGTTACTGCACTATTATTTGGGGGAAATTCAGGATGCGATCGCCCTGTTTGACGCCTGTCTGCGGCAGAATCCCCAGGATAAAGTCGCCCGCATTTACCGAAGGCGATGTTTGGGAAATCTCTGAGGCTACCGACGGTGTATCGCGGATCTAGTTGAGATGCTATCTCATTAAACTCGGGGCGATCGCAGAATGACGGCGGATTCGGACTTCAACGCCGAATCCGCGAGAGTTTGGGGACTCTGCACCGTCGGGGCTAGGGCCATCGAGACCCGGCTCTTAACATAAGTTAACAATTAATGGATTGAAAAATACTCCGAATTGTGTTGAAATCATTTAATGACAATCTAAGTCAATAAATGCAGAGGCTCGGGGCTTCCTGGCGGTTCCAGATATTTGTCGCAATGGAAGGAGCTGGTATGACGAACCGACTCTTTGGGACTGCACCGATGCGATCGCTTGGTTGGCCTATACCCCGCCGTACTCGGGCTATATCGGGGGAATTATTGAAACAAACCATCAATAGTGGCGACCGTCGCACGGGACAATTTTCATCCCTCGTTTTCAGGCAACTTTCGGAGCAATTCGGCGATCGTTATTGAAAATTTTTTTCTTCTGACGATTTAAGTTTGCCCTAAATCCACCGGGAAACTCTCGGCGATCTGCATACCCCAACCCTGTTTCGAGTCACATTTCAAGCGTAAAACATCATGGCAAAAGTTGGATTATTCTACGGCTCAACCACCGGCAAAACTGCGGATGCCGCCGAACAAGTGCAGGCTGCACTGGGAGGAGATTCGGTTGTCGATCTCCACGACATTGGCGACAAGAGCGCGGCTGATTTGGCGGAATACGACTGCATCATCATCGCGTGTCCGACCTGGAATGTCGGAGATTTGCAAGATGACTGGGACGCCATCATCGACGACTTGGACGAAGTGGACTTCAGCGGCAAGACGGTCGCCTACTTTGGCACCGGCGACCAAGTTGGCTACGCCGACAATTTCCAGGATGCGATGGGTATTTTGGAAGAAAAGATTTCCGGCTTGGGGGGCAAGACTGTCGGTTACTGGCCCGCTGACGGCTACGAGCATACGGACTCAAAGGCGATGCGCGACGGCAAATTTTGCGGTCTGGCCCTCGATGATGACAACGAGTCTGAAAAGACACAAGAGCGCATCCAAACCTGGTGTTCTCAGATCAAATCGGCTTTGGGAATTTAAACTCGGGCTGGCGACCCCATTCAAGCAAAAGTCTGAGGTCGCCAGCTTTTATTCGCCCCAGTTGGGTGCGGTTTCGGCGGCCCGCAGCAGGAAGGCGGCGAGATTTTCAATTTCCGGTTGAGACATCCAATTTTCGGTAATTTCCCGACACCAGTAATTGGTATCGCTGCCGTCGTAGCTGACGGGATGTCTCATGTAGGCGACCAAATCGGTGATATTGTCCCGGGGGGGAGAGGCGCCTTTGAGATCTTCGAGGGAGAGGGAAACCGTCGGATACTGGGCCGTCCTTCCTCCCGAGTGGCAACTGAGGCAATTGTTGGCGAACAAATCTTTCCCCTGGGAGAGTTCCGCCGGGGTGAAGGTTTGAGCTTGGCCTTGGCGATCGCGGGCCATTTCCACGGGTTCGTCCGCCAAGTAACGCAATACATAGGGGTCGGCCATTTCCGCTCGGACGGGGGAACTGAAAACCGCCCACCCGATCCAAGTCAGCATTAAAATAACCAGAGAACGTAAAAAATTATGACGAAACATTTGATTTTGAATGAACTTTTGCAGACAGGCCCTCCCGCGATCGCGGTTGAGTCCATCTCTTCTCAAAATTTTAGACCTCAGATTTCAGACTTTAGCAGAGACCCATTGAGGGCGGGGCGATCGCGACCCCCCGAACACCCAATCCTATCCCATCCAAAACCCAAAATCCGAAGTCTAAAATGCCGGTGTCAATCTTGAAAAAAGGGAATGACTAACGGAGGTATTTGCCGCCGCCCCACTGTTCGCCTCGAACTTTGGGTTGCAATAAGATATAACCCGCCAGATTGTACAGATCGTCTTCCGTGAGGTTTCTCATTTCTGGAAAAACGTCCGCACTCTTCAAGCTCGGATGAAATTCAGAGATCTCGATGAAACCATCATAGGTAGTCGGATTTTTTAAATAATCAACCATCGCTTCGATGTTATCCCGAGGCGGATTGGCAAGGGCGAGAGATTCGGGACTCAAGTTGACGTCGGGGTTCGTTTTCGTCATCCCCAAAGCGTGGCACTGGGCGCAGGAATTGATAAATTCCTTTTCACCCGCCTTGACTTCTTTTAAACTCAAGACAACCGTATCGCCTTGATCGTTGAGTGGCAGCGTTCTCAGTTCTTCGGTCAGTTCCAAAGCACTTGCATTTCCCACCCACATCTGGAAGGTGAAAAATACGGTGGCGACTGCCAACCAAATGTATCTTTTTAGCATGGTTCTCCTTAACTTTTAGATGGTTATAGAACGCACGATGGGAAGCGCTCAATCCGCGACGATGAGCAGTTGAAGTCCCCGTTTTCGGCGATCCCCTTTCAGAACTTATTTGATCGATCGTCCCGTGTGACACTTCTGGAGTCTGAAGGCGAGGGGATTCTTCCTTCATCGAAAATACTTGATGTCGAATGGGGAATCTGCCCGCACCTCCGATCAGATCGCGGCTCGTAAAAGATGGGACGATCTAACTCGAGCAATTCAACGCCAGAAGTATTTTCTCCAGAAGCGTACTTTTAGACTGTATCGAACCGGACGGCTCACCTTTGGATAGTACCAGAGAACGTGACATCTGAAAAGAGTTGAAATCGGCTCGGGAGGCTCCCGAAAGCAGATCCATTGTGTCCAGTCGAGGGTCGGATTTGACCGGAGTTTGTGGATCTTTTGTTTCGCTTCCGATACCCGTTGCCCCCCGCGCCTACAGTCCGAGTCGCGGGTGTTATTCTGACGGTGGGGAATCCCCCGCCCCCTTCCCCGCTTCAACGGCTGAGAGGATGGCCTTGACATCTTCGAGGGCCAAGCGGGTTTGGGCGTGTTTGTAGGAGATTCCGAGGCGATCGCACAGGGCCATCACCTCGGAAACGGAGAGGTCGCAGTCCTCGGCAATTTCGGCGACGGACAGATCGGCAAAACCCATAGAAATTGATAAAAATGGGGATCGATCCCCAATTATAGGCAGGACCGCGATCGCTGAAAACTGGGGCTACCGGTGCTGGGTTTCCTCCGCGCTGCTGACGTGGTGGGTGAGGGACTTGGACTCCGGCAGGGTGACGAAGGGCCGCTGGGGCGGCTGGGGGGGGCGGTGCAGGCGGATCAGTTGGGCGAGGGTCTTTTTCAACTGCGGCCGGGGTACGATCGCGTCGATGAAACCGTGGGCCATCAAATATTCGGAGGTCTGGAAGTCGTCGGGGAGCTTTTCCCGCAGGGTCTGCTCGATCACCCGGCGTCCCGCAAACCCGATGGTCGCCTGGGGTTCAGCCAGGATGATGTCCCCCAGCATGGCGAAGCTGGCCGTGACACCGCCGGTGGTGGGGTGGGTGAGGACGGGGATGTAGAGCAATTTTTGCTCCCGGTGGCGCTCCAGGGCTCCGGAAATTTTGGCCATTTGCATCAGGCTCAACATCCCCTCTTGCATCCGGGCGCCCCCCGAGGCGCAGACGATGATGACGGGATGTCCCTCTCGGGTGCCGCGTTCGATCAGGCGGGTGAGTTTTTCTCCCACCACCGAACCCATGCTGCCCCCCATGAAGCGGAAGTCCATCACCCCCAGGGCGACGGGTTCCCCGTGCAGCAAGCCGATCCCGGTCTGCACCGCGTCGAGTTGGCCGGTTTTTTCCCGGTATTCCCGCAGGCGATCGCTGTAGGCTTTGCGATCGCGGAAGTTGAGGGGATCGACCGAACACAGGTCTGTCGCGATCGGCCGCCAGGTGTTCTCGTCGATGAGTTGTGCGATGCGATCGTCGCTGTAGACCTGCATATGGTAGCCGCATTCGAGACAAACCATCTGGTTCGCCTGGAGATCTTTGGTGTAAGTTAACGCGCCGCACCGTTCGCACTTGACCCACAGGCCATCGGCGATTTCTCGCTCCTGGCGATCGGGGCTGATGGGAACTGATTTTTGTCGATTTGCAAACCAATCGAATAGAGACATTAATTAAAAGATGTTTTGATGTTTGAATGGGTTTTGAACCGGGTGATGGGAAACGGGGTCGGGCATTCTGACCCGATGGAACCGTCTCCGGGTGTCACCGTTTTAATCCGCCGACTCTTGCTCTTCTTCCGTGGGACTCAGCAGCAGCAGTGCCGTCCACCGATGTTCCGAGCGAACCTGCAATGCCGCCGGACTCCCCATTCCCATGTACGATCCCGCGCCCAGGTCGATCACCCGAGCCGGGATATCGTGGGCGGCGAGGACTTGTTGCATCAACTCGGCCTCCCAGCGCATCGCAGTGGTTTTTAGTGTAATCCAAGACACGATCCGATCCAACCGACTCAGACGGCGGGGAAAAATAACTTCATATAAGTCGAGAGTATTGTCTCACCCCAGAGGGCCGTCACACCAGCGCCGATCGCCAAAAAGGGTCCGAAAGGCATGGGCTGACGGCGGTTCAAAATCCCCAGGGCGATCGCGCCGCCCCCCACGAAGGCCCCCAGGGCACAGGCGATGAACCCGGCGACGAGCAGGAGTTTCCACCCCAACCACGCTCCCATCAGAGCCGCCAGTTTACCATCTCCGGCGCCCATCGCGGCTTGTCCGAAGGCGATCGATCCCAAAAACGCGATCGCTTCAAACAGCCACAACCCCACCACCGCCCCCAAAATTCCCACCATCAACTGTTGGGGAAATTCCTCTGCCTGCCACCCCCGCACCCCCTGATAACAGAGTCCCGCGACCAGACCCGATTGCGTCAGCGGGTTGGGTAGGGTAAAGGTATCCACATCGATGAGAGACAAAGCCAGCAGCCAAGCAAATAACGCCCAAGTCCCCAACAGTTCGACCACGCTACCCGATCCGGTCAAAAATATCAACAAAAATAATAGCCCCGTCGCCCCCTCTACCAGGGGATAGCGACTTGAAATTGGGGCCCGGCAGTGGCGACACCGCCCCCGCAACCACAGCCAGCCGAACACCGGCACATTTTCTGTTATCCCCAACCGGGTGTGGCAGTGCGGACACCGGGAGGGGGGACGCAGCACCGACAGCCCCGCCGGAACCCGATACACGATCACGTTCAGGAAGCTGCCCACGGACGCACCCAAGGCAAACACGATCAAAAACGCCGGTAAATCAGCTAAAATATCCATTTTTTAAAGAAGCGGAGGAGCAGGGGGGCGGAGGAGGGGGAAGAGGCGGAGGAGGGGGAAGAGGCGGAGGAGGGGGAAGAGGCGGAGGGGCAGAGGAGGCGGAGGAGGCGGAGGAGGCGGAGGAGGCGGAGGAAGGGGAATAAGAAATCAAGAAAATTTCATTTTTCATTTTTCATTTTTCACTTTTCATTTTTCACTTTCCCCACACCCCACACCCCAATTAATGCAGTTCCGATTCGATCTGCTCGAAGGGAATAAACCGTTCTCCGGGAAGCAAAATCGGTCTGGCGGAGAAAATCAGCAAACCGCGATAGCTGCGGGAATGGATCGCGACTCCGAAGGGACGCCGCATCCGTCTGGCGTGTACTTCGAGATAGGCATGGTAAATTTGTCGGGCGACCCGAAGCAATTGGGGATCGGGCAAGTCCGGAGATTGCTGTGGGGCGATCGCATACTGTAACGCTGACTTTGGGGCGTAAACCACAAAATTGATTCCCGAGGGTGAGCGAACGGAGTCGGAGCGATCGGTTGATCGATAGGATTAACAGTAGCTCAGGAATGCCCCGGCTTCAAGGGGTGGCGGAACAAATTGTTTCGTTGTCTCTTCCCTGAATTTGGGTACAATTGCTCCTGATCGACCCCATTTCGAGTTCTTGCACATTCAAACAATTATGCCCGACCGACCTACCCTCCTCGCCCTGGACTTCGATGGCGTCGTCTGCGACGGCTTGATCGAGTATTTTCAGACGGCTTGGCGAACCTATTTGGAAATTTGGTCGCCCTCCGACGCCACGCCGCCGGAAGATTTGCCCCCCAAATTCTACCAGACCCGCCCGGTGATCGAGACGGGGTGGGAAATGCCGCTGTTGGTGAAGGCGTTAATTTCGGGGGTGTCGGAGGCCGAAATTCTGGCAAATTGGCACGAAATCCGCGATCGCTTGGTGGAAAAAGAAGATTTGCAGCCCCAAGAACTCGGCCCCAGGCTCGATCGCGTCCGGGACGATTGGATCTCGGCAGATTTGGACGGGTGGCTGGGATTGCACCGATTTTATCCGGGGGTGTGCGATCGCATTCGAGATATTCTGGATGGGGGGAAAGTCGAACTGCGGATTATCACCACCAAGGAAGAACGGTTCGTGCGATCGCTCCTGGAAAAACAGGGAATTCACCTCCCCTCGGGGACGATATTTGGCAAGGGACACAAGCAACCCAAACACCAAACCCTGCGGGATCTGTTGGCAATGTCCGAACCGAGTCCGACGATCTGGTTTGTCGAGGATCGACTCAAAACCTTATTATCGGTACAGCGTCAACCCGATCTCGATGCAGTGCAACTGTTCTTAGCTGACTGGGGCTACAATACGGAAGCAGAACGGGCGTCCGTCGCGGAACATCCGCCAATCCGGTTGCTGTCCCTCGCCGCATTGGCCCGAGACTTTTCGGAGTGGTAATTAATTCTCAACCCCCGTTGTAGGGCTTTAGCCCTCCATGCTGCCAGCTTCACAAAATTCTAATTCGGTTTAATATTCCCAAATTTAGTATCCATGAAACTTAAATTACAGCAAATTTTTGAATCTCATAAAATTACTCCCCGTGGGATTGTTTATGTCGGAGCTGGGGACGGGCGATCGCTCAAACGTTTTGCCAATTTTGAAGCAGCAAAAATATTGCTAATTGAAGCCAATCCCGAAACCTGTGAACGGCTAACAATCACCCTGGGCGATCAGCAAAATATCCAGATTGTTCCGATGGCGATCGCCACCGAAAACGGCTCCGCTACCCTCCACATCACCAACATCGAATCTCACAGTTCAACCCTCAATTTCACCGGATATAAAACCCTCTATCCAAACCTTATAGAAACTCATAAAATTACCATTGAAAAGCGCAATTTAGACACCCTATTGTCAGAACTAAACTTAAGTCCAGAAGACTTTAATATACTTTTTCTCGATATTCAAGGAGCTGAACTCAACGCTCTAAAAGGAGCATCCCAACTCCTCGATCATATTGATGCAATTTATACCACAACTAGCGAGGAACAACTCTTTCAAAAAGGTGCAACCCTGGAGCAAGTTAACGCATTCCTCAATGAACATTACTTCACCCCCGTCGCTCAAGCCTCCCCATACCATCCCTCTCGATATGAAGTAATTTATATACACAATAACCGCATCAACCCCTCAGCCATTCCCCCAGAAGTCGCGGAAACCATCCGCACGAAACCCGAGCCGGAACCGGAACCGACAGAACTCGAAAAATCCGCAGCTCAACAGGAACAACTGCGATCGCAATTACATCAAACTCAGGAAGAGTTAGAACAATCCCAATCGCAACTCCAACAAGCTCGGGAAGAATTGGAGCGATCGCAATCCGAGTCACAACAAAATAAAAAGGAGTTGGAGCAGTTTCAATCGCAACTCCAACAAGCTCGGGAAGAATTGGAGCGATCGCAATCCGAGTCACAACAAAATAAAAAGGAGTTGGAGCAGTTTCAATCGCAACTCCAACAAGCTCGGGAAGAATCAAAAAAACTTGAATCATCTCACGCTCAACTGAAACAAGCTCAGGAAGAGTTGGAAGAATTGCAAGCTCAACGGGATCAAATCTTGGCAGAGCTTGAACGATCTCACCTTCAACTCAAACAGAATCAGAAGGAATTGGAACAATCCCAGTCGGAACGGGAACAACTGCGATCGCAATTACAGCAGAATCAGAAGGAATTGGAACAATCCCAGTCGGAACGGGAACAACTGCGATCGC
>JBNGCR010000122.1:9944-16268 GCA_050045915.1 Limnospira sp.
ATTAAAACCCAAACCCGAAATTATCTTATTGGGAAACGATGCAGGAGTTGGGGAAATTGCCCGAGAATTTAATCTCAAACATATCCCCGATGTCAAAGTCAACCAACGGGGGACACCTTTACTGAATGATATTTTTACCCGAGTCCACCATCACGCTTCTAATCCGATTCTCACTTATGTCAATTCAGATATTATTCTGACGGGCGATTTTCTGCCGACGGTTCAGCAGGTTTTCGCCCAAAATACCCAATTTTTGATGGTGGGACGACGTTGGAATTTGGATATTTTTGAACGGATTAATTATAATCATCAAGACTGGGAAAAAAAGTTACGCGATCGCATCCAGAAGGCCGGAATTTTCAGCGGCGTGGGTGCTTTGGATTACTTCGTATTTCCGAAACCTCTGTTTCGCCTACTTCCCGAATTTGCGATCGGTCGTCCGGGGTGGGATAACTGGATGGTGGGGGAAGCTCTCAAACGTGGCTATCCGGTGATTAATGCCAGCCAAACCATTACCATTATTCACCAAAATCACGATTACGGACATCTTCCGGGCAACCGACTCGAAGCATTTCACGGAACGGAAGCCCAGCAAAATCAAACCCTATTGCGGGGGCATTTTGCCGGGAGTAGTGCCGATGCGACCCATTATTTAATACCGGCTGCGGTGGCTGAAAATCCCCGAGTTAGTGTTATTATTTGTACTCACAATCAAGCCGAAAGTTTATCTCGTGCGATCGCCAGTATTTTAAATCAAAATTACGACAACATAGAAATTATTGTCAGCGATCGCAATTCCACCGACAAGACTCCAGAACTGATCAAATCTTATCATAATTCCGTCCGATACATCCGCCAAAGCAACGCCGACATCATATCCGCCAGAAATCAAGGGTTAGAAATTGCTCGGGGAGAATTTGTACTATTTATAGATGCAGATTCTATTTTATTACCCAATAGCCTGTCTCGACAAGTTGACTGTTTTGAAAGGCGGGCGGGTTCCCTTGAAATGGTATTTTCGGGTTGGAAAACTGGCGATTCAGAAATCCAACCGTGGCACGCTCTGATCCCCATTTTAACAGGTCGGGAAGGTTTGCACGGCGTTCATATCTGGATGTTGCCGAACCTGTGGCGACTGATTCAAACCGGGGCAATTTTATGGCGGCGTTCTTGGGTTCAACGGTGGGGAGGATTTGATTCTCGCCTCTCTCCCCACGCGGCAACTTTGGATTTATTGCTCAATTTATCCTCTCGCGGGGCGGCGGGAATTTGTTTGGAAAATATCACCCTAGATTGTACCGGTAATAATGTCGAATGGGGTGCGATCGCAAAACCATCTACGGAAGCAAATCAACTGATAGATCATTACTTTTCTCGCCCCACCCTGCGGGATTGGATGCGTCCCCTAGAAGCCCTCGCCCGTTATCAAGTTTCGGTTTGGCTGGCTTGTTTGGCGTATCATACCGGAGAGGGCGATCGGATGCGTCAATTGCTCGAAAAATCCCGAAATTACAGCCCTTACAGTCCCCAAGAAACGATCAATAATTTCCGGGAACGGTTTATCAATATTTCCAGAGAATATGGCTATTCTTTCGACATCCAAAGTTGGCAAAATTTGGGGATAACCGAAGACATGATAACTCAATCAAAAGTCAGTCATGCTAAAATTTGTTGATGTTAGGTTTCACACGAAAAAATGTCTATTTTAATAATACCGATGACTGACACTTTATCTCCACCACTGATATCAGAACCGATTTTTTGACCGCAAAACCTCCCCAATCATCGACCGATGATTTTTGCTGGTAGGGGCCCCTGGCTTGCGCCCTCGGGAGTGGCTTGCAATTTATCGGCAATCCTAAACAACCAACTTTGACAGTCTGCCAGTTGGTGGATGGTATTGATCAACAGCAGCAATATCGCTTGGGAGAGCCGATCGCTTCTTATCTGTTCCCGAATTTACAACTGAGACTCGACGATATTATGCCCATTTAAATTAGGGTTTTCATTCCGAATCATCGCCTCTCCCAAATTGCGATAATACCACAGGTGAATCGGTTCTCCCCGCAGTTCCATCGCCTTTTGATAATGAGCGATCGCCTCTTTCGTTTGACCCTCGCGATGCAAAAGTTGTCCCAACTCCTGATGGATGTCAGGATTGTTGGGACTGTCTCGGAGCAAATTCCGATAGTGAGAAATGGGGTCGGTTTTATTGGCTAACTTTTTTTTTTGCGATCGCCTGTTTTAAAGCATCGTAACCCTCCTCAAATTCCGGGTCGATCGTAATCGATCGCTGATAGTGGGCGATCGCCTCATCCAACCGCCCCTCCTGAACCAAGGCTTCCCCGATGTGGTATTGAACGTGGGGGGAGTGAGGGTTGAGTTGAGCGGCAATTTGATAGGCTGCGATCGCATCCTGCCACCGGCTAACAGTTGCCAGGGTGTAACCCAACTGATGAAAAGCGACAGCCGACTGAGGGTTGAGAGAGGAAGCCTTTCGGAACGCTGCGATCGCTTCTTCCACCTGTCCTTTACTTCTGAGAAACTGTCCGAAATTTTGATAGGACTCGAAGGAATTGGGATCGAAATCGTTGCTTTGTTGATAGGTCGCGATCGCGTCTTCGAGGCGACGCTGTTTATCCTGAACTTGTTGTAGGTGAGTTTCAATCTCGATCGCATTTTCCGGATGCAAATCCAACGCTTTGCGATCAATTGCGATCGCCTCTTCCCACTGATAAATGTGAGCCAGAGCTTGTCCGAGATCAAAATAGACGGGAGCCGATGTGGGATGCAATTCAGAAGCCCGCCGGAACGCCGCGATCGCCTCTTCCCAGCGTTCGGATTTTGCCAACGCTTGCCCGAATTGATGGTACAAAAGAGCGGAGTTAGAATCGAGTTCGATCGCTTTTTGAAACGCCTCGACTGCCGCTTCCCATCGATTTAAGTAGGTTAGAATTTTTCCCAACTCCTGAAAAATCTCTGCCGAATTGGGGTTCAATTCGCCGGCCCGCTGATAACTCTCGATCGCTTCCTGCCACTGCTGGGTTTTGGTTAAAGTCCTCCCCAACTGTTCGTGGGCTTCCGCCGCATCGGGATTGATGCTACAAGTCCGACGGTAAAGGATTGCGAGTTCATCCCAGCGTTCCTGTTGTTCTAAAATCATTTGCAACTGTCGCAGGGCTTCCGCCAAATTGGGGTCGAGTTCGTAAGCCCGACGATAGCAGGCGATCGCATCTTCGACTTGGCCCGAGTGTTCCAAACTGCGACCCAAACTCAGGTGACAATCGGGCCAGTAAGGATTCAATTCGAGAGCCCGACGGTAAGCCGAAACAGCCTCGTCCGTCTGCTGCTGTTGCTCAAAAGCCAGCCCCAAATTGTGATACAGTTCCGCATCGTCGGATTTTAACTCGATTCCCTTTTGAAACAGGGCGATCGCTTCCTCCAGATTCGCCCCTTTCATGAGAACCGAACCCAAATTGTTGTAGAACTCGTAAAAATTCGGATATAATTCGATCGCTTTCCGGAAACAGGCGACCGCCTCGTTGAGGTGGCCCTGACGGTCGAGGAGGGTCCCCAAACGGTCGTAAGACCAGGCGGAAGTCGGATTGAGTTCGGTCGCTTGCCGATAGGCCGCGATCGCCTCATCCAACTGCCCCTGCTTGGATAGGGCCTCTCCGAGGTTGTGGTAAAACCAAGCCGATTTGGGATTTTCCGCGATCGCCTGATTGTAAGTCGCGATCGCCTCCTCAAATTGACCGTTTCGTAGCAGTTGGTTGGCCGTGTCGAAAGAACTGACGCTCATGTTTTTGTCGATTGTATTTTGCATTCAATTAAGTTGAGACAGGGGGAGATTCTCGGGTAGAATAGAGGGATGGCTGCGATCGGAAAGGAGACAACGGATCTTGAAGTCTCCAGACGGATTCCATCCCGTCGGATGTTCCCCTCGCCTTCGGTAAAGGTTGAAACTCTCACCCAATTTTACAGGCATTATGGACTTCGATCGCAAAAAATTAAACCAGATCGACTCGGAGTTGGAGCGATCGCAATCTTGGCTGCAACAAATGGAAGCCCAAATGCAGGGCTTGAGTGTCCCCGTCGTCGCTTCCCCATCCGATGATTTACCCCGCAAATCCGTCCTATTTTATCGAGATTACGGCGGCTTGACCGGAGGGCATTTAAAAGTTTGGGACTATTTCAATCACGTCCTCCACTCGGAAAGCTACCAACCGCAGATTTATTTTTCGCCCCAGAGTGCGATCAAGGCCGATAATCCCTGGTTTAATACCCAAAAAGACCTGATATTATCCGAACCTCTATCCCAGCCAGACATTATTTTTATGGAAGGTTTGGACTGGTTATTATTGGATGAAACCCGACGCCAAAATTCACCCGTCCCGATTATCAACCTCATCCAACACGTCCGCCACGCCTACCCCGACAACCCCCGCTATCCCTTTCTCCGCCACAAAGCCATCCGCATCTGCGTCAGTCCGGAAGTGGGAACCTACCTGGCCGAATCTCGTCAGGTCAACGGTCCGGTGTTTGTCATCCCCAACGGCCTGGACCGACACGGCTTCCCCGAACCCGCCCCGGATTCGGAGCGAGAGGTGGAAATTTTGATTGCTGCCCTCAAGGAACCCCAACTGGGGGAACAACTGCGACAACGGCTGCAAGCGATGGGGTATGGGGTTCAACTGCTACAATCTCAATTGCCGCGATCGGATTATCTAAAGTACCTCAACCGTGCTAAAATCACCGTGTTCCTACCCAACCGACCGGAGGGAGAGGGATTTTATCTGCCCGCCCTGGAAGGAATGGCCTTGGGAACCCTGACGATCTGTCCGGATTGTATCGGAAATCGGTCGTTTTGCCTCCCGGGTTACAATTGTATCCGTCCGGAGTATACTGTGGAAGGGATATTGAATGCCACTTGCGAGGCTCTCAAATTGTCTCCCGTTCAAAGTCGGTTGATGCGGACTGCCGCTCGCCAAACCGCCACCGAACACAGTTTAAATAAAGAGCGGATCGCTTTTTTAGAAATTTTAAATAATATTCAGACTTTATGGTAAACTGACTACAATCCTAAACTTAAACCTATACATACAGACTCGGACACAATCAAATCGCAACTTTTTGTAATGCAGAACTTAAAGAGTGACCAAAAAGTTTTAATTATTACCGGAATGCATCGTTCCGGAACGTCCCTAGTGGCATCGCTGCTCCAAAGTGCGGGATTGCATATCGGGCGGCGGTTGATGCCGTCAACAGAATTCAATCCCAAAGGTTATTTTGAAAATCTCGACTTTTTTGAGTTTCACCTCGACGTTTTGCGATCGCAGGGGGTGAATATCGATGGTTGGACCTTGCAAGAAACCATTGAAGTTCCCGATGAATTACTCGAAAAAGCAAACCAAATTGTCGAACAAAATTCAGTCAGTCAGATTTGGGGATGGAAAGAACCTCGGACGACACTCCTATTAAAATTTTGGGCTGACTTGCTGCCCGAATCAAAGTTTTTATTGATTTACCGTTCTCCTTGGGAAGTGATTGATTCCCTCTATCGACGCGGAGACGAAATTTTTCAAGAGCAGCCAGATCTTGCGGTCAAATATTGGTTATTTTATAATCAAAAAGTTTTGGAATTTTATAATCAACATACAGATCGCTGTGTTCTGGCAAATCTCCAAACCATTGTCGGTCATCAAACGGCATATATAGAAGAAATCAATCATCAATTCAAAACCGATTTGAGCCATCCCTCACCGGCAATTTACGATCCATCTCTCATCCAAAGCAACCTCTCTCAAGATGGGCACCGTCCGAGTCTGATCGATCATTATTTCCCCGAAGCGATCGAAATGTATCAGGAACTCGAAGGGCGAGGATGGCATCCGGAGAAAACGCCCGATCTGTCCTGGAACGATCGGATCAAGTCTTCCCCTTACTCCGTTTGGGCTTTTCGCGACTGGGCCCATTCTCGTCGAGTAGAAGCCGAAAACAAATCTTTAAAAGCAGAACTGGAACAAAGTCCGAGCCGGGATGAACTCGAACAAACCCAGTCTCAGCTTCAGAAAGCAGAATCGCTGGTGGAGCAGTTCCGGACTCAGTTACACGAAACTGAAGAAGTGCTGGAAAAATCGCAAGCTCAGTTACAGAAAACCGAGTCAATTTTAAAGGAATCCCATCAAAAAATTACGCCACTACAATCCCAATTAACTCTCACCCAGCAAGAGCTAGAACAAGCCAAATCCCAACTCAGCCAAACTCAGTGGGACGTGATGCGTTATCAGTCCCAGTTGCATTCGACGCAAGAAGAGTTGGAAC
>JBNGCR010000123.1:0-9410 GCA_050045915.1 Limnospira sp.
TCCAGTCGTCATTTTCGAGCAGAACGGGATCGAGATCGCTAAAATGGTGGGTGAAACCAGCCTACCCCCAGGGGAAGATGCCAACATGATTGTGATGCCCCCCAGCTCCGACCGGCTTCGCAATCGCTCTTGAGGGCAATGATCCCTCACCATTCCGAATTTTGGGGGGTCGGGCATGAATCGAACTCCAAATGCGCGACGGGTCAGTGTCATGTTTCATTCCATGCCAAAAAAATTGAGTTTTGCCGCCGTGGCAACGATCGCCTGTGTGGGAACCCTTTCCTTCGGTCGTCCGCTACCGGTTGTCGCCCAGGACGAGGGAACACGTCCCCCCGTGTGCGAGGGGCAACTTCCCACCGGACAGGTGAAATGTAACTACGAAGGGGGCGACAACTACAAGGGCAGCTTTGTCAATGGTAGGCCCGAAGGACGGGGAGTCTACGTTTACGCCAACCGCGATCGCTACGAGGGCGAATTTCGCAACGGCCTCCCCAACGGTCAGGGGGTGTTCATCTTCTCGGACGATTCCCGGGTGGTGGGAGTGTTCCAGGATGGCAATATCACCCAGGGAACCGTCATTTTCCCCAACGGCGATCGCTACGTCGGCGAATTCCGACTCGTCACCGAAATTGGTAGCGGTACGACCAGCAGCCAACCCCACGGCAGCGGACAGTTTATTTACGAAAACGGCGATCGCTTCAACGGCGAATTCTTTGCCGGCGGACCCTTCGGCCAGGGTACCTTCACCCGCACCGAGGGCACCCGCTGTCAGGGAGAGTTCTTCAACCAAGAACTCGACGGCAAGGGAAGTTGTACCTTCCCCAACGGATTTCGCTATGAGGGCGAATTTCGGGGCGGTATCCCCCACGGTCAGGGCGTGCTGATCGACCCCGGCGGCCAGCGCTTTCCCGGAACCTTCCGCAACGGCCAGCGACAGGACAATTGATAATTGATCATTGAAAATTGATAATTATCAATTATTCACCACTTCTCCCCGGATTCCCATGACATCTTCTGCAACTTCTGCCTCCAATTCCAGTTCCTTTCCTTTCGAGTTTGTTGCCGACCCCAGCCAGGATCGGGAGCTTCTCGATCGCCTGGGATTTATTTCCGGATTGAAAGAAGTGCTGACTATCCGCCAGGTACACGCCCTCGAACACGCTACCGTCTGGGTGCTCGACGAAATGGCGGGGGACGGAAATGGCGACTCTCCGGGCGATCGCCTGGGGGGAATGTCCACCGAAACCGGATTTTACCTCTACGGGCCGGTCAACTCGGAACGACTGCAGCGGGCCGTACAAATTGCCCTCCACCGCCTCACCCGGGGGGAGTGGGATCTAGCAGTCCACCCCCGCTGCGGGACGAATCTATCCGTGGGAATGTTGATGGCGGGGGGGCTGGCCGTGGGGATGAGCTGGCTGTTGCCGAAAGGCCCCGTCGAACAACTGCTGGGACTCGGAATAGCCGCGGCGGTGGCGACCCAGTTGAGTCCCGATTTGGGACAGTTGGCCCAGCGATACGTCACCACCGCCATTCCGTTCAACTTGCGGGTGGTGGAAGTGAGCGCAACCCGGGACGGGTGGGAACGTCCGGCGCACTTCGTCCGGGTCGAGTGGATCAATTAGCAATAAAACTTAAAAGAATCGGGTGAACCAGAACGCAGATCCAGTAGTAGGCTGTAGATTAATTAAACTCAAACTCACGGTCGGGCAGGCCGTGAAAGCTTGTGGAGGGCTAGGCTACGACCCGGACGTCGTAAAACTCCGGCTCCCGGTGAAGCAAGAATCCCCGTCCCTTGCGGGCGGGGAATGCCACACGCTTTTATCCGTTTTTACATTACAGAGGAAAAGAAGCCCATGGTTCAACGTGGTTCTAAAGTTCGCATCCTGCGGAAAGAGTCCTACTGGTATCAAGAAGTTGGAACCGTCGTTTCCGTCGATCAAAGCGGAATTCGCTATCCGGTCATCGTTCGCTTTGACAAAGTGAACTACAACACCTACTCCGGCGTCGATGGCGGTATCAATACCAATAACTTTGCAGAAGACGAGTTGATTGAAGTCGCCGCCCCGGCTAAGAAGAAGTAGGCCCGACGATCGCTCTCAATTGATGACTCGGTTCGATGCCGGAGTTACCTGAAGTTGAAACCGTCAAGGAGGGTCTGAATCAGACGACCCTCGACCAAAATATCGTGGGTGGGGACGTGCTGTTGACTCGCACGATCGCCCACCCGCTTTCTGCGTCCGAGTTCATTTCAGGGCTGCAAAATGTCGCGATCGCCCGCTGGTATCGGCGGGGAAAATACCTGCTGGCCCGACTCGCCCCACCTGGCTACCAACCCGATCCGACCATCGAAACCCCCAGAATTGAAACCCAAACCGCCGAAGCCGGTTGGCTGGGTGTCCACCTGCGGATGACCGGACAACTGCTGTGGCTGACCTCGGAGGAACCCCTCCACAAACATACCCGCGTCCGCCTCTTCTTTGCGGGGGGATCGGAACTGCGGTTCGTCGATCAGCGCACCTTCGGCAAAATGTGGTGGGTGCCCCCCGATACGATCGCCGCAGATGTGATTTCCGGGTTGCGGGAGTTAGGACCCGAACCCCTGAGCGAAGACTTTTCACCCCAGTATATAGCCAACCGGCTGCGGCGATCGCGGCGTCCCATCAAAACCGCCCTCCTCGACCAATCCCTGATCGCCGGGTTGGGGAATATCTACGCCGACGAAGCCCTATTTTTGTCGGGAATTCGACCCGCCACCCCCAGTTGTCAGGTGACGTCCGCACAGATCGAAATCCTGCACCCCCAGATCGTCCGGGTTTTGAAAGATGCGATCGCCGCCGGCGGAACCACCATCCGCAATTTTCTCAACGTGGAAGGGGTCAACGGCAACTACGGCGGTCGCGCCTGGGTCTACAACCGCGAGGGGGAACCCTGCCGGGTTTGCGACACTCCCATTCAACGCCTCAAATTGGCGGGGCGATCGGCCCATTTTTGTCCCCGGTGCCAGCAGTAAAGAGACATCCCGCCACCGCCTTCAGATAGAGGCCGATCGCACCCAAACCCGCTATCGTAATTCAATATCATTGTCAAGTTGCGATCGGGGTGAATAATGCGAACCGTATTGGGATTGATGGCAACTGCCGTACTTTGGGCGACTCCGGCCTTCGCCCAGGTTTCCGACGCCCAAGTGAGGGCGCTGGTGGAGGCCCTGCGGCGGGCGGCACCGCAGACGGGGACAGCAAATGACGGACTCTACAGCGACTGGCAGATCAAACCGGAGAATATCCCCAGATGGTCGAGACTCTGCATCGGCGAGGAACTGACCCCCGCCCAGTTCGAGGCGGACGAGGCCAGAGCTCGCCAGGTGTTAGGGTGCGTGATGGAAGATATCCTGGAAGAAGAATATGCCAACAGTGGCAATGACGAGACGGTAGCGGTGCGTCGGGCGGCGGCGTGGTGGATGACGGGGGACCCGAACCAGTACAACGCGCCCCAGACGGCGGATTACACCCAGCAGGTGCTGCAATATTATCAGCAGGGGCGATAGGAGCGATCGCGTGACGCGATCGGAGATAGCTGCGATAATTCAAACAGACGATTTAAGCGATCCCATCAACCGTTTGAGTTCATGAACCTCCATCCAACCCCCGTTGATACCGCATCCCACCTGATTTCTCCGCCGGTGCCCTCGCCACTCTTCGTGCCGGGGGAACCCCTCAAGTTGGGGGTTTTAGCTTCCGGAACCGGGAGCAACTTTGAAGCGATCGCCCGCACGATCGGGGACGGAAAGCTCAACGCCGAGATTGAAATTCTAATTTAC
This sequence comes from Limnospira sp., assembly GCA_050045915.1. GTDB lineage: Bacteria > Cyanobacteriota > Cyanobacteriia > Cyanobacteriales > Microcoleaceae > Limnospira. The sequence goes on from JBNGCR010000123.1 coordinate 3,821, forward strand.
AATAATCCCAAAGCCGGAGTGATCCGCAGGGCGGAGAAATTCGACGTCCCCGCCATCCTCGTCAACCATCGGGAATACGCAACCCGGGAAACCTTCGACGCAGAAGTGGTCAAGGTTTTAAATCAATACGATTTGGATTTAATCGTATTTGCGGGATGGATGCGGATTGCCACCCGGGTTTTGGTGGAGGCGTTTCCCCACAAAATGATCAACCTGCACCCGGCGATATTGCCGAGTTTTCCGGGCATCCGGGGCGTCGAACAGGCTTTAGAAGCCGGTGTTAAAATAACGGGGTGTACGGTGCACTTCGTCGAGTTAGAAGTCGATCGCGGGCCGATTGTGATGCAGGCTGCGGTTCCCGTCGCCCCCGACGACACCCCGGAAACCCTGCACCGTCGCATTCAAGTGTTGGAACATCAGATTATGGTGGGGGCGATCGCTTTATTGCAAGCCACCGCGTCCTATTGATGGCAGGAGAAGACCCGAACCGCCAATGCCGGCTCAATTAAACGATATTTTAAAGACCGCCATCCGACAGGTGCGGGAACTGTTGAGAGTCGATCGCGCGATCGCGTACCGGTTCGAGCCGGATCTGGGCGGAGCGATCGTCGCGGAGTCCACCGTCCCCGAATATCCCCCCTGCCTGAATACCCAAATCACCGAACCCTGCTTTCAATCCCCGGATATCGCCAACCCCTACCGGGAGGGCAAGACCCTGGCCACGGCGGACATTTACGCCGCCGAGCTGAACCCCTGCCACCGGGAAATGCTGGAGCGGTTCCAGGTGCGAGCCAACCTGGTGGTGCCGATCCTGCTGCCCGACGCGCCGCTGGCCTACCTGTGGGGGTTGCTGATCGTCCACCAGTGCGACGGGCCGCGGGAGTGGGGGGAAGCCGACATCCGCCTCCTCCAGCAATTGTCCGTGCAGGTAGCCGTCACCATCCAACAGAGCGAACTCTACCAAAGAGCCCTGGCTCTCAACAGCACCCTGGAACAAAAGGTCGCCGAACGGACCCGGGAACTGCAAACCCTGGCGCGGCGGGAACGGCTGATGTCCCAGATCGCCACCCAAATCCGCGCCTCCCTGGACTTGCCGACCATTTTGGATGCCACCGTGGAGGGGCTCACAGAGGCCCTGGCGTGCGATCGCGTCATCATTTACCAGTTCCGCCCCGACCTGAGTGGCATCGTCGTTGCCGAAGCCATCTCGGAAGGGGGAAAAAGCGTCCTGCATACCGAAGTACACGATCCCTGCGTCACCTCGGAATGGATCGAACCCTACCGGCAAGGTCAAATTCGCGTCGTCAACGACATCTACGAATCGTCGATGACCCGGTGCCACCAGGAAATGCTGTTGAGCTTCGACATCCGCGCCAAGCTGATGGCGCCGGTGGTGGTGGACGGGCAGTTGTGGGGGCTGACGATCGCCAGTCACCGGAACCGACCCCGGCAATGGCAACCCGAAGACATCGAACTGCTGCGGCAAATCTCGACCCAGGTGGCGATCGCCATCGGTCAGGCGACGGCCTACGAAACGGCCCGCAACGAACTAGCCGAACGGCAGAAAGCCGAAATCAAACTGCGGGAGAGCGAACGTCGCTACGCCTCCCTGGTCGCCGCCAGCCCCGTGGGCATCTTTCAGACCGACGCGGGAGGATTTTGCACCTACATCAACGATCGCTGCTGCGAGATGCTGGGTTTGACCCCGGAAACCGCCCGGGGACGCCGGTGGGAAGAGAGCTTGCACCCCGAGGATCGCGATCGCGTAGCCGCCGAGTGGAACCGATCGGTCGCAGAAAACCGCCTCTTCCAACTCGAATATCGGTTTCTGCGGAGCGATGGAAAAATAACCTGGGTCTACGGCCAGTGCGTCCCCGAAGTCAACGAAGGGGGGGAAGTCGTCGGCTACTTGGGAACGGTGACGGATATCAGCGAACAGCAAGCTGCACTTCGTGAACGCAGGCGGGCCGAACTCACCCTAGAACGGCTCAACCGGGAACTCGAAAACCGGGTCGAGAGCCGCACCGCCAAACTGCAAGAGTCCCGAGAGCAACTCCGCCACCTCTCCGATCGCCTGGAACTGGCGATCAAATCCGGGGCGATCGGAATCTGGGATTGGGACGTGACCCACAACACCCTCACCTGGGACGATCGGATGTACGAACTCTACGGCGTCGCCCCGGAAGAATTCGGCAACATTTACGACGCCTGGGCCGATCGCGTCCACCCCGACGACCGCCTTTCGGCCGAGAGGGCGATCGCCGAGGCCCTGGGGGGGGAAAAAGACTACGACCCCGAATTTCGGGTGATTCTCCCCGGCGGCGGCGTGCGCCACATCAAGGGCTACGCCCTGGTGAACCGGGACTCAAACGGCAACCCCGAGCGGATGATCGGCATCAACTACGACATCAGCGATCGCAAGCGGGCCGAAGAAACCCGGCTCAAGCGGGAAGCCCACCTGCGGACGGCCCAGCGCATCGGCCAACTGGGCAGTTGGGAATTGGAGGTGGCCAGCGGCCGGGTCACTTGGTCGGAAGAAACGTTCCGCATCTTCGGGCTGCAACCGAAGACGGAAGCCCCCTCATTGGAGGCGATCTCCCAACTGTTCCACCCCGACGATCGCCCAATTCACGAAACCGCCATCGAGGGGGCGATCGCATCCGCAAGCGCCTACGACCTCGAAGCTCGCATCCGCCGCGGGGACGGCATCTGGATCGATATCGTCGCCCGGGGGGAACCCCTGTTCGACGCCGCCGGAAACGTCGCCCAATTCGTCGGCACAGTGCAGGACGTGACCCAACGCAAATTAGCCGAACGGCAGTTGCAGGAAGCCCTGGAGGCAGCAGAATACGCCAACCGCGCCAAGAGCGAATTTCTAGCCCTGATGAGCCACGAGATCCGCACCCCCATGAACGCCATCCTGGGGCTGACCTATTTGGCGCTGAAAACCGACCTCAGCCCCCTACAGGCCGACTACCTCAGCAAAATCGAGATTTCTGCCCAATCCCTCCTGCAAATCATCAACGATATCCTCGACTTCTCCAAAATCGAAGCCGGGAAGCTGGAATTGGAGTCGGCCCCCTTTGAACTCGACGAAATTCTCAACAACATCTCCAATATCCTCGCCCTCAAAGCCGTCGAAAAGGGCATCGAACTGATCTTTCGCACCGGGGATGACGTGCCGCCGATCTTGATCGGGGATTCCCTGCGCCTGTCCCAGGTGCTGATGAACCTGACGGGTAACGCCGTCAAATTTACCCCCGAGGGCAGTGTGCTGGTGTCCGTGGAAACCCTCAACCGCACCGAAGGGATGGTGAGGCTCAAATTTACAGTTCGGGATACCGGCATCGGCCTGAGTCCGTCCCAAAGGTCAAGCCTGTTTGAAGCTTTCACCCAGGCGGATACTTCCACCACCCGAAAATATAGCGGCACCGGATTGGGGCTGGCGATTTGCAAGCGCCTGGTGAATTTGATGGGGGGCGAAATCTGCGTGGAGAGCGAACTGGGCCGGGGCAGTACGTTTGACTTTCAAATCCAATTCGGCTACCTCTGTGATGTGAATACTCGTTCCGGACAGGCTCCTGTTCCCGACTTGGGGGATCTCAAATCCCTGGTGGTCGATGACAATCCCCAGGTGCGAGAGATTTTGACGGAAATCTTGGAGTCCTTCTCGCTGCGGGTCACGTCCACTTCTTCCGGGTCGGATGCCCTGGAACTGTTGCGGCTCGCGCCACCGGAGGACCCCTTTGAATTGGTGTTGATGGACTGGTGTATGCCGACCCTTGACGGCATCGAGACGAGCCGACAAATCAAGGCCGACCCCCGACTCTCTCACATCCCCCACATCTTGATGGTGACGGCTTACCACCGGCAGGATATCTGGCAGTTGGCGGCGGAAGTGGGTATTGATATGGTACTGCCGAAACCGATCGACCGCTCTCGGCTGTTTGATTCGATTTTGCAGGTTTTCGGTTACGGGGTTGTCACTCAGAAGCAAAGGAAGCGGCCGGCGGTGGAACCGGAAATGTTGTCTGCCATTCGGGATGCCCGGATTTTGCTGGTGGAAGATAACGAGGTCAACCAACAGATCGCCGTGGAGTTGTTGGCGGCGGCAGGGATGGATGTGGATGTGGCTTGGAACGGATTGGAGGCGATCGAGAAGGTGCGATCGTCGAGTTACGATTTGATTTTGATGGACGTGCGGATGCCGAAAATGGATGGGCGGACGGCGACGCGGAAGATCCGCTCCCTGGCGGCGATGGGGGAGGTGGAAACGGAGCGGTTCGCCACGGTGCCGATCGTGGCCATGACTGCCCACGCCATGAGTACAGACCGCGCCAAAAGTCTGGAGGCGGGGATGAATGACCATGTTTCCAAGCCGATTGAACCCCCGGAGTTGTACGGGGTGCTGGCGAAGTGGATTGTCCCGACTCACCGGGATTCCCGACCCGCCCTGACGGCGGGGCGACTTGAATCTCCTGCGGCGGCGGTGTCGTCGAAGCCCGGTTTGAATGTGGAGCTGGGGATCTCCCGCATCGGGGGCAATTTGGCGGCTTACCGGCGGCTGCTGTGTCGGTTCCGCACCGTCCACGCAGAGTCCGCGTCGGAGATTCGGGCGGCGATGGAAAAGGGCGATCGCGCCGTGGCGTTCAATGGGGTGCACAGTCTGAAAGGGGCGGCGGGGAATATCGGGGCTGACGGCCTCTACCGGTCGGCCGATCGCCTGGAGCGGGAGTTGCGGCGGGAAATATCCCAAACCTCGCCGATCGGGGATTTGAGCCGAGATCTCGCAGAAGTGATGGATGGCATCGACGCCCTGCTGGTTGAGTGGGGCGAACCCGAGTCTGAGCCTGAGTCTGCTGCGCCGCCTCTCGATGTCGCGGCGATCGCTCAAATTATTGCTGATATCATTGGGCTGCTGGAAGTGGATTTGGGGGAGGCGACCGCCCGTTTGGAAACCCTCCGACGACGAGCTGGAGACACGCCACTCCGCGATCGGGCGGAGGCGATCGCACAACGGCTGGCGGAATTTGACACCGACGGAGCTGAAAATTTACTGCGAGATCTCAAAAAAACGTTAGAAAATTATTAGATAATTCTAAGGTAAATTGATGCTTCCCATCCCGACTGCCAATTAATAATGGTGAATCACCTCCCCCACTTGTACCGAGGTGGGGGTTTCTCGGAGATTATTTGATGAAATCCAAAATTTTGATCGTCGATGACAGCCCCGACAACTTGCAAGTGCTGATGCAGATCTTGAAGGATGATTATGCGGTCATCGCCGCTACGGCGGGGGAGAAAGCGTTGCAATTGGCGGCTAAAGAACCCGTGCCGGATTTGATCGTCTTGGATGTGGTCATGCCTGAAATAGACGGGTACGAGGTGTGCCGCCGGTTGAAAGCAAATCCCGAGACTCGGGAAATTCCCGTGATTTTCGTGACCGCCCTCGGCGAAGTGGGCAATGAAACCAGGGGCTTCGAGTTGGGGGCGGTGGATTACATGACCAAACCCCTGAATCCGCCGGTGGTCAAACGAATTTCGGTGGCGGACACGGGCATCGGTATCGCGCCGGAGGATATTAAAAAAC
>JBNGCR010000123.1:9510-16250 GCA_050045915.1 Limnospira sp.
CGAATTTCGGTGGCGGACACGGGCATCGGTATCGCGCCGGAGGATATTAAAAAACTGTTCCGGCCTTTCGTTCAAATCGACAACGCCTTGAATCGCACTAATGTGGGAACGGGTTTGGGCTTGGCTTTGGTGAAACGTATCGTGGAACTTCACGGGGGAGAAGTGGGGCTGACGAGCGAAGTGGGGGCGGGTAGTTGTTTTACGGTAGACCTGCCCTGCGATGCGATCGCTTCGCCACTTCCGGAACTGGAAAATCAGCCCGAAATGTGGGAAGAAATTGACCCGCTTCAACCGTCCATATCGCCGTTAATTTTACTAGCTGAAGATAACGAAGCCAATGTGAGTACGATTTCGAGTTATTTGGGGGCGAAAGGGTATCGCGTTGTGGTGGCGAAAAACGGGGAGGAGGCGATCGCTTTGACCCAGACTCAGGAACCAAATTTGATTTTGATGGACATTCAAATGCCGAAAATGGACGGCTTGGAGGCGATGGAAAAGATCCGCAACGATTTGAAGTTAGCCGAGATCCCAATCGTGGCGATGACGGCTTTGGCGATGGCGGGGGATCGCGATCGCTGTCTGGCGGCCGGGGCCAATGATTACCTCAGCAAACCGGTTAGGCTGCGGCAGTTGATGGCGACAATCCAAAATTTTTTGGAGATTTAAAAGGTCGGAAATGATAGCGCCGAGTTCAGGCAATACGGAATGGGGGAGAGTAAAAAGAGGCGACAGGAATCATGCGATCGCCGATTTCACCTCCAGATTGGCAATTTCCGGGGGCGCAGACCTGATAACCTAATAAAGTGGTATCGAGATCCGTATTATCCTTGAAACAATCCTCCAGTTATTGGCAACTGCTGCCCTACATCCACCCCCAGGCCGGGACGATCGCCAAAGCGTTGATCTGCACCCTTGCCTTCACCGCCTTTTGGCCGCTGCTGGCTTGGCTGATGGGTCGGATGGCGGGGTATATCGGCCGGGGGGACGTGGGGGCGATCGCGCAATTGGCGGGGGTGGCAGCAATTATATTCCTAATTCGGGGGACAGTACAATACGGCCAGGACACCCTGATGGCGAAAGCCGCCCTCACCGTCGCCCTCGACTTGCGAAAGCAGGCTTACCGCCACCTGCACCGGCTGAATGTTGGCTATTTTGAAACGGCAAAAACGGGGGATCTCGCCTACCGCCTCACCGAAGATATCGATCGCGTCGGGGAAGTGATCAACAAGTTTTTTCACCAGTTCATCCCCTGCATTTTGCAGTTGATCGTCGTCCTTGGCTACATGGTTTATATCAACTGGCAACTCACCCTCGCGACCTTAATTATCGCACCCCTGATGGCGGTTTTGATCGGCTGGTTCGGAGAACGTCTCCTCCATTTTACCCGCCACAGCCAAACCCGCATTTCCAACTTATCCGCCCTGCTGACAGAAGTTTTCGGCGGCATCCGTTTGGTGCAGGCGTTCGCCGCCGAAGATTACGAAGTGTCCCGGTTTTCTCTGGAGGCGGAACACAACCGGCGGGCGAGATTTTTGGCCGAACGAATCAAAGCGTTGCAATTCGTCGTCGTCGGTTTTTTGGAGGCGATGAGCGTGATATTTTTATTCTTTCTGGGGGGGTGGCAAATTTCCAAAGGTCACATCACCGGGACGGATTTTATCAGCTACGTCACGGCCGTTGCATTGTTGATCGATCCGATTTCTTTGACCACCAGCAATTACAGCGAATTCAAACAGGGTCAGGCGTCGTGCGATCGCATTTTTGAATTGTTCGCCATCCGGCCCACCGTTATCGAAAAACCGGGCGCCCGGGATCTCCCCCACGTCAAGGGAAAGGTCGAATACCGCGACGTCTGTTTCACCTATCCCAGCTTCGGGGAAAAAGCCGGCACCGGGGCGGGAGATTTCGCGCCCAATCTGCCCGTCCTCGACAATTTTAATCTTTCAGTCCAACCAGGGGAAATGGTGGCTTTGGTGGGCGCGTCGGGGGCCGGTAAAAGCACGATCGTCAGCCTCCTTCCCCGCTTTTACGATCGCCAATTGGGGGAGATCTGCATCGACGATATCGACATCCGGGACGTCACCCTCCCCAGCCTCCGCCGCCAGATCGGCATCGTCCCCCAGGAAGTGATATTATTTTCCGGTACGATCGCCCAAAATATCGCCTTCGGACGGGCCGACTACGACCTCGAACGGGTGGAAGAAGCCGCCAAAATCGCCAACGCCCACCCCTTCATCAGCCAGCTACCGGAGGGCTATCAAACCCAGGTGGGGGAACGGGGAATCACGCTTTCCGGGGGGCAGCGGCAGCGGATCGCGATCGCCCGGGCGGTATTGCTAGACCCGAGAATTTTGATTTTGGACGAGGCGACGTCGGCGTTGGATTCGGAGTCGGAAACCCTGGTCCAGGAGGCTTTAGAACGGCTGATGCAGGGGCGGACGGTATTTATTATCGCCCACCGACTGGCGACGGTGCGCCGCGCCGACCGGATTTTGGTGGTGGAGGGCGGTAAAATTGTCGAGTCGGGCACCCACGCGGAATTGTTGAAAAAAGGCGATCGCTACGCCTATTTTTACTCGCAACAATTCAGTTAGTGGAAATTTAGGGAGTCGGGAGTCGGTATTAGGGAGTCGGTCATTTTTCACTTTTCACTTTTCATTTTTCATTTTCCCCACCCCCTGCGGTTGCGGACTGGCGATCGCGGGGGAAAATAGTATACAGTTTTGGGAGAAAACCGGATTGCAACCTGTCGGTGTGGCGGTCGGGTGTCGTTCCAGTTCGGGACTTTGCGGGGCTATCTCACCCCGGGTAGATGGGTGCCAAACCTGCCGAAGCCAACATTCAATCGCGATCGCAATGGACAACACGATCAAACAGACGTATTACGAAATTGTCTACAGTCTGCTCATCAACTCTGAGGCTCAATCTCCCGAAATCCTCGATTCCCACCTCGGCGTCCTGGCGGACGAGGAGTTCGTGCCATTCCTTCGCGAAGTCTGTGCCACCCTCGTCGAACGCAACTGCGAGGAAGATGCGGAACGGTTGACGGACTTCGCCACGCAAATTGAAGAGGCGGGAAGCATCGCTACCTGGATCGAACAAAACCGCCCCGCCACACCGCCGCCGCCCCCCCCCAAACCCGAGCAACCCGTCGCCGTTTCGACTCAGACGCCGGCATCCAAACCGCCCCAACCGCAACTCGATCCGAAGGTGGTGACGGAGAAACAGTCGAAGGCGGAAGAACTGTTCAAACGGGGAATCCAGGAGTTTCAAGGCAACCAGTTCCAGGAGGCGTTCAAATCCTGGCAAGAGGCTCTGATCCTGTATCAGGAGGTGCAGAACTACCGGGGGGCGATCAACTGCATGGGCAAGTTGGGGAACGTCTACCACTCGTTGGGACAGTACGAACAGGCGATCGAGGCTCACAAACAGTGTCTCGCCCTCGCCCGCAAAACGCAATATCCCCAGGGAGAGGCTAACGCCTACAGCAGCCTCGCCCATGTCTGCTATGCCGTCGGCCAGCACGAGCAGGCGCTGTTCGGCTACCGGCAAGCTCTGGAAATTGCCCAAAAAATTAATTACCGGTTCGGGGAAGTGAACGTGTTGGGCAGCCTCGGCCAATTGTATTCGACTTTGGGTCGCCACGAGGAAGCGATCGCCCACATCGGAGAGGCGGCGACAAAAGCGGGGGAACTCGGCTATCGGTTTGGAGAAACCAATTTTCTCGCCAATTTGGGCAGTGCTTATGCAGCGGTGGGACAGTTCGATCGCGCCACCGCCGCCCATCATCAGGCCCTCAAAATTGCCCGCGGCATCAATTACGATTTCGGGGTCGCCAACAGCCTTAGCAATATCGGCACCACCTATCAGTTAAAGGGAGATTTCGACCAAGCGATCGCCTACTACCAACAACATTTACAAATAGCGCGACAAATTCCGTCGCCGCAGGGGGAAGCGATCGCCTTTATGAATTTGGGCAATACTTACCGACTGAAAGAAGATTGGGCCGCGGCGGTCGAGCAGTATCAACAGGCGTTGGCGATCGCTCGGGAAATGGGGGATATCCGCCAGGAAGTCACGGCTGTCAACAATCTCGGCCAAATTTATCAAATTACGGAACAGTGGGATGAGGCGATTCGAGTCTTTCGGGAGAGTTTGGAAAAAGCCACGTCTCTGACGTTGCCGATGGACTGCCTGTTGGCCGGACGTCACCTGGGGGACATCGGATTTAATCAAGATAATTGGGAGTTGGCGATCGAGGGGTATTCCCGGGCGATCGAGGCGTTGGAACAGAGTTGCAGTGGTACGATGACTTCTCCCCGGCGATCGGAAATTGTGGCGGAAGCGACGGGACTCTACGATCGCATCATACAGGCTTATATTAATGGCAATTCGGAGGATGCCGGCGGGTTGGAGCGGGCGTTTGAATATGGGGAGCGATCGCGAATCCAACAGTGGGTTTCTCTCCTCTCGCGGGAGTACGGCGGGGCGGATCAAGAACTGACCGAATTGTTGGACAATTATCACCGCTTTCAACAGCAAATGGATACCCTCCACTTCCGGCGTCAGTCGGAGGAAATGAAACAGTTCGCGGCGGCGGGAATTCGCATGAATCACATCGCTATTTTTCGGGCGGAAACCTACACCCTCAACGGTTTGGAAACGGAAAAGCAAAGAATGTGGGCGAAGATCCGCGATCGCGATCCGGTTTTGGCGGGAATACTGCGGGTTGACCCCCTGGAAAAAGACCGAATTTCGGCGTTAATTTCTAACTCGGTCACTGCCCTGTTGAGTTTCTATATTACGGAGGTGGCGACTCACGTTTTTGTCCTGCGGCGGGGGACTGCGGACGATCCTTGGGCGGAAAATGAGTCTTTGGATATATCCCTGCACACCTGTCGGGGACAGGGACGGGAAAACTTCGGGGCGTGGCTGGCGGACTATTGGCTGCAACCGGAGGGCGAAAAAACTGCGTCTTGGCGCGATTGCATGGCGGAAATGTTGGCGGAATTATCGCGGCGGTTGGAACTCGATCGCCTGATTTCAGAACATCTCGACGGCATTCAAGACTTGTTGATTCTCCCCCATTTGGGTTTGCATCGCTGTCCGTTTGTGGCGTTGCCGATTTCCGGCGGAGAAGACTATCTCGGCGATCGCTTCCGGGTTACAATGGCGCCGAGTTTTCAGGTGTTGGATTTGTCCAGACAGGTGCGGGAGGGGCGTTCTCAAACGGTTTCTCACCTCCCCACCCTGTCGGCTGACACGAGTTTGGGATTGGCGGAAAGTTCCCGGCCAGAATCCCTCCTGACGGGTTACGAATGTGCGGCGTTGGCGGAATGTTTCGAGGTTTCGGAAGACCGATATTTAAAAGGTGAAAATCTGAGTCGCGATCACTACCAAAAACTGCTGAATGAAGTACAGGTTTTGTACGGCGGACACGGGATTAAATTCAATTCTGATACTCCCCTATCCTCCCAAATTGACCTATTTTCAGAGTCGATATCTTTGCAACATTTGTTGAGTTTGCGATCGCCCAAATTGCTGGAAGTGTGTTTGTCTCGGCGGGAAGCGATCGGCTCAAATTCCACACCGAAAACTGAACAACTACTCAACTTTACCAGTGCCTTTCTCTGCATGGGGGCATCAACCGCGATCGCTCCCCTGTGGTGCGTCGGAGAAATTTCGACCGCCATTTTGATCCAATTATACTATCACTATCGCCGGGAATTGGGCGTCGCCGAAGCCCTGCAAAAAGCCCGAATCCGCCTCCGCAGCTTATCCCAAACTGAATTTTCCGAAACCTACGAAGTCGAATTATTGGCTTATCTCGAACAAATTCAAGGGCAAGAAAACTCCCAAGAAATTAACGACCAAAAAACCAGTTTGGCAACTTTGAAAATGCAAGACTATCCCTTCTCTCACCCCTACTATTGGGCGGCATTTTCCGCCTTCGGATTGGGTTGAGCAAACAGTTGAATGCACAAACCGCCTGGGAATCAATTCCCCGAGGGCGCAAGCCAGGGGCCCCTACAATTCCCGACACCCGACAATTGTGGTTATAGCGCTGAAGCGAGGGGGTGTGGGGTGTGGGGTGTGGGGAAAGTGAAAAATGAAAAATGAAAAATGAAAAATGAAACGGCCCCGCCCGGGGTTGCCCGCAGGGCTCTCCCCGCTATCCTTGAGACTCCGCCGCCCTTGAAGGCTCGGATTTGGGTGTTTGTCCCGTCAGACTTTGGAAGTAGAAGCCGCCCACCGTTAGCAAAAATAACAGATAGCCGATCGCCTGAATTAAATAAATGCGATCGCGGTAGCCGAATAACGCTTTCAGGAGGACGCCGGGAAACTCGCGATCGGGTAAAATCTCGTGCAAATTCCAAACCTGCGGCCCCAAAATGCACGACGCCTGAGCCCAACACAGATCCCCCTGCAACGCCGCCGCCGCGTCGAAATGCCGCAAAGCCGAAATCACCAAACCGGAGACGATCAGCAGTAAAAACACGCCCATCACCTGGAAAAATCGGCGGATGTCGATGCGGATTCCCCACTTGAATAGGAGGACTCCCAAACCCGCCGCCACGGCAATTCCAGCCAGGGCCCCGATCGCGGGGGCGAGTCCCTGTTGAAACTTCGCCACGATGAACAAAACCGTTTCAAACCCCTCCCGCAAGACGGCGATGAAAATGAGGTTGATACTCTGCGGGTTAAAACCACGCAGATTCTTAAGTAATCCAAAGCTGGAT
>JBNGCR010000124.1:0-16180 GCA_050045915.1 Limnospira sp.
GCTGGGGGGGATCTACACTTTTGCAGAAACCGGCAGATCCCCCTAAATCCCCCTTCAAAAGGGGGACTTTGAGTCGAAATTTCTTATTATCAAAACAAAAAATAACGTTGTGCCATTGGCAAAACTGTCGCGGGTTCGCAGGTCAGTAACTCCCCGTCCGCCCGCACTTCGTAGGTTTCCGGATCGACTTCCATTTGAGGCAAAAACTCATTTAATTTCATGTCAGATTTGCTTAGATTGCGGGTATTTGAAACCGGAACTAAAGATTTTTTCAATCCCAGTTTTTGCAGAGCTTTACCTTCCAAAGAGGCTTGGGAAACGAAGGTGAGGGATGTGGCCGCGATCGCACCTCCGAAACTTCCAAACATCGGCCTCATGTGGATCGGTTGGGGGGTGGGAATACTGGCGTTGGGGTCGCCCATTTGCGACCAGGCGATCGCACCACCTTTGATCACCATTTCCGGTTTTACCCCGAAAAAGGCGGGTTTCCACAGACACAAATCCGCGAGTTTTCCTTCTTCGATAGAACCGACAGAATCGGCAATTCCGTGGGCGATCGCGGGATTGATTGTATACTTGGCAATATAGCGTTTGGCGCGGAAATTATCGTGGGTTTCTCCCTCATTTTCCGGCGATGATAATAGCCCCCGTTGCACCTTCATTTTATGGGCGGTTTGCCAAGTGCGAATAATGGTTTCTCCCACCCGTCCCATCGCTTGGGAATCGGAGGCGATCATGCTGAAAGCGCCGAGGTCGTGGAGGATGTCTTCGGCCGCGATCGTCTCCCGGCGGATGCGGGATTCTGCGAAGGCGACATCCTCGGGAATGTTGCGATCGAGGTGGTGACAAACCATCAACATATCCAAATGTTCTTCGAGGGTATTTGCCGTGTAGGGACGGGTGGGATTGGTGGAGGAGGGGAGCACGTTTTTCAAGCCGCAAACTTTGATAATATCCGGTGCGTGTCCGCCGCCGGCCCCTTCCGTGTGGTAGGTGTGAATCACCCGATCTTTGAAAGCCGCAATGGTGTTTTCCACGAACCCGGCTTCGTTGAGGGTGTCGGTGTGAATTGCAACTTGAATATCGTAGCGATCGGCGACATTCAAACAGGTGTCGATCGCCGCCGGAGTCGTCCCCCAATCTTCGTGCAATTTCAAACCCATCACCCCTGCCATCACCTGTTCGACTAACCCCTGGGGTTGGGCACTATTTCCCTTTCCTAAAAATCCCAAATTCATGGGAAACGCTTCCGCCGCTTCCAACATTCGGTGAATGTTCCAAGATCCGGGGGTGCAGGTGGTGGCGTTCGTCCCCGTCGCCGGCCCCGTCCCGCCGCCGATCATCGTCGTAATTCCAGAGGCGATCGCGGTTTCGATTTGTTGGGGACAAATAAAGTGAATGTGGCTGTCAATTCCCCCGGCGGTGAGGATCTTTCCTTCCCCCGCGATCGCTTCCGTGGACGGCCCGATAATGATATCGATATTATCTTGAATGTAGGGATTTCCAGCTTTACCAATTTTGTAAATTTTGCCGTCTTTAATGCCAACATCGGCTTTTATAATCCCCCACCAATCCAAAATTAAGGCGTTGGTAATCACCACATCCACCGCCCCATCTTCCCGAGAAATGGGGGACTGTCCCATCCCGTCCCGGATGACTTTTCCGCCCCCAAATTTTACCTCGTCGCCGTAGGTTGTCAGATCCCGTTCGACTTCGATAAATAATTCCGTATCCGCCAGTCGCACGCGATCGCCCACCGTCGGCCCGAAGGTTTCCGCGTAGGCTTGCCGATCCATCCGATAACTCATTTTTTACTCCCAATTGATCACGATAATTTTACCCCCTCTCAGTTTTCCCCTTGGTCGGGGCAAAGCCGTTTCATCACTTATTTTTTTTCTTCGCTTTCCCCTTTTTATCTTTTTCCTTTTTCTTCTGCTTTTCTGTTTCCGTTTTGGGTTCCAATTCCCCGTTCACCAAACCATTAAAACCGTAGATTTCGCGACTCCCGGCGATCGCCACCAATTCCACTTCCCGTTCGTCCCCCGGTTCAAAGCGGATGGCGGTTCCGGCGGGGATATTCAGCCGCATTCCCCGGGTCGATTCCCGGTCAAATTTCAGGGCAGAATTAACTTCGTAGAAGTGAAAGTGGGAACCGACTTGGACGGGGCGATCGCCCGCATTTGCTACGCTGACATTGAGCGTCGGGCGACCCGCATTGAGTTCGATCTCGCCCGGTTTTACGATTAATTCTCCTGGAATCATAATTAACTTGTAATAAAGAACAGTTGAGACTCCGGTTTTTTGGGTAGGCCGGATGGGCGAATGCCATTCGCCCCTACAATTGCAATGATTGTTATTGAATTGGGTTGTGTACCGTCACCAACTTGGTTCCGTCCGGAAATGTCGCCTCCACTTGCACTTCCTCCACCATTTCTGGCACCCCTTCCATGACATCATCGCGGGTCAATAATGTGGTTCCGTAACTCATCAAATCCGCCACCGTTCTGCCCTCCCTCGCGCCTTCCAGAATGGCGGTGGAGAGGTAGGCGACGGTTTCGGGATAGTTCAGTTTCAACCCCCGTTCTTTCCGCCGTTCGGCGAGTAACGCGGCGGTAAAAATGAGTAACTTATCCTTTTCTTGGGGTGATAATTGCATTCACAACTCCTACAATCAGCCGATTTTTCAAACGTTCCAGACTCGGGGTGGCGCGATTTTTTGTCCCGCAGAATTGGGGCGGAGTCGTTGCCAAATTTCGGTGAACCAGGCGATCGCATCTCCGGTGGAAGGGCCGCGATAGCGACACAATAATCCGGATAAAAGTTGGGTAGCCCCGGCTTCTCCTTTTGCCCCTCGTTGATTCCAGAGAATTCTAACATTATTTAGGGCGTCTTCGGTAGCGGGTTGCCCCACCCAGACTAGGGTTGCCACCACGGGCCATCCGCCCAAGCCGTGGGGACTCTCCAAAATTCCGCGATCGCCCGGTAGCCACTGGCGATCGATCCACAGTGGCGATCCATTTTGCCAAACTTCCGTATGCGATCGCCACTCCCCGTTTAAAAATTGTTCCCCCCGGGCCCAACGGCCGAACCGGACAATTTCCCACCCCAGCCAGGTGGCGCCGGGTTCCAACTCCACCCGCATATCTTGACGGTAAATCGCCCCGTTAAACAGGATCGTTTCTCGGGGAAAATATTCAAAATGGGCGCCGGATTCAATGCGAATATCGACGGTTTGGGTGGCGGTTTTTCCGGCACTCCGATAAATTTTACTGGCAGCAGCGGTGGTGAATAATACCCGGGAATTTTGTTTTAAATGGAGGGTTTGAGAAAGGCGATCGCCCCCCACCATTCCCCCGGCAGTGTGCAACGCCACGCTCTGGCAAATATCCTCGCCGGCGGGATAAAATGGACGCTGTATTTTGAAGGGCGATCGCGCATATTTATCGACAATTTTAGTCTTGCCATTTTGGGGCGCATAAGTGAGGTTGAGAATGCCGTGCCATCCCGGAGCGATCGGTTCGGTCATGGGGAAAATTTAGTGGATGTTGTCAATTGTTCCCTAATTTATAGCAAAAACAGGTGATCGGCAATAGGTGAGGAGTGGGGAGTAGGGAATCAGGGAATCTAAAATCTAAAATCTAAAATCTAAAATCTAAAATTTAAAGATTATTTTTTAACCCGCTTCTTCGTTTTCCGTTTGGGGCGGGCGGGTTGGGCGGGGGGCAAGGCGGTGTTAAGGGTGGGCATGGAGACGATCACTCGAGTTCCGCAGTTGATGCCGGCGCTGTAGAGTTCGATGCGGCCTTCCATCATCTCCATGAGGCGGTTGGCGATCGCCAACCCCAACCCCACCCCCCCGGCTTCCCGGGTCGTCGAGCCGTCCACCATCACGAAAGGTTGGAACAGTTGCGGTTGTTTTTCGGGGAGGATGCCAATTCCGGTATCGACGATGGTGACACTCACCCGCTCCAAAAACGGGGCAGGGCTGGGCGATTTCGATGAATTGCCTGTGAGGGCATTGGGGAGGCGTTCGAGTTGGCTCGAAACGGTGATGTTCCCTTTTTTGGTGAATTTGACGGCATTGTTGAGGAGGTTGAGAAACACCTGTTTGAGTTTGTCCCGGTCTGCCTGAACCGTGATGGTTTCGGGGGAAAGCGTCACTTGCAAATCCAGGCCTTTCTGCTGCATTTCCAGGGTTTGCAGGGCGATCGCTTCCTGGAGGACTTCGTTGAAGTCGGTGGGTTCGAGCATCAGAGACAACTGGCCCTCTTCGATCAGGGCGATATCCAAAATATCGTTGACGATGTTAAACAAATGCAGGGCGGAATCGTTCGCCATCTGCAAATATTCCATTTCCTCGTCGCGATCGTCGCAAAATCCCTCTCGAATCAAGTTCAGGGAATTTAAGATCCCGTTCAACGGGGTTCTCAGTTCGTGGGAGATCACCCGCAGGAATTCATCCTTGAGTTGGTTGGCGACTCGGGCTTCCCGGGTGGCAAACTCCAGAGCCTGCGCCCGGGACTGTAGGCGATCGACCATCGTCCGCAGCGCCCGGGCCAACTGTTCCACCTCGCGAATTTTGAGATTTTGGGGGATCAGCGACGGGGACTCGATGCTGTTGACGCGCTGGGCGTAATCCCGGAGCTTTTCCAGGGGGCGGGCCAGATCCCGGGACAGGTAGAGGGCCGCGATGATACTCGCCACGATCAAACTGAGAGTCAGCAGGATCAGGACCGAATTGATATCCCGCAACCCGGAGAGGGCATCGTCCAAACTGGCGACGGCCAAGATCACCCACTGACTGTCTGGTGTCTGAGAAATGGGACTGGGAATGGCGTTGTACCCGGCGAGCAATTCTTCCCCGTCCTGTTCCAACGAGAACAGGTGGATGAAGTTGCTGCGGCCGGCTAGGGCGCTGGCGAGCAGGCTCTGAAGCCGGAGCGAGTCCGGGTATTCTTCGATATTCAACCCCACGGATTCGGGGTTGGGGTGGGCGACGATGGTTCCCGCCTCATCCAAAATCACCGTCGAGCCGGTGAGGGATTTGGGGATCTCGTACCCGCCGAGCATCCGAGAGGATTCCAAACTCAACCCGTAGCGGAGTCGGTTGGTTTCCCCGTCGGAAATATAAATCGGGGCGATGGATACCAACCGCAGTTTATTGTCTTGCGTTCGAGGGATGGGTTCGACGGGAGATTCGCCCTCGGTGTTGGGCTCGGTGTCGTTGCCGGGGATTGCCCAAGTTCCGGTCAGATCAGGGAAGCCGACATTGAAGATATAGACTTGGGATTGATTGAGGGCTGCGTTTTGCGGTTGGGAAGCGGGCCACAAGTCCGTGGGAATCTGGGCGATCGCGCGATCGCCACAGGTACTCGCCACGATCTGATTGGTTTTCAAGTCCGTCAGTTGCAGGCAGTTGACGATAAATGGAAACTGAGAGGTGAGTTGTTCGAGAAAAGGTTGAAGGTTTTCCGGCTCTCCCGACTGCACAACGGAACTGCGGGCCGCGAGAATCAAACTCGACTTCAAGGAACGGGCCCATTCGTCGATATCTTGACTTTTTTTGACGGCACTTTCGGTCAAGTTGAGTCGGGCCGTTTCCAGCAACCCCGAGCGGGCTTTACGATAGGTCACATACTCGCCAATTAAGAGAACCGGAAGGCTCAACAGCAAAATCCGGGATAGGAGGAGACGGCGAAAGGAGGATTGGCCTAACTCAGGCATAATTCAAATTCAACTGAAGGTGCAATACCCAACGGCAGCTCAATTTTCAGGAGTCGCTTGGAAAACCGGTCGGTGTCAACCCGTATAATAGGCTGGATTTGTCCACTACTGAAGTTTGCGATCGCGGAGCGTGCCACGAGGCATATCGCGGAGCGGATGGGCGGGTATGGCTCGGAATCTTGATATTTATTTTTTCCTCATTATAGAGAATCGAGTCGGCGAGGCATTTTTTGAGCGCCGGATTTTTAACCCTTCACTTCCCCTTTAAAATTTCCCATCCAACCCATCATGATGATGAAAACTGGCCTTGGGACTTTAGGCGATTAGCTCTGGCCCGGACAGGCGGTCCTCCGAGAGTGCGATCGCTCAGATACCCCCGTCATTCTCATCGACTCCCTCGAGAGCGCCCGAACCGGGCCCGACGACCACCGACAAAAACTGACGTTGGTTTGGTCGGCGACTGGAGTGGGTCTAAAGCCTCGCCCCATTTTGCCTTGACTTTAAAATTCTTATCTTTTCCCAGATTTTTCCCCAGAAATTCCACAGATTTTCCACAGGCTATCCCCGAGTTTTCCACAGATTTTGTTTTTTTTTCCACAGGAAATCGCCACGGAATGACGACCTGTGGTCGAATTGGGGATTTCGCGATCGCTCCCATCGCGACGGGCAAATTTTCGATTTCTTGTAAAGCTCTGTAACAAAAAAAGGGCTGAAAATCCCATTCTGTCGTGAAGTCCGGCCCCGACGGCCGGAGGTTGTAACATTTTGCAACATTGACAACCCCACCCCCCAATAGCACACAATAAATCGACTACCCAATTTTTAGAGTTGCGATCGGAACGCGGGCCATTTTCCCCTTCCTCTCCGCTTTAAAAATTGCGGATTGTCCTGTACCTTCAACCCTGGGAGCAGTTTCATGAACACAAGTGTGAGCATCTTGGCCGAAATTCCTGAAACGCTGCACGAATCCCTCCAGGGCTACCTCGAAACGCATCCGGACTGGGATCAGGATCGGGTCTTTTCCGCAGCCCTGTCACTGTTTTTGTTGCAAAATGGAAGGAATAACACGCCGGAGGCGCTACAGAGCTGTCGCCAAGCCGCCCGGATTTACCTCGAAACGCTGTTCCAGTCCGACCGGTTAGCCTAGGAAGTCAGCCCCCCATTGATCAGATCCTCCGGTCTGTTGTCCAATCCCTAACTTTTCGCCCAATTCCTCTATGACAAACGTACTCGATACCCTAATTGTCGGCGCCGGTATTAGCGGCTTGAGTTTGGCCCACGCCCTTCGTCGCAAACCAAATGGCACGTCACCCCCCGAGGTGATGGTGACGGAAAGTCAAAACCGGGTGGGAGGAAACATCACGACGGGATCTCAAGGTGAGTTTTTGTGGGAGGAAGGCCCGAACAGTTTTGCCCCCACGCCGGAGTTACTCGAGCTGGCGGTCGATGTCGGGTTGAAAGAGGAATTGATTTTTGCCGATCGCAAGTTGCCCCGGTACGTCTACTGGAATCATCAGTTGCATCCGGTGCCGATGAGTCCGCCCGCCCTGCTGAGTTCCCAACTCCTGAGTCCGACGGGCAAGCTGCGGGCGCTCGTGGGGGCGCTGGGGTTCGTCCCGCCACCGGTGGGGAGCCATTTTTCCCGCCAGGGGGGAGAGGAAACCGTCACCCAATTTTTCGATCGCCATCTGGGCTCCGAAGTCCGGCAACGTCTGGTGCAACCGTTCGTGTCGGGGGTGTATGCCGGCGACCCGGATCGGTTGGCTGCCCGTTCCGCTTTTGCCCGGGTTGTCAACATGGAAGCCCGGGGGGGCGGTCTGCTGGCCGGGGCGCTCTTGTCTCGCGGAAAGCAAAAGCGATCGGCCCCGGACCCCCGCATCCCCAAAACGCGGCCCGGTGAATTGGGGTCGTTCCGCGACGGGTTGCAGGTTTTACCTGAAACCCTGGCGACTCAATTGGGCGATCGGGTACGGTTGAATTGGACCCTCGATCGCTTCTACCCCACCGAAAATCAAACTTATATCGCAGAATTTTCCACGCCGGAGGGCGATCGTCAACTGGAAGCGCGGACTCTGGCGTTGATGACTCCCGCCCACGTCAACGCGCGACTGTTGAAACCGCTACAGTCTCAAATGGCCGGGGCGCTGATGGAAATTCCCTATCCCCCCGTCGCCTGCGTGGTGCTGGCCTATCCCAAATCGGCTTTGAAGGGCGATCTGCGGGGCTTCGGAAACTTGATTCCCCGAAATCAGGGCATTCGCACCCTGGGCACGATCTGGACGTCGAGTTTGTTCCCGAACCGCGCCCCCGAAGGCTGGCAGGTGTTGAGCAACTACATTGGCGGCGCCACGGACCCGGAAATCGGCGACATGGACGAAGAGAAAATCGTGGCGGCCGTGCACCGGGACCTGCGCCAGATTTTTCTCGCCGAGGACGTTTCCCCGAAGGTGCTGGCGGTTCACCTGTGGCGGCGGGCGATTCCCCAATACACTCTCGGCCACCAGGATCGCCTGGACCGCATCGAAGCGGGGTTGCGATCGCTGCCCGGCCTGTACCTGTGCAGCAACTATATCGACGGGGTGGCCGTCGGAGATTGCGTCCGGCGATCGCGGGAGTGGGCCGATCGCATCCATTCCCAACTCCAAGATGTCGGTCAAAATTGATAATTATCAATTATCAATTATCAATTCATTCACCGATCTGGGGTGCGGCGATCGAACATATATCCCACGCCCCGGATGGTTTTGATCAGGGCGGGTTTGTCCGTGTTGGGTTCGATCTTTTTGCGGATTTGACCGATATGGACATCCACGACCCGCTGTTCGCCTTCGTAGTCATAATCCCACACTTCTTGCAGCAGTTCGGATCGGTGCCAAGCCCGGCCGGGTTTTCTCGCCATACAGTAGAGCAGGTCAAATTCCAGGGCGCTGAGGGAAACGAGGCGATCGCTGACGTAGACTTCCCGGCGGGCCGGGTCGATGACGAGATCTCCGTAGGTCAAGCTGCGCTGTTCGATTTCTCCGACGGAACGCTGGCGCTTCAAGAGCGTCCGCACCCGGGCATCGAGTATTTCCAGTTTGAAGGGTTTGGAAATGAAGTCATCCGCCCCTCCTGTGAGTCCCAGACCTTCCATGTCTTTCTCGCTGGTGAGCATCAAGACTAAGACGCCAGTCCGACTCTGCATTTCCGGACAGAGCTTGAGACCCGTCGTATCGGGCAAGTTGATATCCAGAACCACCAGATCCGGATTGAATTGCTCGAAGCGTTCTAATGCCGTCTCGCCATCTTTTGCCGACTCAACTTTAAAGTCCTGGTGAGTCAGATAGCGAGAAACTAAATTTCGGATTGCCGGGTCGTCATCAACGACAAGAATCTTTTCAGAAGCCATAACCACAAGGTTGAGTTGAGGATGGGGCAAGGGTGACCAGCCACTTCTATGTTAATGCTAAATCGCGGCGGACGAGCTCTCAATACACCCCCGAGCAGCCGGAGCGCCCGAATCAGATCGAAGCGGGGTTGCGATCGCTCAGAGGCCTATATTTGTGTGGCAATTCTATCGACAGGATGGCCGTCGGCGATGGCGTCCGGCGATCGCGGGAGTGGGCCGATCGCATCCATTCTCAACTCCCAGATGCCGGAAAAAATTGATAATTATCAATGATCAATTATCAATGAATCAATTCATTCACCGATCCAGGGTGCGGCGATCGAACATATATCCCACGCCCCGGATGGTTTTGATCAGGGCGGGTTTGTCCGTGTTGGGTTCGATCTTTTTGCGGATTTGACCAATATGGACATCCACGACCCGCTGTTCGCCTTCGTAGCTGTACTCCCAAACTTCCTCGAGAATTTCTCGGCGACTCCAAACCCGGCCAGGTTTGCGAGCCAAACAGTAGAGCAGGTCAAATTCCAGGGCACTGAGGGCAATCATGCGATCGCTGAGGTAGACTTCCCGTCGAGCCGGGTCGATGACGAGATCTCCGTAGGTCAAGCTGCGCTGTTCGTTATCTTCGACAGAACGCTGGCGCTTCAAAATCGCCCGGACTCTGGCCCCAAGTTCAGCCAGACCGAAGGGTTTGGTAATGTAGTCATCCGCCCCTTTGTCAAACCCCTCAATTATATCGTCCTCTCCCGTCAGGCTAGTGAGCAGCAAGACAAAGACGTGAGTCCGACTCTGCATTTCCTGACAGAGGTGGAAACCCGTGGTGTCGGGCAAGTTGACATCGAGCACCACGAGATCCGGATTGAACTGCTCGAAGCGCTCCAATGCCGTCTCGCCATCTTTTGCCGACTCAACTTCATAATCTTGCTGGGTCAGATAGCGAGAGATTAAATTTCGGATTGCCGGGTCGTCATCAACCACAAGAATCTTTTCAGAGGCCATAACCACAAGGTTGAGCTGAGGATGGGGCAAGGGTGACTAGCCACTTTTATGTTAATGCGAAATTGAAGTTCCAATCTAACAAAAGGGCAATTGAATTGTATTGTATTACAGAGAGCGCCAGATTTCCGGGAGGAAGTGGCTGGGGATTCTCGAAAGGGCTTGAT
The DNA here is from genome assembly GCA_050045915.1 of Limnospira sp. Lineage (GTDB taxonomy): Bacteria > Cyanobacteriota > Cyanobacteriia > Cyanobacteriales > Microcoleaceae > Limnospira. The sequence continues at coordinate 10,276 of JBNGCR010000124.1, forward strand.
TTTGCCCTTGCCAACCCGACACCTCGTAAAAAGCCCGCAGGGTTCGGATGAGATGGTCAAACGCGACCCGATGGCGTTCGGAGTCCCGGCGGTGCGTCGTTTCTGGGGGTTCGGGATTGCCATTTCCCGAGGGAGATAGTCCGGGTTCACCCGCGATCGAGTGATGGTGGAGTGCCATCTCCAGGTGGGAAACCCGGTCAGCTTGCCCCAGGGCGATCGCCGGATCGGTTGCTAGACGGTAGTGAGCTAGTCCTAAGTTATTGTGAGTTGCGAGGGGATCGAAGGTCAACTCGGCTGGGCCGAATTGGCGGCCTAGGGTCAGTGCGGTTTCATACGCGGCGATCGCCTCCTGTAGGAATTTCATGCGGTCTTCGGGTCGGTCGAGGGAGAGGGCCAGATGCCAGCAGGCGATGCCGAGATTGTTTTGGGTGGTCGCGCAGGCGAGGGGGGCTGTGGCAGGCGTCCGATAGGTTAACGCCCGTCGGTAGCTGCGAATCGCCTGTCGGAGCAACCGTTTCGAGGGCCGATGCTGGGCCAAGTTCCAGCAGGCCGTCCCCAAATTGGTTTGAATCATGGCGTGGCGCACCGGCTCCCGAATCGGGTCGTCGCCCTGCAATGCTTCGGTATAAGCTGCGATCGCCGCCTTCAGATGGGTAATGGGCCGAACGTATTGGGCCAAATTCCAGTGAGCCGTTCCCAAGTTATTTTGGATGGCAATGGAGTCGATTTCACTCAACTGATACCCTGACCCCAGATCGGGAGAGGAACGGAGGACGCGAAGGGCTTCTTCGTAGGCGGTGACGGACTGTTGAAGATTCTCGACGGGTTCTCGGATCGTAGCTAAATCGGTATGAGCTGCACCCAGGTTCGACCGTAGTTTAACATAGATGGTCGGACTTGTCTCCGGTTCGATCTTTGCCAGCGCTTTTTGATAACAAATGATGCTTTGCTCCAAGTGAGAAATCCCGTCGTTGGGGGGGGAGCCTTGGGATTTTAAGATTTGTTGAAATCGCATCCGGTGAAAGGTGCCGAGATCGTTCCAAAGGGCGACGCGATCGCACCCCCCGGCGTCGCGGTCGTCCTCGGGCGCGAGTGCCGCGGTTTCCAGGGCGGCGAGTACCCGTTCGTAGGCCTGGATTCCCCCTTCCAGGTCGGTGGCGGAGGCGGTGTCGCCACGGATGCGATCGCGGTAGAGGCGGCCGCGCTCGATGCAGCGTTTGAGATCGGTTTCGGGGGGAGGCGACGGCAGTTGTGACGACCCGATTTCCGGAGGTGGGTCTGTCTTCGGAAAGGCATCCCGGTGGGGGGCGGGGTCGCCGACAAACTCGAACAAACCGGCCCGCCAGCGCCAAAATTCCGGCGCTGATTGTCGGATGCAGCCCAGCCAGGGGGAGGGGAGCCACAGCAGAAGGCTGCAGTCGAATTCGACAAGCTGGCGGGGGACGCTTCTCAGGGAGTTGAGGAAAGACCGCTGGATGGCGGGGGATTGGCGGGTCAGCCGTCCGACCCCCGTCATTTGGAATCCCACGGGTGGCGTTTCCCGGTCGGCTTGATGCCCGATTTTCCAGCGGAGGATTTGGGCGATCGGGTCGGGGTGGCTCGGGTCTAAGTCGAGCGTTACCCACTGCGGAGGAACCCGGAGTTCGGTGGGACATCGATCGCCGCCGGGGGAATCGTCGTCGGCGAGATCAGTGTGGAGGGTTTGGGCGATCGCACGGCGCAGGTTCGAGTCATCGCAGGCCGCAATCCAAATTTTCTGTCGCAAACCGAGCATTAAAGCCCGCTTCAAGCTGGCATAACGCCGAGAGTTGGTATCTGAAATTCCCAAAAAAGCGGTGTCGGTCGCGGTCATTCGATAGAGGATGGCAAACTAATGCTGGGCTTTTCGAGCTTCAACACTCTCTACTTCGAGCCAGGACGCTATTTTCAGGATGCCCCGTTGGGATAGGGGGATGGGAGATTGGAGATTGGAGATTTTCCCATCTGCTCCCGGCTCCCGGATCTTCTGGGTTCTCGGACTCCGGGGGGAAAGCCATGCAAAACTCCCGCCACTCGTGTCAAGTTGACGATGGACTGAACGTTGAGAAACGGGAGGGAGACGAACTGATTAGGGCGACGCCCGCTGTTTTCTAGATGGAGGAATTAAGAGACACCGACCGCCACGGCGAAGAGACCGGCGACCAAGACGACGGCGGCGATTCCCAGAATGATGTAGTTGCGAATTTGATTTTTCGTCGGAGGCTCGGCTGTGTAAACTTTGGGTTCCACCGCGAAGTTATTTAAGCGTCCACCTTCTTCAGTTGTATATGGCATTCGTATACGATCCCAATTTTCTTTTCGTCATTAATCTTAACAAAAAATTGTCAACCCTTGGAAAGATTTAATGAAATTTTCGGCCGCTTTCCGGCGGGGGGCGGGGAAATTGAGATCGAAACGGTCGGGCCCGCCCCCATCCCGAGATTCATCTCAATTCGGTTGTGTCCCGGACCCCACCGTGCCGGTGAGGGGGGAGGAGGCGATCGCGTAAGTTTTGACGGGGATGCGTCCCGCCAGGTAGGCCAGACGTCCGGCCTCCGCGGCCAGTCCCATCGCCCGGGCCATCAGGGGAGGATGCTTGGCCAGGGCGATCGCCGAATTGATCAACAGGGCATCAGCCCCCATTTCCATCGCCAGGGCAGCTTCGCTGGGGGTGCCGATCCCCGCATCCACCACCACCGGCACTTTGGCGTTGTCGATGATGATCTCGATGTTGGCCTCATTTTTGATCCCCTGACCGGAGCCGATGGGGGACCCGAGGGGCATCACCGTGACGCAGCCCAACTCCTCCAGGCGTTTGGCCAGGAGCGGGTCGGCGTTGATGTAGGGTAAGACGGCAAATCCTTCTTTGACCAGTTGTTCCGCGGCTTCCAGGGTACCGATGGGGTCGGGCAGCAAATATTTCGGGTCGGGAATCACCTCGAGTTTGACAAAATTGTTGTCCTCCTGGCCCAACAATTTCGCCATTTCCCGGCCGAGTCGGGCGACGCGGACGGCTTCCTCGGCGGTCTGACACCCGGCGGTATTGGGGAGCATCCAGATGCGACTCCAGTCGATGGCCTCCGCGAGTCCTTCGTGTCCCGGGGCTTTGGTCTGCACCCGCCGGACGGCCACGGTGACGATTTCGCAGCCACTCGCCGCGATACTCTGCCCCATTTCCTTCAAGCTGCGATATTTCCCGGTTCCCGTCATCAGGCGCGATTTGAACGGACGGCCCGCGATCGTCAGGGGGGAATCGACGGGGTTGGACACCGGTTGATCAACAGTCTGCATACAATCGATCCTTTAACTTCACTTCCATTGCACCGCAGAACCGGAGCGATCGCCATCGGGTTGACGAGTTCTCCGCGCGAAATTCTCATTTTATAGCAATGGGCGCCTGTGTATTCACTCGGGTCGCGCCATTCGAGAATGGAAACCGTCCGAGGTTTCCCCCTTCATCAGAGGTTACAAATTTTGCCTTTGGGTTCGTTGGAAGTCCGTTCTAAGGGGGGAGAATCATCCGTTTCCAGGTCGGGAAATGGTAGCCAAAATTCAAAGACCGATCCCCGGCTGACGTGACTTTCAATGAGTTGTAAGTCACCGCCCATCATCTGGCAGAAATGACGGCTGATAGCCAGCCCCAATCCTGTCCCGCCGTATTGGTGATGACTGCCAGAATGGGCTTGGGTAAAAGGGTCAAAAATATGGAGTTGTCGATCTTCGGAAATTCCGATTCCCGTGTCTCGAACCCAAAAACAGATCCGCCCGCGATCGCCGGTGGCGGGCATTCCGTCGGAGGATCGATACTGTTCTCGCTTGATGGAGAGGGTGATGGTTCCGTTTTGGGTGAATTTGGTGGCGTTACTCAGCAGGTTCAACAGAACTTGTCGGAGTTTGGTCGAGTCGGCGCGGATGAATGTCAGGGTCGGGTCGCAGTCAACTTCGAGGCGATCGCCATTTTTGTGAATCAGGGGTTTGATGGTGGAAACCACGCTGTCGAGGGCGGGTTTTAACTCGAAAGTTTCCCAGTCGAGTTTCATTTTTCCCGCTTCAATTTTGGAGAGATCGAGGATATCGTCAATCAGAGACAGCAGGTGTTTTCCGGCTTCGTAAATCATCTCTAAGTCTGTGAATAATTCGCGATCTCCGGCCTCTCGGGCGTCTTCCCGCAACATATCGCTGTAGCCGAGAATGGCATTGAGGGGGGTTCGCAATTCGTGGCTCATATTGGCGATAAATTGACTTTTTGCGAGGTTGGCTGCTTCGGCTTTTTCTTTTGCCAACTGTAGGTCTTGTGTCCGTTGGGAGAGGCTGTCGATCAGGCGGTTGAGGTGGGTGGCGAGGGCGTGTATTTCGTCCGTTTCGGGGGGGAGGGGGAGGCGCGAATCCGAGTGGCTGTCCCGGGTCATTCGTCGGGCCGCTTCGGTCAATTCGGCGATGGATGGAGAGGGAGACGGACGCAGTTGTCGCGCGATCGCAACCGTTATCGCGACGGACAGGAGTGTACACAGCCAGATCAGAGATTGTTCGAGGGTGCGGAGGTTTTGAAGGGCGACGTTTTCTTGTCGTTTTCGACTTTCGGCGAGGTCGAGAAGTCCGGCGAGTTGGCGATCGATTGTCGCTAAGTTTTGAAGGGAAAGGGCGCGGACTCGGGTATCGGTTGCCAGAATTTCGTCGTAATTTCGGAGCCAATCTCCGAGGAATGCCGGGTCGTCCTCAAAGATGCGATCGCTTTGAAACCGCAGGGTTTTGGCTCGGTCGAGAACCGGCGACACAATGCTCTCCCCGTCCGGGTTTGGGGTGGCATTTTGAAGGCTGAGAAGTTGCAAGTTCGCGACGGTGGCTCGAACTTGAGTCAGCCATTGAAATTGGGTCTGCATTCGCTCCAGTTGCCGAAGCTGGACGGTCTGGCGGTTGTGGTTGAAGTTGAGTCCCAAAATGGAAAGAATCAGGGCAGCTAAGAGCAAAAAAAGAAGCCGATTCGGGCGGGTTCGGAGGTGCTGCCGAAAAAGGTCGAGCCGGGACTGCCAGAAGTGCGACGAACTTCCTCGATGCTGCCGTATCTCGGATGGATGGTTTTCCGGGTAAGGGTCGGTTGCCATTGACTTATGGGGTGGCATCAGCCTAACTTGCTCCGTTTGCGTTGCCGAATTGAGCCATTCTCGGGAGTTGCCATGTTTTTTGGGGTTCAGACAGACTTTTCTATTGAAAAATTCACAGTCTTCCTCTTTAATTTTGACACGGCTTTATGCATCCTGGGCAGTTGACCCGTGCTGGAAGCTGACTGCTGATAGCTATAACTGACGTTCTCAACCCGATAACATGAGACTTTGGCAAACTTGCTGGCAAAATCTGGTTTACTCGACCCGGTACAACCCGCCTCAATTTATTGAGGTGGTGATGTTGATGCTCTCGATGCTCCTGCTAATGGTTTGGAGTCTGACGGGACAGTGGCCCTATTTGGTGCTGTGCCTGAGCTACGTCATCGGATCTTCGACTTCCATGTTAATCCGAGAGGCCATTTTTCCCTCTTCCCACTTCCAACTCACCCAATGGGTGGCCATCCTGTTGTTGATTATGGGATTCTACACGTTGATGGATTTGGTCATCCTGTGACCCCCAATTTTCCCGAGTTTCCTGATCGTGCCGCGACGGGGGCGATCAAGATCTGTAGCGACGTGCATAATCCAGCACGTCCGTTCCTTATCAATTCATCAGAGCAAACACCCTGGATTCATGCTGCGTCCTCCCCTGCTGGTTGGTTGGGGGGGGATTTTTTTGGGCAACGCTCTTCGGTAAGCGGAGGAAGTCTCTGTTTTCTTATTATTGCCCACTCCCCACTCCCTATTGCCTATTGCCTATTGCCTACTCCCCACTCCCTATTGCC
>JBNGCR010000125.1:0-16052 GCA_050045915.1 Limnospira sp.
GCTTCGAGTGCGGCCCAGCGGCGATCGACGCCGGATTCCGAGGAGTCCGGCGTCGAGGATTTGGGCGGTTCGCACGGACCCTCGCAGAGTTGGCGCTGAGGCAGGGCCAGACACAGTTGTTGGTACAGCCAATCGCCGGGATCGAAATGGCCGTTGGGGGAGAGGGTTTCCACCAGGTCTTCAAAGGCGACCTCGACTTCTTCTCCCCCCTGAGAGCGATCGGCGGATGCGTCTAACCACAGGGGTTCGGAGGTGTCGATTTTTAGGCGGTGGTTGTACTGCTTCAGACAGCGATCGCAGGTGAGGGTGACGATCGCCTCGGCCCGCCCCCACACGTCCAAAAAGGTGGTCTTGTAGGTGACGCGCAGGTGGCCCCGCACGGGGGTCAGGGTTTCCAAACCGGGGAGAAATTCCTCGAACTGAAATTCCACCGTCCGCCGGGGTGCTTTGAGCAGGTGAGGGATGTAAATGGACTCCATAGTGGTCGAATCCCCGCTTCCATTTGCAATGATATTCAGGATTTCATCTTGATCACCAGGCGGCGATCGGGTTCGGTGCCCTGGCTGTAGGTTTCGATGTCCTCGCTGTCTTTGAGGATATTGTGGATCAGCCGCCGTTCGACGGAGGAGAGGGATTTGATTTCCAACTCGATCCCCGTCTGCCGCACCTGGGTGGCGGTATTTTCTGCCAGGGCTCGCAGTTCTTGGTAGCGGCGCGATCGGTATCCGTTCAACTCCACGGTGTAAGCCGTTCGGGCACCTTCTTCTTTCCCCAGGTTGAGGATGGTGTTGATCAGGTACTGCATGGCATCGAGGCCTTCGCCGTTCGCCCCGATCAACTTGGCGATCTGTTCGGGGGTCAAAGATGTGTCTTCGATGGTCAGCCAGCAGGCCTCTTCGACCTCCGAAGGGACGACGTTACTCGAAATGCCCCCGAGTTTAAGAAGTTGTTCCAGCCACGCTTTGGCCGGCTCGATTTGAATCTGATCCATTGCTTGCCCTACGCTTTTTTCTTAGGATGTCCGGGTTCAAAGGGGAGGGAAGCCCGTCCGCTTTCTGTTTTCTTACCTTTGTTGTCTTTTTTGTCGCCTTTACCGCCGGTTTTGGCATTGGACTCTTCGACGATTTTTTGGAGATTTTCCGGCAGCGGTTCCCGGGAGAGGATGAAGGACTGCACCGTTTGGAAAATGTTGGCGATCAGCATATACAGCAGCACCCCGGCCGGCAGGGGGAAGAAGAAGAACATCCCCGTAAATAGAACCGGCGTCAGCTTGTTGATCGTATCCTGTTGGGGGTTGGCGCCGGATGCTTGATTTTGCCCCGAGAGCACCTGGTTGAGGTACAAGCTGATCCCGAATCCCAGGATCATCCCCACGATATCCCAGTGGATTTTGCCGTCGTCGTCGAAGGCACCGACCCGTCCCAGGGCGTCGATGAACAGGAAGCCCTTGTCGGCGGCGAGGCCTTTGAGCGTCCCTTGCAGGGTGACTTCCCCCGCTTCGAGGGCGACTAAATTGCCGCGATCGTCGATCCGAACTTTATCTTCCCCTTTCGTGACCGTCCAGTAGGGTTTGATTTTAGTGTCTTCGTAGGCTTTGAGCTGAGATTGCAGGCTCTCGCCCTGGACGGTTTCAAATTGGAGCTGGGTTTTTTGTCCGATCGCGAGGCGGTTGCCGTTGGGAATGACGGCCTGGACGGAGGAGTGCAGGCCGTCGGCGACGTAAACGTTCTGGGGTTTGGTCTTGTAAATCTGGGGTTGAATTTGCTCGATCTGTTCCTGGGGGAAAATTTGCACGTCAACGGTGTAGTTGACATCGGAGAAGGGTGATCCCCGCAGAGTCGCGAACAGGGCGAACAGGATGGGCATTTGCAGGAGCAGGGGAAAGCAGCCGGAGAGCGGATTTCCGAGTTCTTTGTAGACTTTGCTCATCTCCTCCCGCTGTTTGACGGGGTCATCTTTGTAGAGCTTTTGGATCTTGTCCACCCGCTCTTTCATCAGCGGCTGCGTCACTTTCATGCGCCTCATGTTGCGGATCGACCCCGCGTTGAGGGGGTAGAGTGCAAAGCGGATCACGAGGGTCAGGGCGACGATCGCCAACCCGTAACTCGGCACGATCCCGTAAAAGAAATCCAGGATCGGCAACATCAAATTGTTCGAGAGAAACCCAATACCAAAGTCCATGCGTCAAGAATTAACCTAGCTGCTTGATTTTTTATACAAAAATTAGAATTCCGGGCTCTCGGAGGATGCCGTTGGTGTGAATTAACCTGGCATCTTTCGGGGGGCCGATCGCGAGTCCGGCTTACTAACCGATCGCGCCCGGTGCCCGCCCCCGTTTCTGGGCAATCTTCTCGCTGATGTAGTCGTAAATTTCTCGAAATCGCGGGACGGCTCGGAGTTCGAGGCGATTTCCATTTTTCAGAGTCAGCACCATGTCCCCCCAAATTCCCAACCCCCGGGGCACTTTGGCGATGCTGACAATTTCAGAGTAGACGACATCGGTGCGATCGCGCCCCATCCAACCCCCGATCACGGAAACCCGGCGGTTGGTGATGCGGTAGCGCAGCCACAGCGCCCGCACGATCGCGCCCACGGTCAGGGGCAGGCCGATCACCGTAAATCCGATCAACACATTTAGAATCAAATCTCCGATGTGGGGGCCGCCTTCATAAAAGCTCTCCTCCCGAATGCCCATTTAAAACCTCTGCCTGTGCTAACAACTGTTCCAATTCTTGCAGAAATTCTGCATAATTGCACCCGACCGCCGTCGGTTTGACGACGATCGCGATATCCCAACCGGGGGAAATCTGGGGCAACAACTCGCGGAGGACGGCTCGAATTTGTCGTTTGATCCGATTTCGGCGAGCCGCCCGTTTGCTGACTTTCTGACTGATGGAAATCCCGAGCCGACTCGGCTTTTCGGCTTTGCCGTCCGGTTCCGGGCCGGGTCGCTTCAGCGCCCTTAGCGTCAGGTGAGGGGTTTTGCGGTGCACGCCGCGAGTGTAAACCGCTTTGAAATCCTTCCGATTGCGGAGTCGATTCGCCTGGGGCAACATGACAATTTTCAATGCATCGGGCCGAGTTGACTCGCCCGATTGTCGATTCTCGCCCTATCCCCGACACCCGAGGTCAGACGGACAGCCGTGCGCGGCCTTTATTGCGTCGGGATTTGATCACGGCGCGGCCGTTGCGCGTCCGCATCCGCACCCGAAAACCGGATACTCTCTTTTTCTTCCGACTCGTCCCCTTCAGCGTTTGTTGAGCCATCTGTCAATCCTCCCAAGTCGATCTTAAAAATCACAATCCCCAATTTTATCATAGTGGGAGCGGGGGAAGCGGAGGTAGGGGAGGGGCGGAGGAAGTCTCCGTCCCCCGACTCCCGAATACCGACTCCCCAATACCGTCAATTAGTCGATACTCAACACCCAAGTCCCGACATACCGCAGCATCGGGACATCCCCGGGGGTGCGGATGTTGGCGTTGAAGTGGTACATCCCACCGAAAGTGGGGTTTTTCACGTTAGACAGGACAATTTCGAGTTTCTGGCCAGCCGGAATGGGTTCGGCGGGATAAATTTCGATAAAGTGGTTTTCTTCGTCCCAGATTACCTCATCGAGGGCGATGGACTCCCCACCGATACGGATTTCGATGCGATCGGGGTCGAACTTCCCTTTGTAATATTCGGGGTAGGAAATGGAAACCAAAGCCACCGCCAAGTTTAACTTATTGGCGGGGATTCTCAGCTTGTAGCGATCCCAGCGGCCGGCTTGGCCGCTTTGCAGGTAGAAGTTGAGGAGGTTGGCCCGCTCCGGGCCACCGAAGATGGTGATCCCCGGCGTTCCTTGGGAGAGGGTGAGGCTGGGAAAGCCAGCCAACACGCAACCGGCGAGGGCGAACCCGGATAGCAAACGGCGCATCATAATATTCACTCCTGTAACAATTTGAGATTTTGTCTGGTAATTCTGAACTAGATAAAGACAAGTTAAAGATCTTTGGCGAGGGAGATGATTCCCATTAGGATGCAAAATTAGAAACTCATTTTGACACAACCCCCAATCTCGTGTCGAGCGATCCAGCGTGAAAAGTCGAGTCAACCCGATCGCCCCCATTGCCTTCAACTGCCCCGGTGCTGATACCGGCGATTATACCAGCGACTTGAGGCCAGTGATGATTAGCCAACCCTGAAAGCGAAAATTTCCTCCTGTATCATCCCATCCGAAGTGAATCCTAGACCGTAAGGAGAGTTTATGAAAATTGCGATCGCCAGAGAACTGGCTGTTAATGAACGCCGAGTCGCCCTCATCCCCGATGTGGTCGCCCGACTGGTCAAACAGGGCCTCGAAATTTATATCGAAGCCGGGGCCGGGGACGGATCATTTTTCTCCGACGCCCTCTATGAGGAAGCCGGGGCCACAGTGGTCGCCGACTCCAGCCAACTGTGGGGGGAAGCCGACATTCTCCTCAAGGTGAGTCCGCCCGAACCAGAAGAAATCGGCAAATTGCGGGAAGGGGGAATTTTGATCGGGTTCCTCAATCCCCTCGGCGATCCCACCCTGATCCAGAAATTGAGCGATCGCCGGGTGACGGCCTTCAGCATGGAAATGATCCCCCGCACCAGCCGCGCCCAGAGCATGGACGCCCTGTCCTCCCAGGCGAATATCGCCGGATACAAAGCCGTCCTGATCGCTTCGGCCAACCTGCCCAAATACTTCCCCATGCTCACCACCGCCGCCGGCACCATCAGACCCGCCAAGGTGCTGATTCTGGGGGCGGGAGTCGCCGGGTTACAGGCGATCGCCACCGCCCGCCGTCTGGGCGCGATCGTCGAAGCCTTCGACATTCGCCCGGAAGTCAAAGAACAAGTCCAGAGTTTGGGGGCCAAATTCGTCGATGTCACCCTGGAGGAAGATACCGTCGCCGAGGGGGGCTATGCTAAGGAAATCTCCGAGCAGGCCAAGCAGCGCACCCAGGAAGTGCTGACCGAACACGTCGCCGCTTCTGATGTCGTCATCACCACCGCCCAAGTTCCCGGCAAAAAAGCCCCCGTCCTCGTCACCGCCGACATGGTGGCCCAGATGAAGCCCGGATCGGTGATCGTAGACCTGGCCAGCGAACAGGGCGGCAACTGCGAAGGATCCGAAGCGGGCAAAAACGTCCAGAAAAACGGCGTCACCATCATGGGTCCCATCAACCTCCCCGCCTCCATGCCGGTCCACGCCAGCGAGGTGTATGCCAAAAACCTCTCGGCCCTGTTGAAGCTGATGGTAACGAAGGAAGGGGAACTCAACCTCAACTTTGAAGACGACATCATCGAGGGCGCCTGCGTCACCCACGGCGGGGAAATTCGCTCGCTCCGAGTTAAAGAAGCCTTGGGTGTGGCAGTGGGCCCATAAAGCCCATGGATTGATCCCCCACCTATTTATTGTCTTTGTCCCCTGTCGATGCGGCAGTGGGAACGGACAGCTTGACCCCAATGGATTGGGTTTGGCCTGAATCCATCGCTAACGAACTACACATTTCACAAATATGACGACAGAAACACTCATTTCCGCTTTATTTGTTTTTGTCCTGGCATCATTTGCAGGATTTGAGGTGATCACCAAAGTGCCGCCGACGTTGCACACGCCCCTGATGTCCGGTGCCAACGCCATCTCCGGAATTGCCGTTTTGGGGGCGCTGATCGTCGCCGGAGAGCAGAATTGGAATATTACCGTCATTCTCGGTCTGATCGCCGTGGTATTGGCGACGATTAATGTGGTGGGCGGCTTTTTAGTCACCGACCGGATGCTGCAAATGTTCAAGAAAAAGGAGGCTAAGGCATGAGCGTTTTTCTGCCGACGGGCATCGAGTTAAGTTATTTGGTGGCGGTGGCCCTGTTTTTCTTTGGGCTCAAAAAGTTGGGATCTCCGGCGACCGCTCGGAATGGAAATTTGCTGGCATCCATCGGGATGCTGATCGCGATCGTCGCCACGCTGCTGAATCAGCACGTCCTCAATTACGTCATGATTTTGATCGCGATCGCCATCGGGTCTGCCATCGGTGCGATCGCCGCCTACAAAGTGGAAATGACCGCCATGCCCCAGATGGTGGGCCTGTTCAACGGCCTCGGCGGCGCGGCCTCCGCGTTGGTCGCCGTCGGGGAGTTCTGGCGGTATCTCGCCACAGCCGACGCTCCCCCCTTACCCACCACCGTCACTGCAGTTCTGGGGGTATTGATCGGGGGTGTCACCTTCACCGGATCGCTGATCGCCTTCGCCAAATTGCAGGGCATCATGAGCGGTTCCCCGATCCTATTTCCCCTGCAACAGCCCTTCAATGTCGCCCTGTTGGTGGCGTTTTTAGTGGGCAGTGTTTACATCTGCGTCTCCCCCTTCAACGTTCCTGTTTTCCTCGGTTTGGTGGGCATTTCTCTGGTGCTGGGGGTGCTTTTCGTCATCCCCATCGGCGGCGGGGATATGCCGGTGGTGATTTCGCTGTTGAACTCCTTTTCCGGGTTGGCAGCCAGTGCGGCGGGTTTCGTGGTCATGAATAACCTGCTGATCATCGCCGGTGCTTTGGTGGGGGCGTCCGGCATCATCCTTACCATCATCATGTGTAAGGCGATGAACCGCTCCATCACCAACGTCCTGTTTGCCGGGTTTGGAACCGGGGAAGGGGCGACGGCCGTGGCCTCGGCTTCTGGCGGTGCGACGGATAAAACCGTTCGCAATATCGACCCGGAAGAGGGGGCGATGATGTTGGGTTACGCTCGCTCCGTGGTCATCGTTCCCGGTTACGGAATGGCCGTGGCTCAGGCCCAGCACTCCGTCAAGGAATTGGTGGATATGCTCGAATCCCTGGGGGTGGACGTGAAATATGCCATCCACCCCGTCGCTGGACGGATGCCGGGACACATGAACGTTTTGCTGGCTGAGGCGAACGTCCCCTATCCGCAGTTGTACGATATGGACGACATCAACCCCCAATTCGACCAAACCGATGTGGCCCTGGTGATCGGGGCGAATGATGTGGTGAACCCGGCGGCGCGGGAAGATAAGAGTAGCCCCATTTTCGGGATGCCGATTCTGGATGTGGACAGGGCGAAGCACACGATCGTCATCAAGCGCAGCCTCAGTACCGGATTTGCCGGGGTGGATAATGATCTGTTTTACAAGGATAAAACCATGATGTTATTTGGCAGTGCCAAGGACATGGTTGCCAAGTTGGCTTCGGAAGTGAAACAGCTCTAATTTTGGGTTTTTCTAAGCGTATTTTGCCCCCGATTGATCTGACGTTTTGTTAGGGCGATCGGGGGTTTTATAGCAATGAGCGCTGGCGTGCAACCACGATCTTCAAGTCGCGCTATATCTAAGGAGTCCGATTCATGAATTTTTGGGTGAAAGTTATGGCTTTTATTTTTCAGGCAATTTTGAAAATATTTGTCTGGCTTTTCAACACGTAACATTAAAAAGCGATCGCACGCAACCCATTTCTGCTTGACTTCTGTGGGGATTTGATGTACTCTAATACCATGAGAAAATGTGTCGCCATATAGCCCCCAAACTCCCAATTCTGAGGGCTTTGAGTGGAGCGAATTTTGATCGTGTGATAGCCATGAATAAATACACCGCAGAAAATGCCCAAGCCAACCTCGAACAATTAATTGATACGACTTCAGATTCTCACCAACCCATTCTAATTTCTGGAAAACAAAATAATGCCATCTTGATTTCCGAAGCCGATTGGCAGAGTATTCAAGAAACTTTACATTTATTGAGCATTCCCGGAATGAGAGACTCAATTGTAGAAGGACTCCAAACTCCAATCGAAGACTGCGAAGAGGAATTGGATTGGTGACTTATAAAATTGTCTATACGAAACAGGCTAAAAAAGATGCAAAAAGAATCGCACACAGTGGGTTAAAAACAAAGGTTAAAAAACTGTTAACTATTCTCCAAAATAATCCTTGGCAGAATCCTCCTCCCTATGAAAAGCTGGTCGGAGATTTAACAGGTGCTTATTCTCGCAGGATCAATATTCAACACCGATTAGTTTACGAAGTGATTGAGTCTCAAAACACGATCAAAATTTTACGAATGTGGACACATTATGAATGAAATTAAAAAGCAGAAGATATCTAGAAACCGGGTTTCTACCGATATCTCAGTGGGAAACCAAAGATCCTTCTAGAAACCCGGTTTCTTCCCATCAAAGGTTTTTGAGGCTTGCGGAAATCCAAGGCTTATAGCAAAAGTCCACTAAAGTGGACTCGGGATCGGTGGGTGAACCACCTTTCCAAATTATTCCCAATTCTCCAATTCCGCAAACCAATTTTGCAATAACGTCACGATTTGCTCCCGGCGAGTCTCAAAATTAGCCGCAATCCAGATAAAAATTAATCCGACAATCAAACCGATCGCCCATTTTAAGAATGAATAAATCGAGTTGAGAATAATCAACTGATTGAAAGCATTGATAACAAATGTCGCCGTTCCGATATAGAGAAAAGCACGAGTTCGGAACGCCAACCCAATTAAAATCATCGCCAACCCAATCAAAGCCGGTACAATCCCCATCCACTGGCTTTCCCACAATGCGACCAAACAAATTACTCCTACACTCAGACAGCGGATAAAATGTCGAATTTGCCTCCGATTTGAGCCTTTTAAATGGGGTTCGACTTGGACGAGGTACAACAGGGATAATGCCGGAGGTGTGACAATCCAGAGAAAACGGGTATCGGCATGGACTCGCAAAAGACCTTTTAAAATCATCCAGTTAACCAGCAGGATGCTGATATAAGTGAAGCGAATATTTTCACCCATTTCCGCCAAAACGAGATAGAAAATTGCACTCAAAAACGTTGCCGTATACCAGGAAAACAGTTGGGACGGAGTGACGATCGCACCGCTAAACCCAACACAGGCGATCGGCAAAACCACCGCCACCCGCCGCCAGGGAGTTGGCGGCCATCCCCAGAAATCCCAGGGTGAAATATAGAAAAAATAGGCAATTAAAGAAGCGATCGCGCCACTCCAGGGGATAAAAAACCCTCCCCAACTCAGAACATCGGCGACATAATAACTGATGGCGACGGCTTCCAACAACCCCGCATAAACCCAAAATTCCGCCTGCCGTCGGTGGGGATTATTGCGACCTTGAATAATTGCATATCGGGTGAGAAGAATTCCCGTCCCCAACCCCACCAAAGCATTGATATTTCCGGGGAGAAAACAGGCGACACCCAGCGACACACTTCCGACGAACCAATGCAGATGCGCGATCGCTTTCATTTCCCCCGCTTCCAGGGTTAAATATCCCACCAAAACCGTCAACAATATCCGATACAAATACACGAAACTGGTCGCCAAAGCCGCGATCGCCACAAACTGACTGCCGAGAGGTTGATCAGAAACCCGATAAAATAGCAGTTCAAACGCTGCCGCCGACACTCCCGCCACACCCAAATAAACCAGAGATTTAAACGAGTCCTGTCGCCGTCCGATGCCGATAAAAATGAAAGCCAAACCGAACGTATTTAAACCCGTCCATATCGCAAATTCATCAACCCGCAGAATGGTTCCGAAAATGCCGTATAATATGGGAATGACCTGCCAAGGTTTGGGAATGTTGGCATCGGGATTCCGTTTCAACCACCAATCTCCCGCCAGTTGTGCAGACAGTCCCAAAATTGTATTCGCGATCGCCAATGCAATTAAAGAATTGGGGAAAAATCCCAAAGTTTCCGCCACCAACAATTCAATTCCCCAACAACCCGCATAAACTCCCCAGTTAAAATCCCGAGTCCCCGGAACAGTTTTCCAAGTCCGAAATCCGATGGCGACGACAGTTAAAATTAAGACCCCCACCGTCACGCGATCGCTTGCAATTTCTCCCCAATAAACGAAAAGGGAATGAACCGTCATCAGGAACAATTGCACCCCGCAAAGTGCGATCGCCCACCCATCCGCCGCCTGGGTGTAATTTCGCGCCAATTCCGATTCCCGATTTTGCAATACCCGACGCAATATCCACAAACTACTGAATGCGATCGCATTCACAACCAACCATCCCAAATCAGAAACTAACTTTAATTCCCACAATACCGAAGCGAAGAATGTCAAACCGAATCCGACAGTTAAAATAGCAGGTATTGGCGTTAGCAACAATCGAGAATTGACGAACATCAACCCGCAACCCACCGCCAAATTGAGCGATTGTACGAGGGCGAATCGCGTTCCGTCTATTCCCAACGTCAAAAATTGAGCCATTCCCACGGCTAAAATTGCCAATTCTCCCGCCTTTCGTCGCTGATAGTCGCCAATCAACGCTACCCCTGTCAACGCCACGGGAGTCGCCACCCACATCAAATTCCCAACCCCTTGCCTTTGGCTGAGTAACAGATAGCCGCATCCCGCCAAAACCAACCCCAAATAAAACCCACTTTCCGCCCAGGTGCGATCGCCTCTATCCTCGGGATAAGATAGACTAGAATCGGTGAAAGATCCGACGGTAGAAAATGCGAACTCTCCCACCATCAGAACCAGCAAAACCATCGCCCATTGAATAAATGTCAGATTGGGAATCAGCCAATCAACGGCACTCAGAAGCGCCAGCAACCCGATCGCATGGGTGAGATAGACTCGAAAAACATTGGGGAATCTGCGTTTCGTGACGGCCGCGAGAGTGAGGGTTGAGGCGATCAAATTGAGCGATCGCATCGCCGGATTAAACACCCCCAAACCGGTCAAAAATAAACCGAACCCCAACGCCAGCAACTCCCCAAACCCCGCCAATTGTATTTTATTTTTCCGATACAGCCAATCCGTCACCCCAAGCATAAAAATAAGATAGGGAAACCAGGTCAAACTCAGCAGCGACCACGGGTTATTTTGACTGTTAGTAATTTCCGTTCCCGTAATAATAGCCGTTTCCCGCACCCCGTCCGGAATCATCGGCCCCAGCAGCCAAACCATCTGCAAACCGATCGCAAAAATAGCCGCCAGATCTCGCCGTCTCCAGAACCGCAGCAGGTGGCGGGTAAAAATCGAAACCGCCAGTCCGCTGACAATAAAAGCCTGCCAGGGATGGAATTGAATCGAAATCAACCACCCAAAGAATAGAAATATATAGCCACTCTGACGCATCCAAACCGGAGAAAACAGGTACAGCAGCCAGCCGCAAATCCCCACCGCCAAACCCAAAGCGGTGACATCCACATTCGCGACAAAAATTCCCCGTCCCAACAGGAGAATCAAGCCGTAAATTAATAATGTGATATCCGTCCTCGATGCTGCATTCGATTGTCGGCGATAGGTGCGCTGTCGCGGATCGCGATACAAACAAATAATTGCCGTCAGAATCACCCCGATATAGATCGCTGCGATCGGAACTTGCCGCCAACTCCATCCCCAATTGAGATAACTCAGAAACAGATAATTTAGCAGCGGTAAACGTGCAACCGATTCGGATTTTTGGTATAAATTGACCGTTATTGCAGTGAGGATAAAAGTTGCGATCGCCACCGTCAACAATTCCAGCGAATTTCGCCACAAACCGAACCCGTCCATCGCCCAAAAATTGAGCGGAACCAGCAGCAACGTCACCTGACGCAACGTTTCCGCCGTCAGCGGCAACTGATTCTGTCTCCCCGTCCACCGACTACCCCCCCAAAACGCCAGAGTATAAGCCAACAAAATGCCATACTGTCCGGCGGCGGGGAACCTTTCCCACTGACTCGCGGCGAGAACCCCCGAAGACACCACCACCATAAACAGTCCCAAAAATAGCAGCCAGCGGACGCTCAATTCCGCCTTGAGAGACTGAAGTAATCGGGTGGCGACATGGGTAGATTTCGGCTGCGGCGGACGATTTCGGAAAATTTGCGATCGCCCTCTGGCAGGTTCTTCGTCTTTCTCCTCCGCAAAAACCGGGACGGGTTGCCGTGGCGGTAGCGGCTGACTCAAATATTGCTGACAGAGTTGTTTGACTTGTTCGTGGGAAATCAAACCCAACTCCAGCCAACCTTCCAAACCATCCAACAATGCCGGATTGTCAGCATTGATGCGAATTGAAAGCGCGATCCATCGTTCCTGGGGAGAAGACATACTTCGTCGATAGCATCCCGGAGGTTAATGGAACCAGTCTGGCATCGAAAAGCAATTTCCGCAATATTTCGCGATCGCATCAACTTTTTTGGTAGCGTGCGATCGCGTTCCCTGCCAATTATTATCATGTTTTTCCTATAAAATTTCGAGTTTTAATCAAAATATTATTTATTCTTTAAATCGTCAAATCTGAAATTTTTTAACCTTACTATAAACCCCCCAATCATCTTCAAATGATTTCGGCTATAAGAAAAGGAAATTGATTCCCAAGCGGTTTTTGATTGAGCCGAAATAGTTCGCCCGTCAGACATCGGCTACCAATTCACAATCGGTCTGAATTTGTTCAATATCAATACAAAGATAATAGCCCCGATAGACCCAAAACCGCCAGCGATCGCCCCGAGAAACAAAATAGCTATGAAGTTGATGATAGTTCACGACATCAGCATAAACTGCAGTGGCGTCCGGCGGCGGATCGTTCGCAATGATAAACGTCTCGCCCCGTGGTAAAATATGGTCGTATCCTCCGGTAAATGGCGCAGCCCAGGAGGTCATGCAGATCACCGGCAAATCTATTTTTGGTCGATAGGTCTGACCTTTGCAAATCATCTCGAACTGCCGACGAATAGAATACTACCAATCTAGCACGATCCCCCCATCCGAAAGGATTTAAAGAATCACCAAAACTTCTCCGTGTCCTCTGTGCCTCTGTGGTTTTTTCCAACCCTAAACCGCCGGTTCCGTCGCCTGACTCACAATCTCCTGAAACTGAATCACATCCTGCCGCGGGTCAGAATGAGTCACCTTCACCTCAAAGCGATCGCCCAAAGCCACATCCCGATTAAACCGCATCGGCAACTCCAACCCCAACTCCTCCAACATCACCAACCCCAAATTGCTATCCTCCCGCAGCCACCGCAGCAGAATCGCCTCCCAAACCTCATCCGCCCGACGCCGCAAATACTCCAAACTCCAATAGCGATTCGTTTCCCGCTCCACCTTCGACGCCTCTTTGACGGCCGGACCCAAACTCATCACCATCTCCTGCATCTCGTCCACAGAAAACGGCGGTTCATCCCCCCGCAAATGAGCTTTAATCTGGAAGTGAGCCAACAAATCGCTGTAGCGGCGAATCGGCGACGTCACCTGAGTATAGGTATCCAAAGCCAAACTCGCGTGGCGGGCCGGCGTCAAACTCACCTCACTCCGGGGCATATAACGGCGCAGCGCACAGGCCCTCACCGCCCCCGCCGGGAGCAAGATTAACTCCTCTTCCGGGGGCAATTCCGGTTGCGGTTGACTCCGATAAGGCAGGGCCAAATTGTGTTCCTTGCCGTAGCGAGCCGCCACTTCCCCCGTCAAAATCATCATTTCCGCCACCATCTGCCGGGACGGAGAATCGTCCAAAAGTTTGATGATGATTTCATCTCCCTCGACTTTGATCATCGATTCGGGGAGGTAAATACTGATCGCCCCCTGGGAATCCCGCCACTCCTTGCGACGTTTCGCCCACAGGGCCAGAGCCTCAATTTCGGGTTCCGCCTGGATACCCATATGAATCATCTCATCCGCATCGTCGTAGGTGAGGCGGTAGGTGGGTTTGATGGTGCTCGCGTGAATGGTGTAGTCTTCCACGCTCCCGTTTTCGTCGAGCACCACGCCGAAGCTCAGGGCACAGCAAATTTGACCCTGCACGAGGCTCATCGGGCCCGTCGCCAGTTCGGAGGGGAACATGGGAATCATTCCCGTGGGCAGGTAGACGCTCGTGGTTCGCCGTCTCGCTTCCAAGTCGAGTTCGCCCCCCGGTTCGATCAGCCGGGTAGGGTCGGCGATGTGAATCCAAATTCTCTGTTTCCCGCCTTCGAGAAATTCCAGGCTCAAGCCGTCGTCAATTTCGCGGGTACTCTCGTCGTCGATGGTGTAGACTTTGAGGTGAGTCAGATCCAAACGATAATCGCGATCGCGATCGGGCAGCGGAGATTGGAGAGAATGTTGGGCCACATCTAGCACCTTGGTCGGAAACTGAGTTGGAATCTGACTGCGCCGCAAAGAAAGGTTCTCATGCAGACTCCATATCCCCAAGTCTACCAGCAATTCAAATGAGGCGGTCGGAGTTTGGGGGCGATCGAGGGTCGCCAGGGTTTCCAAAGCCGGCCCGGTGTGGGAGGCTTCCTCTCCGAAAAGGGCGAAACGCTCCAGGGCGTCCAGGCGGGTGCGATCGCTCCCCTGCCATTCCACGGATTCCCTCGCCAACCGCCGCTGAACCCGCCGCCAGAATTCTTGAGTTTCTTGCTCTCGCTGCTGTTCGACTTCCTGCTGGTGTTTGATTTCGGCAACCTGGCTTGGGGAACGCGGTTCGTAGCGATCGCCCTTCTGTTTGAAATAAAGTTTGTCATTGGAGAGCAGCAAGTGGCTGGCGTAGCACTGCGGCGGGCTTTCCTCAGAAAACAGCAGCAACGCCATGCCCTTCGGATCGACCGTTTCTCCCTCTTCGATCAGAATCTCCCAAGCCACCTCCAAACTCGACGGGTCCAGATAGGGCTGGAGTTCATCGTAAAACGTGGGAATATCGGCCGCCCGATAGGTCGTTCCACTCACCTCGTAGGTAATTTGCCTCGGATGGACGGTATGGGAATTGCCCTGGTCGTCAACCAAGACCCAGTGCTTTTTTCCTTCAGGGCGATCGACCACGGCGAGACGCCGCTCCCCGTGTATCCTGAATTCAACTAAATTTCCCTTTTCCACCAATCCAATTAGCCTTCTTTGTTGACAAACGGCAGCATCGCTAAAATTCTAGCCCGTTTGATCGCTTTTGTCAGATCGCGTTGCTGCTTGCAGGTCAACCCCGTAATCCGCCGGGGCAGAATTTTGCCCCGTTCGGTGACAAACTTCTTCAGTAGCTCCACATTTTTGTAATCGATGGGAGTTTTCGGGTCAATAGGGGAGACTTGGCGACGGAAATAGCTCATGGGTGTATATTCTTCCTCTGGTTTGATTTGCGGGTCGGAAATCCGGGGTAATCCCCCAATTATTTGATTTCCTTGTGGACCGTATGTTTGTTACAGTGCGTGCAGAATTTCTTCAGTTCCATTCTGCCGGTGGTATTCCGACGGTTTTTCATCGTCGTATAGCGAGACACACCCTTGGACCGTTTGTCCGTATTGGTGCGACATTCCGTACATTCGAGCGTGATCACGATGCGGACACCTTTAGCCATAATCGTAAAATGAATTCTTAATAAAGCACAATCACTTATTATTTCAGATAACGCTGCACTTTGTCAATCCAATGGCGGATTCTCAGATCCAGGGAGTAGCCGCGTCCGACTCCGATGACAATGGTTTCGCCAATGCGATCGTGAAACGTTTGCGGATGCCGGGTGGTGTCAAATAAAACCGTCGCCCCATCAGCCATCAACGGAACCAGCAGCAGCGCCACCCCCGCATTCCCCGACGCCAGATTGCCCAACCCATTCAGAGCCAAGAAAACGAACAATCCCAGAACGCCCTCCCGCTTCGACAATTCCAGCAGTTGGGGAGTCCGATTGAATCGAGTATCGATCACCCGCATATTGAACGCCCAGCGCCCCAAGCTCTGCCCGTAGTTTTTGGAAACGAGAAACACTCGCAATGCGATCCAAATCAACAGAAATAAAATCAGCCCGACTAAACCTTTACCTCCAAGTAAACCGGCAAGCAACCCAACTAGCAGGGCATCGACACCCAACGCCGCCGCCCGATACCAAGTTGGAACCCTCGGAAAAGCTGGCGGAACCAGCTCAGATCTTTCGGAACTCATAATCGATGCCAGATCTTGACAATAAAGTACATTTCTATCCTGACACCTGACAGACTTAAAACTAACAAAGCCCATCTCTGATTATAGAGAAAGGCTAAGTTGAGTATTAAGATTCAGAATCCTAAAGACTGCATAGAGAAAGTGGGGTGTAAAAGAGGTCAAGCCCTC
>JBNGCR010000126.1:0-16052 GCA_050045915.1 Limnospira sp.
CATCGCTTCCCGGTTCAAAATCGGCGATCGCATCTTGTTGCCCTTCCCCCACCTGATCCCGAGACAGGTAGGCAAAGGTATCATCTCCCTTATCTCCAAATAGGGTATCATCTCCTTTATCGCCAGATAGGAAATCGTTATCGGCACCACCATACATCAGATCGGCACCCAATCCACCGAATTGAGAATCATTTCCTTCTCCCCCTTGCAGGGTATCGTCTCCGGCGGCACCAATCAAACAATCATCTCCAACATTTCCAAATAGGGAATCATCGCGATCGGAACCCGTGAGCGTATCGTTACCCCCCAACCCGTCGATCGCACTGAGAATCTCAACCGTTACGGTCGCCGATGTTCCATTACTAAACACCTCAAAACTTCCCGTATTTCCCCCTCCGACAGTTGGAGTAAATTCCACCGACGTACCGTTATCACTCAAAGAGGTTACAGTTCCGCCAACCAACTCCGTGATGGTACTCCCAGGCGGCACCGGAACGGTAACAGTAATTCCGGCAAGACTGGGAGAATCTGCGGAGAGGCTGTCATCAGTAGGAGTCGCCCCATCAACAACGGAAAACGCCCTCACAGTTTCATTTTTAAGGGGTGTCAATGGCGTATCAGATGCCGTCCCAACCAGCAAAATATCACCAACAGATAGAGATGGATAATTATTGAGATCGTCAAGCGGTGCAAAAGTTGCGACAATTTCAGCCGCTTGAAATCCGGAACCATCCCGGTCATATTTGAGGGTTCCGGTTTCCTGTTCGTAAGCCAGAATTGGACTGTTGAGAGTGCCGAGATTATCTTGATAAGTTTCTCCGGTTGGAACGTTAATAAATTGATCCGGAGCGAGTTGGTTTTCGGAAGTTTCACCAATTTGGACAAATCCGAATCCGTCTTCGGTACTGCGGTTGAAAACTATAACATCGCTTCCCGGTTCAAAATCGGCGATCGCATCTTGTTGCCCTTCCCCCACCTGTTGCGGAGATAGATAGGCGAAGGTATCCCGTCCTTCTCCCCCTTGCAGGGTATCATTTCCCTGATCTCCGGATAGGAAATCATCTCCACTTTCACCGGAGAGAAAATCGACACCCGAGCCGCCATATAAAAAATCGATACCCGAGCCACCGAATAACTGGTCGTCGCCCGATTCTCCGAAGAGAGAATCGTCATCCGCCCCGCCATATATCAGGTCGTTTCCGGTTTCCCCACGCAGCACGTCGTCGCCCTGATTTCCAAATAGGGAATCATCCCCTTCACCTCCTAGCAAAAATTCGTTGCCTTCTCCTCCAATGAGAGAATCATTGCCGCCAAAACCGCTGATCGTTTCGACGGAAATAATCTCGACAAATACACTCGCCAAATCCGAGTTCGTCCCGTCGCTGGCGGTGTAGAGAAAACTGCCCCGGCTGGGGGCGGGGATGGTGGGGGTAAATCTAATCGTCGTGTTATTGATCACTTCAGCTTCGCCGCCGCTAATATTGCTGATATCCGCGACGAACAACCCCCCGGTGGGACTGTCATTGTCGAGGACGGAAATATCGACCGGTTGGGGTGCGGTGGCGGAAAGGGAGTCGTTTTCTGGCGTACCGTTGATGAAATTGGGTGTGGTTGCAGTGAACGACTCCGCCACCACCTCGGACAATTCGGGGATCTTCACGTCAACGGGATTGACGAGGAAAATTCGCTCCGGCGAAAGCTCTGGAATGTTGCCGTTTTCATCCGGTTCAAATTGGGCGATCGCGATCGCTTCCCCATCCCCGGAGCCGTCGAAATCGTACTCCAAAATACCGCTCAAATTGTCGTAAATCAGAACCGGAATGTCGGCGGGTAAGGAGTCGCCGGCGGTGAAAAATTGCCCCAGGTTCAGGGTTTGAGTTTCCAAGGAGACGGCCGATAACCCAAATCCTCCCGTTCCGTCCTCTGCCACAGGTTCGGAGTTGAAGACCAACACATCTTCGGCGGGGTTAAAATCGAGGATGCGATCGGGTACAGTGCCCCCATCCTTGGGAGACAGGTAAGTAAAACTATCCTCTCCTTCCCCACCCTGGAGCGTATCGACTCCACCATCCCCCACCAGGGAATCGTTGCCGACATCTCCGAATAGGGAGTCATCGTCTTGACCGCCAAACAGGGAATCGTCCCCCATTCCCCCGAACAGCGTGTCCGGGGCGGCGCCGCCGAGCAACAGGTCGTCATCCTCGCCGCCGGAGAGGATGTCCGAGTCCTTGTCGCCCTGTAAGGTGTCGTTCCCGGCATCCCCGTTCATCACATCCGCCCCGACCCGACCCAAGAGCAAATCGTCGCCCTCGCCGCCGTTCATGGTGTCGTTGCCGATACCGCCATCGAGGGTGTCGTCGCCGATACCGCCTTCTAAGGAGTCATCTCCACTGCCACCGAAGAGGATATCGTCATCCGCCCCACCCAAAATCAGATCCCCGTCGCCATCTCCGAACAGGGAGTCCGAACCCGAACCGCCCTCGAGGGTATCGTTTCCCGTCAGGCCCCGGATCGAGTCGTTGTCCGGACCGCCGTCGAGGGTTTCGGCGCCGCGGGTTCCGGAGAGGGTATCATTTCCGCCCAAACCCGCGATCGCCCCTACTTCGGGGACGGTGACGGTGGCGGTCGAAAATGCGGTCTGGTTATTAAAACGGACTGTATAATCAAAGCTGCCCTCACCGGAGGCGATCGAGGGAACAAACTCGATGGCAGTTTCCCCTTCCAGAATCGTCGCGTCTCCGTTATTCTGGCCGCTGACACCGGCAAATCTGACGCCGGCTTCTATACTGTCGCCGGGAAGGGAGACGATCGCCGATCGCGTGGCGGCATCGATGAAATCAGGCTGATCCGTCCCTTCCAGATTTTCCGGAGTCTCGGCGGCGAGGGGTTCGGCAACCAGCAACGGATCGACGGAGATGCGGAGATCGTCGATCGCCAATTCCGTGGCCCGGGAACCGATTTGAATCGTCGCGGCGTCGGCGGGGAGGGAAATGCTGAACGGTGAAAAGACGTTAAACGTCCTCCCGGCGGTACTCGATAGGGTGGCAGTTCCCAAAGAATTCCCATCGCCATCCAAGATTTTTACCGAGTGTTCCACATTGGGGGAGGTATAGTTAAACGAGAGTCTCCCCCCGGCGATCCCTTCCGGCGCCAATTCCCGGATATCCAGGGTAAAATTGCTGCCCTCCGCGTAAGACAAGACGGTGGTTCCGGGTGTCGGAGCGATCGCCGGGAACAGGCCTTCCCCCCCCGCGTCAACACTGACCAGAGCGATCGCGTTGTTAGAAAAAATAACTTTTTCCTGAGCGCCTAAAGGGTCAAAGTTTTCCCCTCTAAATTCTTCAAAATCAAAAAATACTTCAGCCATTTTTAACACCAAGTGCAAGATTATTCTGGGACGGACATCCGCTGGCTTAATGAGAGGCAGGAAACTGTACAGTTATTGGGATGCTAGAGGGATGGGAAGTGGAGGGTGTATGGATGGACAATTTCCGGGGCATTAGGGTTTCGCCGCCAATCCTCGAAAGGACACTGTAAACAGACGAACGCGCACTGCTATATAGCAGTCGCCAGAACGTTGAGGACCGATCTCCCGACTCCCGACTCCCGACTCCCTTTCTACAATGACAATGTCCCAACCGTTCCCTTAAATTTATTCCATCATAAATCGAGCCGGCGGGGGATGTTTCTTTAAAAAAGTTTATGTTCAGCCGTGCCGTCGGGATCTCCGTCGGCGATGGCACGGTGTCCCCCTTTGTCCGGATTGTGCGGGCTTTCGAGGGCGAGGCGACAGCCATCCGCAGACGGGTGGCTTGACGGTCTATGACAATCGGGTTCGCCGTCTCAAATTCGAGGCGTGTGAAGCCCGATCGCGCCGAATGCAATTGAGATCCGAGGGGTGTTTAAGTGAAAATTATTGATGACAACAACCGTAATATTTTGTCATTTAAAATCCCATCAAATGTTCACAAACCCACCGATGTTGAGCCCCGACGAACTCAAAGCGGCAATTGTCCCAGAACCGCTGCTCGTCCCGCCGACGGCGACGGTATAGAAGCGATCGCCCAGATGAGTGGAATTCGGGTCAGTTGCCCCACCGCTTCTCGAGGGGATCACACGAGAGTCTGTGGCAGGCCGTCCGCTTGTCCGTCCGGGAATGGACTTGTTTGAACTGCGGCACAGTCCACGACCAGGACGAAAACGCCGCGAAGAATATCTGAGTCGCCGGGGGACACCCGGAGACTGTTTGAAGCCCCCAGGATTGGGGGTTTGGGGACTCGATCATTGTTTCCGATTGCTATAGCGTTATAATTGATTTGCACTTCTCCAAGCTCAAACCCATTGAGTTCATTCGTCCGTTTGAGTTAAAAAAATGCCTTTTATCACCGAATTGAAGCTGGAGTCGGCTATCATTCGCGATCCCTTGCAGGTTTCCCCGGTAACGTCCGTCAGAGATGTGCTGCGACAAATGGCCGGCCTCGCTATCCCCCACGACGCCCCGACGCCTTCGAGCTGCGCGTTGGTGGTGGAAAATGGGCGACTGTTGGGGATGTTGAGCGAAGCCGATTTGCCCACCCTCTACACAACATATAACACCATCGATAACGTGCCGATTTCCGAGGTGATGAACCCCCCCGCTTTCACCCTGCGAGAGTCGCACTGTGCCGATACAGCATCTGTCATCGCCCTGATGCAACGGCACGGCATCCGCCACCTGCCCCTCCTCAACGATCGCGATCGCCTGGCCGGGTTACTCACCCGCGATCGCCTCTGGCAATGCCTCGACCCCCACTCCCATCACTGGGCGGAACCGCCGCCACCGGAAGCCCCAGACCCCCGACGGGAGCAAAACCTCCGCCCGTCACTGCAACTGCTCGAAGATCTGTTCGACATCATGTTAGCCGGATATTGGGATTGGGACATCCCCAACCAGCGGGAATATCTGAGTCCGGGGTTCAAGCGGATGTTCGGCTACGAGGATCACGAACTCCCCAACAGCCCCGATACCTGGCAAAAGCTGATTTTTCCGGAAGATTTACCCGGCGTGTTCGAGAATTTCAACCGCCACGTCCGCAGCCGGGGCAAAATTCCCTTTTACAACGAAGTCCGATATCGCCACAAGGACGGATCGACGGTGTGGGTGATCTGTTCCGGGCAGGCGATCGAGTGGGACTCGGCGGGCAACCCCCTGCGGGCGATCGGCTGCCACATCGACATCACCCCCCGCAAACGGACCGAAGAACAACTCAAAAAAAGCCGAACTCACCTGCAGGCAGCCCAGCGCATCTCCCAACTGGGCAGTTGGGAGTTCGAGGTCGCCACGGGGGAAGTGTTCTGGTCCGAGGAGGTGTTCCAGATTTTCCGGCTCGACCCCGCCGACGGACCCCCGGAGTACGAAGAATTGCTCCGACTCTACCACCCCGATGACCGCGACTACCACCGCCACGTCGTCGCCGAGGCCCTGGAGAACGGCGAACCCTACGACCTCGAATGTCGTGTCCCCCGCCCCGACGGCAGTTTGAGTTACATCCAAGCCCGAGGCGAGCCCATTTTTGACGATCGCGGCCGGGTGGTCCAGCTCGTCGGCACGATTTTGGACATCACCGACCGCAAGCAAGGCGAAATGAAGCTGCTGCAAACCAGCGCCCAACTCGAAGCCTCCAACCGGGAGTTGGAAGCCTTCGCCTACTCCGTCTCCCACGACCTGCGGGCACCACTGCGGGCGATCGCGGGTTTCAGTCAGGCGATTTTGGAGGACTACGGCGACCAATTTGACGGAGATTGCCGGGATTATTTTCATCGAATTCAGCGCAATATTACCCGCATGGGACAGTTGATCGACGACCTGCTGCGCCTGTCGAGAGTGTCGCGATCGGCGGTGAAATATCAACCGGTTAACCTCAGCGAAATGGTATCCGAAATCATCGCAGATCTGGCTGAGTCGGAACCCGACCGGAACGTGGAGATCGTCGTCGCCCCCGATATCGCCGTCGAAGCTGACCCGACTTTGATGGGCGTCGCCCTCAACAATTTATTGCAAAATGCCTGGAAATTTACCCGCCACACTGCCCGGGCGCGGGTCGAGTTCGGAGTGCGGAGGGTCGGGGGTGAACCGACTTATTTTATTGGCGATAATGGAGCCGGTTTCGACATGAAATATTCCCGAATGTTATTCGGCGTTTTTCAACGCCTGCACGATACCCACGAATTTCCCGGAACTGGTATCGGGTTGGCGATCGTCCGGCGGGCTATCCACCGCCACGGTGGCAAAGTTTGGGCCGAAGGAGGTGTCGGAAAGGGGGCGACGTTTTACTTTACCTTGCCCGAAATCCGGAGTCCCGCTGAGAACAATTAAAAATTAAAAATTAAAAATTCAAAATTGTTAATTATATAACAATCGCCAAGGCGGTTAAGACCGATCTTCCGACTCCCGACTCTCGACTCCCTTTCTACCATCGCCATGTCCTAACCGTTCCGTCTGTTGTTATCAATGGCGATCGCCAGGATGGTCTGGACATCCAAAAAAACGAAGCTGCTCTTCGCTGGTTCGGTTTGCCTTTGCTGAAAGCTGAAAGTTGACTTTGGGCGGATTTTTTCGTAAAATTGTGGGGGGGTAGGTGGGTCTAGAGTCGGGTGTCGAATTAACTTCCCGAATCTCAGCCGTCGTCTCGAAAAGTTTGACCAACTGATACCGTGTCGATATATTACAAAGTCGCAAACCCCCGTCGATGACATCTCAACCCCAAAAAATACTGTTGGTCGAAGACAACCTGGACGACGAGCGGCTGACTTTGGATCTTGAGCAACGAACCCTCACCCGAAAGACTTTAACCAATGAGCACACCCATCCGCCTGTTAATTGTCGAAGATGTGGAAGACGACGCGATCTTGCTGGTACGAGAACTTCGCCGGGGCGGATTTGAACTGCTGTGGGAGCGGGTTCAAACCGCCGAGGGACTCCGAAATGCCCTGGGGGAGTCTTCCTGGGATGCGATCGTCTCCGACTACCAGATGCCGGGATTCGACGCCCCGGCAGCTCTGTCCATTCTCAAGGAAAGCGGACTCGACCTCCCCTTCATCGTCGTGTCGGGAACCATCGGCGACACCCGGGCTGTGGAATTGATGAAAGCGGGTGCCCACGATTTTTTAATTAAAGGACAATTAACCCGCCTGCCGGAAGTCCTGCGCCGGGAACTGCGCGAGGCGGAAATGAGAGGCGATCGCTTCCGGGCCGACCTGGAACTCCGGTACACCCGGGAACACCTAGAACTGGCCCTAGAGGGGGCGGCGATCGGAACCTGGGATTGGGACATCCGGACAGGGACGGTGCAGATTGATGATCGCTACGCCGGGATCGTCGGCTACACCCGGAAAGAGTTAGAACCCATGTCCGTCGAGACATTCCGAGAATATATCCACCCCGAGGACTTGTCGCCCCTCTTCCATCGCCTCGACCTCCACTTGCGAGGGGAAACCCCCGCCCACGAATGCGAATTTCGGATACGCCACCGCTCGGGACGGTGGGTCTGGATCTTGGGCCGGGGCAAGGTGGTGGAGCGGGGCACCGACGGCGAACCCCTGCGGATGGCGGGGACCCACCTGGACATCACCGATCGCAAGCAGGCCGAAATCCAGTCGGCTCTGCAAAACACGATATTGAAGCGGATCGCCAAGTTAGACCCCCTGCCGGACATCCTCGATGCCCTGGTGCGGGCGGCGGAAACCCAATTCGAGGGGGGGATCTGCTCGATCCTGTTGTGCGATCGCTCCGGAAAATTGCGCCACGGGGCCGCGCCCAACCTGCCGGAGGCCTACTCGAAGGCCCTGGACGGCTTGCTGATCGGCCCGGAAGCCGGTTCCTGTGGCACGGCGGCTTTCTGCCGGGAAATCGTCATCGTCGCCGACATCTCCGGCGATCCACTCTGGCGGGACTTCCGACACCTCGCCATCGAACACGGGTTACACTCCTGCTGGTCTGCCCCAGCCATCGGCAGCGACGGCGAAGTGCTCGCCACCTTCGCCGTCTATTTCAAAGAATGCCGCACCCCCCAACGGCGGGATGTGGAGATTCTCACCCGCGCCGCCGACATCGCCAAAATTGCCATCGAGCGCGATCGAGCCCAAGCCGCCCTGGCCAAACGCGATCGCTACCTGTCGGCTCTGGTGGACGTGCAGCGCCAGCTTTTGGTGTCCCGGAAAATCGACCGCCACCTCTACCGCCACATCTTGAACCTGTTGGGGACCGTGACGGAAGCCGATCGCATCTACATTTTTGAAAACCACGCCGACGAAACCGGGCAGTTGCTGATGAGTCAGCGAGCCGAATGGTGTGCCCCCGGCATCACCCCCGAGATCGACAACCGGGCGCTGCAAAATCTCAGCTACCGCGAGAGCTTTCCCCGCTGGGAAGAGATCCTCAGAGTCGGGGGGATCGTCAACGGTAACGTCGCTGACTTCCCCGAGTCGGAACGGCAGATTTTGGAGCCACAGGGCATCCGCTCCATCCTGATTTTTCCCTTAATCGTCAACCGAGAGTTTTTCGGCTTCGTCGGATTCGACTCGACGGACTCGGTGAAACTATGGGACTCCCTGGAAATTGGACTGTTAAATGCCACCACCGCTGCGATCGCCCAGGCTAAGGAGCGGGAACGGGCCGCTGAGTCCCTCGCCGAGTTGAACCGGGAGTTGGAAGCCCGGGTATCTGAGCGCACCGCCCAACTGCGGGACAGCGAAGAAAAATTGCAAGCCATCCTCAACTTCGCCCCGTCGATCATTTACGTCAAGGACTTGCGGGGACGGCACATTTTGGTCAACCGGGCTTTTCTCAAATTATTTAATTGCGCCCCGGAAGACATCATTGGCAAAACCAACGGCGAATTTTATCCCCCAGAGACTGCCGACGGTTTCGAGAAAAACGATCGCGCCGTACTCGAAGCCCGCCGTTTTCAACAGTGCGAAGAAACCGTCCGCGTCGGCGAAAAAAACTACACGTTCCTCTCCAACAAATTCGTCCTGTGCAACCCGGACGGGAACCCCTACGCCATCTGTGGCATCTCCAACGACATCAGCGATCGCCACGCCTTCCAGGACGCCCTCGAACGCAGTGAAAAACGCACCCGCGCCACTTTGATGGCGATCCCAGACCTGGTGTTCCGCCTCGACCGCTTCGGGCGGTACACGGATATCGCCGTCTCCTGCCGGGTGAAAAATTTCGTCGATCCCGAAACCGCCGTCGGGCGATCGGTCGAGGAAATGCTGCCCCCCGACATCGCCGCCACCTACCGCCGCCTCACCGAAACTGCCCTCGCCACCCAGACCGTACAAAACTTCAAGTGGGCGGTCGAGATCGGCGGGGAACTTCGCGACGAAGAAGTGCGGGTGGCTCCCTGTGGTGACGACGAAGTGGTGTTTTTGGTGCGGGACATCGGTTCCGAGAAGCGGGCGGCAATGGCCCTGCACCAAAGCGAAGCCCGCTTCCAGCGCCTCGCCGCCAACATCCCGGGGGCGCTTTACCAGTACCTGTTGCGCCCCGACGGGTCCCACGAGTTCATCTACATCAGCGATCGCGCCGCCGACATTTTCGGACTCGACGTGGAAACGATGCGGGGGGATGCAGACCGGGTGTTCGCCCTGTTCGACCCCGAGGATCGGCGATCGTTGGATGCCTCCATCGTCCGCTCCGCCGAGACATTGGACACCTGGTGCTGGGAGGGACAATTCACCACGCCGCGGGGGGAGCGGAAGTGGATGCAGGGCATCTCCCAACCGGAGCGGCAGCCCGACGGGGAGATTCTCTGGGACGGGGTGATTTTGGACGTGACGGAGCGCAAGCACATGGAGGCCCGACTGCAACAGACCGTCGCGGAACTGGCTCGGGCGACCCGCCTCAAGGACGAATTTCTCGCCAACATGAGCCACGAACTCCGCACCCCCCTTAACAGCATTTTGGGGATGTCGGAAGCCCTGCAAGAGGAAGTGTTCGGGGAGTTGAATGCCGACCAACGGCAGGCGATTTTCACGGTGGAGAACAGCGGCAGGCATCTACTGTCACTGATCAACGATATTCTGGATCTGTCCAAGATCGAAGCGGGTAAATTGGAGTTGAACATCGACGAGGTTTCGATCCGGGAGTTGTGCCAGACCAGCCTCACCTTTGTCAAACAGTTGGCTTTCAAAAAACAGATTGCCCTGAGTTTGGATATTCCTACGGCCCTGCAACATTTGACGATCGCGATCGACAACCGCCGGATGTGCCAGGTGTTGATCAACCTCCTGAGTAATGCCATCAAGTTTACCCCCAATCATGGCTCGGTTTGCCTGAAAGTTCGATGGCAAGATGACTCGCCGGACGGGGCCGATTGCGGAAATTCGGGTTCGGCCCCGTCCGGCCCGCTCTGCTTTTCGGTGACGGATACGGGGATTGGCATCGCCCCGGAAAACTTGAAAAAGCTGTTCGCGCCTTTCGTCCAAATTGACAGCAGCTTGAATCGCCAGTACAGCGGGACGGGACTCGGGTTGGCCCTGGTGAAGCAGATCGCCGAACTGCACGGGGGACAAGTCGGTGTCGCCAGCGAATTCGGCCGGGGGAGTTGTTTTACGGTCTATTTGCCCGGCCCGGATTCGATCGCCGGGGGCATGGCGGCAGCCCCCGACTTCAAATCTCCGATGGCCGATGTCGAAGGCCGAGCGGGGGATTCGGCTACTTGTGCCTCGGGTTCGGAGCGACAACCGCCGCTGATTTTATTGGCTGAGGATAGCTCGGCGAATATTTTCACCCTTTCGAGTTACCTCACCGCCAAGGGCTACCGCTTGATAACGGCTCACAACGGCCGGGAGGCGGTGGAGATGGCGCGATCGCAGTTTCCCGATTTGGTGTTGATGGACATTCAAATGCCCGTCGTGGACGGTTTGGAGGCGACAAAACAGATCCGCCGCGATCCGAATTTGCGACAATTGCCCATCATTGCCCTCACCGCTTTGGCGATGGCGAGCGATCGCGAAAAATGCCTGCAAGCCGGGGCTAACGAATACCTCGCCAAACCGGTCAAACTCAAGCAGTTGTCGAATCTGATTCAAAACCTCCTCGGTGAGAAAGTCGGGAACCCGGAATTTTAGAGTGTGGGGGCAGGGGAGGCAGGGGAGGCAGGGGGGCAGAGGGGCGGAGGGGGCGGAGGAAGAAATCAAGAAAATTTCATTTTTCATTTTTCATTTTTCATTTTTCACTTTCCCCACACCCCACACCCCACACCCCACACCCTAAAGAAACTTCGGTGGCACGACGATCTCAAAAATGGTGCCTCGCGGTTGATTGGAACGGACGGAAATTTTGCCACCGTGGGCTTCGCTCACCATCTTGCAGAATGCCAAACCCAGACCGATTTGAGACACATTGGCGATCGGCATACCCGTTTCATATTTTTGGAAAATACTCTCTTTTAATTCCTCCGGAACTCCTGGCCCCATATCTGCGACTTGAATGGTGGCTTCTCCGGCTGCAGTGAGGTCGGCGCTCAGGATGATTTCACTGTTGCTGGGCGAAAATTTTATCGCGTTGGAAAGCAAGTTATCCAACATCCGCTGAAACAAAGCTTCGTCCACATTGATGAAGTGTCCTGGCTCCGGAAGCCGATGGATGAGTTGGATATTTTTTTGTTCCGCGATCGCCAAAAAACGTTCGGTCGCGGAATCGATCGCGCGGCTGAGATCGACCTCTGTCCGATTAAGTTTGATCTGACTTTGTTCCATTTTCCCCATCAGGATCAGATCGTCGATTAACCCCTGCAAGCGCTGGGCGGCGAGGATACTTCTGGATACTTTATCTTTCAATTTGGGAGGCAGTTTGCCCCGTTCGACGACGGACAAGCCAAACAATATCCCCATGAGGGGATTTCGCAGATCGTGAACCATCATGTTGACCAGATCTTCCCGGGATTGGAGTAGGGTTTGCAGGTCGTCATATTGGGACTTAATTCGCAACATAGATTGCACCCGGGCGCAAAGTTCGAGGCGGTTAATGGGTTTGCTGATAAAGTCGTCGGCTCCTGCTTCCAGGCAGTGGGCGAGATCTTCTTTGCTGTTGAGAGCCGTCACCATGACGATGGGGGTGGCTTTCCATTTGGGCATGGCTTTGATTTGTTGGCAAACTTCCACTCCGTTGAGGTCGGGCATCATGACATCGAGCAAAATCAGGTCGGGAGCGAATAGATCCAGGGACGCGATCGCACTTTTCCCATTCGAGGCATAGTGGAGGTCGTCGTTGCGATCCGACAAGAGGGTTTCGATCACATCAAAATTGTTCGGTTCGTCGTCTACGATCAGAATAGAAGCCATAGAAATTAACCGGACACTATTAATACAGCAGTCGCCAGGGTGAAAAGGATATTGACTCTCTTGAGAGTGTAGGGTATCGGGTGTAGGGAAAATTCATTTTATCGATTTTCTCAGGTTTCCTTTCTACCATAGCAATGTTCTAACCTTTCTGTCTGTCACTCAAATTATATACTTTCTTTTAAGTTGAATCCAAAAGTTCATTCGCCATCGGGCGATCGGGGTCAATTGGGAGCCGGAATGCGCCCGATTGATGCCCGGTGAAATAATTGGTAAAAATCTTTCGGCTAAGATCCGCCAGAATTGGGGGTGTCTGTGGCCCGACTCCCGACTCCCTCCATCACGAATGTTTTGTGGTTAATTGTCAGGATTGGATCTGACAACAGTTCTGGCTGCGATCGCCTACCAGCAGGGTTCGCCGAGAAGCAAACTGTCGCACCCCCCCGAGGGCGTATCTCGCAGTCGCGGCCCCAACCCTTCAAAAGAGGTGTAAGAGTCGTAAATATTGGTGATGACATCCTTGGGATCGTCAAAACTGCCCGTCGCCACCGATCCGATCGCAAAATCGACGGTTCCAGTATTGCGACTTTGGGGAATCGGAGTCAAGGCGGCTTGGATGATCTCGGGGCGGGGCAAACCGAGATTGAAAGCCAAATCCAAACCCGTCTGGCGAATCAAACCCATAAAATTATTAAAATCCTGGCCGCTGCTGAACCGGGTTCGCAGGCTCTCCGGGTCAGCCCGCCCCGCTCCCCGACCATCGAGGGCGAAATCCCCGGATTCAAAGGCTTGAGCGTTGGGGGCATTGCTGACGGAACAGTATTGGTTCACCAGTTGGGCTTTCCCCCCCGAACCTCGGCCGTGAACCCCCACCACCCGGCCTTCGCCATCGAACACCGGCCCGCCGCTCATCCCCGGGCGGGTATTGTCGAGGTAGAAGAGGCTGTAACCATTTTCGCTGGTGTTGGGTTCGACGATCCCGGTCACCGGACTCCAGGTGAGGCGACGCTGGCGGCGGTTGGCTTTCCCCAGACAGCGACCCGTCGTTGCGTCCCGCTCTTTTTCCGGGTCAGGCCAGCCGGAGACGTAGACCACATCCCCCACGTTGACGGAGCGGTCGGGGGCGGAGGGGGCCACGGGATAGTCGCGATCGCTCTCGAAGGCCACCACCGCCAGGTCTGAACCCGCCACCCGCGTCGGCAAGGTAATGGAGTAGCAGCCGAACCGGATCAAATTTCCGGGGGACGCAGACCCCCGCAGGGGACAGCCCCGGCCGTCGTCGGGCTGTCGCACCACATGAACCCGACCGTCGCCGGTGCGGATACCGTAGGATCGGCCGGCTTCGAGATCCCGCTGTTTAAAATTGTGGCTCACCGTCAGGACATAATAGCGGTTGCCCTCCCGGGCGACGATCACCCCCGATCCTGGGTGCCAAACGCCGTCTGGATTATTCTGACTGGCGAGGGGGTTGCGGTAGTTATTTTCCAGGGCCTCCACCAATTCCGGCCGCAGTTCCGGGGCGATGAGAACGGTGGTTTGGCTGGCGATGGAGTTAACCTCGGCGGGGGAGAGTTCGGCCGCAACGGAGGTGGCACCGAGCCACCCGGACAGGACAATTCCCGCCGACAGCAACAGATTTTGAGGGAGCGATCGCACTTTCATGGGTTCTCGTCTCTAACGGACAATATTAGCTAATGTTCTATAGGATGCGTCGATACCAGGAATTCAGGGGGGCGGAGGGGGTGGAGGGGCGGAGGAAGCGGAGGAAGAACACAGATAGAATTTTCCTCCCCTGCCTCCTCTGCCCCCGCTCCCTATCCCGGAGTGAGTCGGAGAACCGTCTGAATGGGAATCGCCCAACTGTAGCGGACGAGTTGGGCCGCCACGGTTTCCGGGGGGGAGGACCCGTCCGCAAACTGGTAAGTCCCCC
Source organism: Limnospira sp. (assembly GCA_050045915.1). Taxonomy (GTDB): domain Bacteria; phylum Cyanobacteriota; class Cyanobacteriia; order Cyanobacteriales; family Microcoleaceae; genus Limnospira. The sequence goes on from JBNGCR010000126.1 coordinate 14,258, forward strand.
ACAGGGGATATTTGTGCATTCCGTTCACTCCCACCACTTCCCCCCGGCGGTTGAGCAGGGGTCCGCCACTCATCCCCGAAAAAATATCGTTGGTGTATCCGAGTTGGTAGCCTCCCACGAAGGGCTGTTCCATCCACCGGGACACTTGCCCTTGGGTGATGATAAATCCTCGGTTTTGCGATCGGTCGGCCTCCAGGGGAAATCCGGCGGCGATGACCGTTTCTCCCACGGTGGCGGGAGTTTGGGCGATCGCGGCAACGGTGTAGGGGCGATCGCTGCTGCGGAACTGTACCACTCCCAAATCATTGCCCCCCCAGGATGCCGACTTGACCATTTCGGCGGCGTAGATGCGGCCGTCGGGGGTTTCGACGCGGTAATTTTGGCCCCCGCCGGGGAAGAGAACGTGGTCGTTGGTGATCACAGTGTAGATGCCGCCCCGTTCGCGGATGATAATTCCCGTCCCCCACATCCGCCCGGAGTAAACCCGCACGGCAATTTGGCGGGCCATTTCGCGCAGTTGGGGTTCGGAGGGGAGTTTTGGCGCTACGGGGGGTTGGGCCGCCTTGAGGGGGGTTTCCGGGATGTCTGTGCCCCCCAGAACCCACAGGAGAGAACAGATCGCGATCGCGCCGGCCCAACCGATTCGGGGTCGTCTCACGGTAGAGTCCTCAACATCAACGAGATCGAGTTACCATGCCGTGCCGGGTTGGGCCCTCGGCGACGCGGACGGCATCGATGGTGCGTTTTGGGCGGGGGTGGTACTTTCGGCGGGAATTCCATTCAGAAATTGATTGAAGTCGATATAAGTGCCGGCATCATCTTCACTTTCAAATAGGACATCACTCGCACCCGTCCGAATGTTGAATAGGCGCTGGAGCTTGCTGGTGGCGGATTCCGGATCGTTCGGTTTGAGGGTGAATAAAACCGTATCTCCGGCGCAGGGCATTCCGTGCTGGGAAACGACGCAAATCACCGGCAAACTATTGACGTAACCCGTCGTCAGATAGTTGAGTTGTCCCGTGGCGGAAAATTGCGTAAAGCGCTGGGCAATTTCTTGACAGCGACGTTCGGGGGTGTAACCGGAACCGCTGAAATCTTGGGAATACAAAGCCATTACCGGTTTGCCCCCGGATGGGGTTTGGGCGTAGACGGTGGGGTGACCGGTGGGGGCGTTCATATTGCAGTAAAAATTTGTGCCGGCAACGCCCGGTTTGGGAGCGATCGCGACCCAGGCTAAACCGACCGCGATCGCCGTAAAGAGTTGTGTCGTCCGGTTAATTTTCATGGTTAAACCTGCGAAATTTATCTCGATCGTAGGTCAGAATTTTTGGAAACGTCAACGAAAGATACAAATATTAAATTTTCGATTTTTTTTTACAATTCTGCGACTTTATCAATAATTTTTAACTAACAAATGTAACGAAAAGAGGACGCCGATTCGGGATGGCGACCGCCACGGTATATCGGGCGGTGCGCGGAGTTTGAACAAATGTTGCGAATGAAGATTTTTTGAGTGGCAGGCAACGGGCGATCGGAAAAAAAAGCGTCTCTGGATCATTCCGACGATTTGATCCCTTCTTTGGATATCGAGTTGATTTGAGCGATCGCTCTCGCAGAAGTCGAAACCAATGAGAGATTCGAGGGGGGAAATTGACCGATAATTTTTATCAGAAAAACCGCCCCAAATCCGAGGCGCGATCGCAGATTATAAGTCCCGGTGGGTGAACGGTTTCGCATCCTTTCCGGCGTAGGTGGCGACGATGTGACCTTCTCCGACTAATTGATATTTATAAGT
>JBNGCR010000127.1:0-15975 GCA_050045915.1 Limnospira sp.
TTACGATCGCGACAAAGGATAAACTTCTACGGGGTCGAGTTGGCGACGGCAGATCTGGCGCCGTTCTAAACTGTCAGCATAGCACTCGTTGACCTCGGTGCGCCCCTCGGGGGATGCGATCGCTTCAATGAAAATAACGTGGGGGAGTTCCGCAAAAGCTCGCCCAAATTTCCCGGTTCCCCCGGGTTGCAAAACGGCGGGGGCGACGGTGGCTTCGTTGCGGTTCACTTCCACCAGGCGATCGCCCTCCTGTCGGTAGAGGCGGTAAATCACCCGCAGCGATCGCATCGCGTCGGAACCGGTGTTGGTGAGTTGACCTTCGACGGTGTAGCGTCCCGCCGTCAGCGTCTCATCTTCGATCAGCCGCATCCGGTCAATTTTGACTCCGCCATTTTGGGCGATTTCCAGGGGAGACGGAACCGCCGACGGGGGGACAGAGGCGACGGGGGTGGGGAGGACGGTTCCCAACCACAGTGCGGAAATTAGAGAAATTTGCCAGTATTGTAACATCGATCTGAATGGGACGTATAGCGATCGCAACGGTTCTCCTCGCCAGAAATTGCCGAGATCCCCGCCTGTATCAGTGTATCGCGGAAGGGGGACGCGATCGCCACGAATTTTGATTGATTGGGACAAGAACGGGCGAGATGTCCGTTTTGCCGAAACTTGTTAAAATAAAAACTTCAATCCCTGCCCCCCCTACATTCCGAATCATCCATGACTGCAACTGTCTCAACTCAAAGTCCCGTCAATTTATCACGAATTCGAGCCGATATCCGCACCCTACAGCCGCAATTGGTCGAGTGGCGGCGGCATCTCCACCAACATCCAGAATTGGGATTTAAGGAACAGTTGACGGCGGAATTTATCGCCCGCAAGTTGCGGAATTGGGGCATCGACCACCAAACCAATATTGCGGAAACCGGGATCGTCGCCACCATTGAAGGCCGGCAGCCGGGGCCGGTTCTGGCGATCCGGGCGGACATGGATGCCCTGCCGATTCAGGAGGAAAATGAGGTCAGTTACAAGTCCTGTCACGACGGGATCATGCACGCCTGCGGACACGACGGACACACGACGATCGCCCTGGGAACAGCTTATTATTTATCTCGACATCTGCTCGATTTTTGTGGTACAATTAAATTGATATTTCAACCCGCCGAAGAGGGTCCCGGAGGAGCCAAGCCGATGATCGAGGCGGGGGTGTTGAAAAATCCCGATGTTGATGGGATAATTGGATTGCATTTGTGGAATAATTTACCCTTGGGAACCGTCGGGGTGCGATCGGGGGCGTTGATGGCGGCGGTGGAGTTATTTGAATGCACCCTATTCGGCAAGGGCGGACACGGCGCGATGCCCCATCAAACCGTGGATGCGATCGTCTTGGGCGCTCAAATTGTGAATGCCCTGCAGGCGATCGTCTCCCGCAATGTCGATCCCTTGGATTCCGCCGTCGTAACGGTGGGTTCCTTTCACGCCGGACACACCCACAATGTCATCGCCGGACAGGCGACGATGAAAGGGACGGTGCGATATTTCAACCCCAAATTTCAGGGATATTTCGGAAAGCGAATTGAGGAAATTCTCGCCGGAATTTGTCAGGGCAACGGGGCGAACTATGACTTGAATTATTATTCCCTGTATCCCCCCGTCATCAACGATGAATCGATGGCAAATTTGGTGAGAAGTGTCGCCGAATCCGTCGTAGAAACGCCGGCCGGTGTCGTGCCGGAATGCCAGACGATGGGGGGCGAGGATATGTCATTTTTCCTGCAAGAAGTGCCGGGGTGTTACTTCTTCCTGGGAGCCGCAAATCGCGATCGCGGCTTGGCTTACCCCCACCACCACCCCCGCTTCGACTTCGACGAAACCGCCCTCGGAATGGGGGTGGAAATGTTCGTCCGGTGCGTCGAAAAATTCTGTCAATCCTAGGGGTACAAGCCCCGCGCCTATTTCTGCCACCCATCGATCGATTGGGATTTGCAAAATATTGATAGAATTGATTTCAGCCTTCCGTCCCTTGACATCCATTCAACAAAACCGTCACACTAAATCAGTAGATAGCCATAAATATCACCCATGCAAAACAGTACACTGCTCCTCACAAAAGAACTTCCCGAACTCACCTATTCCCCCCTCTTGGATCGCTTTGACGACAGTTGGGAAGCCCCACTCTCTACCCTGCTGGGGTTGGGGCGGGCTGCGGGTGCCGACTTGGTGGAATTTTTTCTGGAACGCAACAATTATCTGAGTTGTCTGGCCGAAGACGACGAAATTACCGGCGTCTCCCCCCGCCTCTCCCTCGGAGCCGGAATTCGGGTTTTCAAGGGGAAAGCCGACTGCTACGTAAGTACCAACGACTTGACCTTCGCGGGACTGCGGACGGCCCTCGAAAAAGCCCTGTCCATTCTCGGATTTCAACTGCCCTCCCCCACCGGATTCGTCCCCCCCATCAACTTGGAAATCCTGCGGGACTACTCCATCCCCAAGGAAAAAGAACGTTGGCTGGCTCAGTCGAGTTCCATACAGGAAATGGGGGATATTTTGTTGGCATCAAACGCCCAATTATTGAAAAAAGCGAACCACGTTCAATCCCGGCGTTCTTCTTATTTTCGAGACTGGCAAGAAGTGATGGTCGCCGCCAGTGACGGTACCTTTGCGCGGGACGTGCGGCTGACTCAATCTCAGATTTCTTTCCTGTTGTGTGCCGACGGGGAAAATCGCTGTTCCATCGGCCAGCGGAGCGGAAATACCGGCCGTCCGGATGGGTTGAGAAACTGGGACTACGAAACCAGCGCCGAAGAAATTGCCGAGTCGGCGGGTCAAATGCTGTATGCGGATTATGTGGAGTCGGGACGCTATCCTTTGGTGATGGCGAACCAGTTCGGCGGGGTAATTTTTCACGAAGCTTGCGGCCACCTGTTGGAAACGACGGCGATCGAAACAAAAACGACGCCATTCGCAGAGAAAAAAGGGGAGAAAATTGCCCACGAAAACCTCACCGCCTGGGATGAGGGACTCTCGGAACAAGAATTCGGCACCACCGATATGGACGACGAGGGAATGCCGGTTCAGCGGACGTTATTGATCGAAAATGGGGTGTTGAAAAACTTTTTGTGCGATCGCGGCGGGGAACGCAAAACCGGACACCCGAGAACCGGAAGCGGACGCCGGCAAAACTACACCTATGCGGCGGCGAGTCGGATGCGAAATACCTATATCGCCCCCGGAGATTATTCAATTGATGACCTATTTGCATCCATCGATCGCGGCTTATACTGCAAGAAAATGGGCGGCGGCAGCGTCGGCGATACGGGACAATTTAACTTCGCCGTTCAGGAAGCCTATCTGATCGAAAATGGCAAAGTTACAAAACCCCTAAAAGGTGCAACTTTGATCGGAGATGCGACGGAAATCATGAACAATATTTCCATGTCTTCCAACGATCTCGGACTCGCCGCCGGGTTCTGCGGCTCCGTCAGCGGCAGCGTTTACGTCACCGTCGGACAACCCCACATCAAAGTTGATGGAATTACTGTTGGGGGAAGGTAAAATTCAATCTGTGGGGGCAGTGCCTCTGTGCCTGCCTATCTCATCTACAAATTAGATGGGATTGAGACTGTGGGGGCAGTGCCTCTGTGCCTGCCCATCTCATCTACAAATTAGATGGGGATTGAGATTGTGGGGGCAGTGCCTCTGTGCCTGCCCATCTCATCGCCCATCTAATCAAATCCATCAACCAGATGAAATGGGCAACCAGAGACGGTTGCCCCCACAGATTACAGATGACAGATTGGAGTCACAAATTTGATCCAAAAATCGGATAGAATTTAGACACTTGAGAAACTCAAAATAAGATGATGAATACTGACAGTTTGATCGGACAAATTAAGGATGCCGCCAGCCAATTGGGGGTTCGCAAATTCGACGTTTACGGCGCCACGGTTGAATCGAGCCGCGCCGAGGTGAATCAGGGGGTTCCCAAGCAGGTGAGTGCCTCCAACCGATCGAGCGTGATGGTGCGGGTTTGGAATAGTGACGGGACGGTGGGGGTGACATCCACCACGGACACCACGCCGAAGGGGTTGGAGATGGCGTTGCAGACGGCTTATGAGGCGAGTCGGTTCGGGGCGAAAGAACACGTCCCCGATTTCAGCCCCCTGGCGGCTGCTCCCATCGAAGAAATGGGCGATCGCACCGCATCTCAGGCGCCGATGGATCAATTGGTGGATACCCTGCTGGATGCGGAACGGCGGTTGTTGGACGCCCACCCGGCGATCGTCGGGGTTCCTTACAATGGTTTATCCCAGCGGGATTTGGTGCGATTTTACCTCAACAGCGAGGGGGCGGTGCGGCAGGAAAGTCTGTCCTATTCTTCGGTTTATTTTTACAGCAAAACGGAGGAAGAAGGGAAAAAGCCGCGCAGCGGCGGGGCGTACCGTTTGGGGCGCAGTTTGCAACAGTTGGATATCGAGGGCTGTTTGCAGGAGGCGGCGGAGAAAACTATCAGCCATATCGAGTACGAAAAAATTAAGTCCGGGCAATATTTGGTTGTCTTTTCCCCCGAGGCATTTTTGAGTCTGTTGGGAGCCTTTTCTAACCTGTTCAATGCCCAGAGCGTTTTGGACAACCAAAGTCTGTCCACCATCGAATCCATCGGGCAGGCGATCGCATCTCCCCTTCTTTCAGTTAACGATAACGAACTGCACCCCAAAAATATCGCCGCGACGACGTTCGACGGGGAGGGAACGCCGACGGGGAAAGTGCCCCTAATTGAAAAGGGCGTGTTGACGAACTTCCTGCACAGTTCCATCACCGCCCGCCGGATGAACGCCCAACCCACCGGAAACGCCGGCATCGGGGCGAAAGTTTCGGTGAGTCCGAATTTCTTCTGCGTGGCACCGGGAAGCGGCGAAAATGGCGATTCTTACAATATTAAAACGGCGGATAATGTGATCTGGATCGACGAATTGCAAGCCCTCCATTCCGGGGTGCAGTCTTTGCAGGGATCGTTTTCTTTGCCCTTCGACGGCTGGATGATTAAAGGGGGCGATCGCATCAGTATCGAGTCGGCTACCGTCGCCGGAGATATCAGACAATTGCTCAAATCCATCGTCTGCGTGGAACCGGAAGTTAAACTCACCGACGGCGGGGTTTCTCCACGGGTTTGGGTGGAAGGATTGTCGATCACCGGAGAGGGATGATATTCACCCAATTTACAGGGGAAATTGCGGCTCTATTCGCGGCACTGTTTTGGGCGATCGCGTCGGTGATTTACGCCCGGGTGGGGACGCAAATTTCCCCCCTGGGTTTGAACCTGATCAAAGGGGGAATCGCGATCGCCCTCTTATTACTCACCATCGCCCTGCAATCGGGGGGCGAACTGCCCGAATTTACTCCCTGGGTTTTCGGCTTACTTCCCCTCAGCGGCATCATCGGTATCGGCATCGGAGATACCGCATTTTTTACAACTTTAAATTGTCTCGGTCCCCGGCGGGCGTTGCTGTTGGAAACCCTCGCCCCTCCCCTGACGGCATTGATCGCGTTTATCTTTCTGGGGGAAAGACTCTCTTTAACGGCGTGGGGGGGAATTTTTCTGACGGTGTTGGGCATCGCCTGGGTGATTACGGAACGGGCGGCGGAAATGGTGGGAATGCCGCTACGATTGACGCGGGGTTTGATTTTCGGCAGCATCGCGGCTTTATCCCAGTCCACGGGGGCGATTTTATCCCATCTGGCACTCACCCAAAGCGGCATCAGCCCTCTGTGGAGTACCTTATTAAGAATTGTGGGGGGCGTGGCGGTGTTAGTTTTGGCTTTGCCGACTCAGCGTTTATCCCCCGCCGCGTTACTCAAACCGTTGCAGTCCCGGCGGGTGTTGGGAATCATTATTTTGGCGACATTTTTCGGCACTTATTTGGGGATTTGGTTGCAGCAAACCGCCCTGAAATTTACCGCCGCCGGTATTGCCCAGACGCTGACTTCGACGAGTCCGCTGTTCGTCTTGCCGATCGCGATAGCAATGGGCGATCGCGTCAGTTGGCGGGCGATTTTGGGGGCGTTGGTGGCGATCGTCGGGGTGGCGATGTTATTTTTGGGTTGAGGGGCGACTGATGGGATTTGTTCAATCTGGATATTAAGGATGAAAAAATTTGGATTCAGCACAACATGACGGAGGTGGATATTGCCCAAGAATTGGTCGCAATGGGAGTTCCCAAAGAAGATATAATTTTGGGGTTGCATCCGCCTTATAAGCGTCCATACACCGGATACGGAACGACAGAAAGGGCGATATTTGCTTGATTTTTAACAATTAATTTAGGATTTAAATACGCATTTAGGTTGGGACAGATTCTCCCTCTGTGTTCTCTGTGCCTCTGTGGTAAAAATTTAAAACTGTCCTAACGGATTCCCGTAGTGCTCTAAAATACTGTAAAAGCCCGGATCGGATCTCCGGGCACGACTCAGGCACGGGGGAAAATCAATCGCACAGTTCAAATTGAGCCAGTTCCTTGGGTAAGCCGGAAGAGTTGGGCACATTCACACCCCGGGGGGCGAGAATGCCAATTCCGTAAACGCAACCCTCTTCGGTGCTGCAATCCGTCATTCTGAGCGTCAATTCGTAATCGTCGGTGAAGGGGGGTTCAAAAGAAATCACCGACAGGACTTCCTCTTCGGAAGCGAGGACTTCTCCGCTCAGGGTTCTCACTTTCAATTCGACATCGCTGCAATTTTCATCGCAGTAGCCGACAAAGACATATTCAATTGAAGGATCGAGTCGGAGGGTTAACGGGGCGTTAACTCTCGCCGGTCCCTTGCGAACGACGGGCCAAAATGCCAGGTCGAAACCGTCTCTTCCCGCCTCCTCAACCACATCGTTAAGTTTGCAGACGACTGTCCTTTCTTGGTCGGTCAGCTCCCGGGCCACGGCTGTCCCCAGGAATGCAGTACCGAGCAAGAAAATGATTCCGGGTAGAATCAGGTGTTTCCGTTTCATTGATATCCTCTGGGAAGGGATGGTTTTTGAAGCCAATTTGAGAAATATATGGAGGATACCACATTTCGGGGCTTCTGCCGAATCGCGATCGCCCCGATGGAAATTTTTACCACTCCAGGCACAGAGGAACACAGAGAAAGGATGTGTCCTAACCTACTTGCGTACTGCTATAATTGTAGCGCTGTGCTTTTAAAGTTGGGAATTGCTGATGTAGGTTGTCGGATTTCGTTTCCAAACTAGCCGACAATTAAAAAGAAGAGGAGAGACAAAATCTCTCCTCAGTTTTGCGGTTTTAGGCGGCTTTTTTGAGGGGGGCGGTTTTCTTTTTCTTCATGAATTCGGCGAGTTGGAATTCGATTTGCTGGCGCACCACTTTTCGATAGTCGTAGAAGTGTTCAAAGTGGGCGCACATGATCAGATACAGTTCCACCACGCCGGGGTTTTTACGCATGATATCGAACAGATAAATCCAGAACGTCCAGCGGGTTTTGCGGACGACGCCCTGGCGCCACAGCAGGATCGACAGCGCCCGAATGCTTTTCCATTCCAGGCGTTTGCGGGTGGATTTCGAGTTGCGGGGGGCGCCGATTTTGAGGTAGTAGCGGTGGGTGCGATCGAGGAACGCCTGGGGGTCGTAAAGTTTCCAGAATCCGTCCACATATTCCCGCGCAATCTCTTCAATGGGGCGGGTGGGGACGAAGTTCATCAGAGTCGTTTGGTTGATGTTGGCGCTTTCGTGGGGGTCGATGAGTCGCCCTTCCTTATTTAGGCGGTGCCACAGGGCCGTATTGGGGAGGGCTTGCAACATACTGAACATCGCCACGGGGATGGACGTTTTCTCCACGAAACGGATGATGCGATCGCCGGCCCCCGTTTTTTCCCCATCGAAACCGATGATAAATCCAGCCATCACCCGCAGTCCAGCGCGGGTAATTTTGTCCACCGAATCGACGAGGGAATCCCGGGTATTTTGATATTTTTTCGTGAGTTGCAAACTGGCTTCGTCCGGGGTTTCGATGCCCAGGAAAACCGAATAAAAATTCGCCTCCACCATCAGGTCCATCAACTCCTGATCTTGGGCGAGATCCACCGATGCTTCCGTCAACATCCGGAACGGATAGTCATTTTTGGCCATCCATTCCTTCATCTCCCGCAACAACAATTTCACGTTGCGTTTGTTGCCGATAAAATTGTCGTCCACCAAAAAGATGCCCTGGGTGAAACCGAGTTCCACCAGGCGGTCCAGTTCAGCGAGTAACTGGGCGGGGGTTTTGGTGCGAGATTTGCGCCCGTAGAGGACGATAATATCGCAGAATTCGCACTGGAAGGGACAGCCCCGGGAAAACTGCAACGCCATCATGTCGTAGGCTTCTTTTTCCAACAAATCGAAGCGGGGGATGGGGGTTGTCGTGACATCCGGTTTTTCGCCATTTTCGGCCCGGAAAATGCCGTGGGTTTCGCCCCGTTCCAGGGCTTCGACGAGCATGGGGAGGGTAATTTCCCCTTCGTCCAACACCAGATAATCGGCGCCCGACGTCCGGGCTTCGTGGGGCAGGGCGGTGGGGTAGGGGCCACCGACGGCGACGGGTTTGCCGCACTTTTTGGCCTCTTGAATTTGGTCGAGGAAATCTTTTTTCTGCACGATCATGGCAGATAAAATCACCAGATCGGCCCAGTCCCACTCGGCCTCGGTGACGGCCCGGACGTTGCGATCGACGAGTTTAAATTCCCACTCTTGGGGGAGGATGGCGGCGACCGTGATCAAACCCAGGGGGGGCAATAGAGCCTTGCGGTTGACCAAATCCAGGGTTTTTTCAAAAGACCAAAAACTTTGGGGAAAAATGGGGTAAACCAGTAAGACTCTCATGGATTGCAACAAGTAAAGGTCAACGGATTAGATAATCAATTGTAAGCTGTGGTTATGATATAGCGTTTCTCAGGGGAGTGAGGTACGATCCGGGAGTCAAAGTCCCCCTTTTTAAGAGGGATTTAGGGGGATTTTTCAGATCTCATCGGATCGAAAACCGCTATACCAGCCTGCTAAGAATCGGAGAGTTTGGCGATCTCTTCCGCGAGGATGTCCACCGTCTGGCGAATTTGCGCTTCGGTGTGGTTGCAGGTGATAAAAAAGCGCAGGCGAGCCGCGTTTTGGGGGACGGAGGGGTAGAACATGAAGGGGACGTTGATGCCCCGATGAAAGAGACTTTGCGAGAGTTGGACGGAGGCGAGGGAGTCCCCGACGATAATGGGAACGATCGGGGAATCTTTGCTCGTCCCGGTGTTGAAATGGCGTTCTTTGGCCAAGTCGAGAAACAGTCGGGCGCGATCGCGGAGTCGGGCCACCCGCTCGGGTTCAGCCTTCAAGACGCGGATGGACGCCAAAACCGAAGCCGCGTTGGGGGGGGAAATGCCCACGCTGTAGACGAAGCCGGGGGCGGTATATTTCAGGTATTCCACCAAAGCCGCCGAGCCGGCAATGTAACCGCCGCAACTGGCGAAGGACTTGCTCAGGGTTCCCATCCACAGATCCACATCCGCCGGGTCGCAGCCGAAATGTTCGCCGATCCCCCGTCCCTGTCTTCCTAACACGCCGATGGAGTGGGCTTCATCTACCATCAGGAAGGTTTTGTACCGCCGTTTCAATTCCACGAACCGGGGCAAGTCGGGGATGTCGCCGTCGGTGCTGTAGATGCCCTCGATCAGGATCAGCACCCGCCGGTAACGGTGGCGACGATCTTTGAGGAGTTGGTGCAGGGTTTGCCAGTCATTGTGGGGAAAGGCGACGGTGGTGGCGCCCGAGAGCAAACAGCCCTGTAGGAGGCTGTTGTGGCTGAGGGCGTCGTGGAGGATCAGGTCATTTTGTCCGAACAGGTGGCCGACGGTGGTGACGTTGGTGGCGTGGCCGCCGACGAAGACGATGCTATCTTCCGCGCCGATAAAATCGGCGATTTCCCGCTCCAATTCCCGGTGGATGGGTTTTTCCCCAGATAGGAGGCGGCTGGCGGAGGCGGAGGTGCCGTAGCGGTCGATCGCATCCTTGGTTGCCTGAGAGACAGCCGGATCGCCGGACATCCCCAGATAGTTGTAGGTGGCGTAATTGATCAACTCCCGGCCGTTGACGAGGGTGGTACTGCCCGTGATACCGTCCTGGGGGGTAAAGAAAGGAGTTTCGATGCCGAGGGCAGCAATTTCCTGCTGCTGTTGTTTGAGTTTGCGGTACTCCGGATAGAGGTCGAAGCGATAGCATTCCGGGGGAATGTCCGGCACCGCTTCCCGATCCGCTTTTTGGCGCAGCAGTTCGGCCAGAAGGTCCCGCTTTTGTCGGGATGAAAGGTGGGCGGTGCGATCGGATAAGTTGGCCATTAATGACGTTCCTCTTCAGACAACATGGAATTGAGCAAAGCGTCCACTTCGACATCGGACATCTGGTCGAGTTCTCCGAGTAGCCGTGCGGCTTCTTCCGGACTCAGGGACGGGCCGTCGCCGGCCGCCGCCGCGTCAGGGGAGGTGTCCTCGGCGAGATAATCCGCGATCGCCCCGATCGTCGGGTAGTCCCATAGCAGGGTGGGGGGCAGCCGGCGGCCGAGCATATTTTCCAGATCGCCGGACAAATTCACCGCCTCGATGGAATTGAGGCCGTAATTGGCAAAATCCTCGTCGATGTCGATGTCGTCCGGAAACAATCCCAGGCGGTCGGCCAGTTGCGCGATCAGCCAAGCCTCGATCGCCTCGGCATCCGGCGATCTCCCCGGGGAAATCCCGGAAGCTTCGGCCGGATCGCCCATTTGGGAGGGGGGTTCGACATCTTTTCCGTTCCAAGAGTGGTTCAACACTTGCACCATTCACTCCTCCATCACATTTAGTGCATCTGACTCGGCTTTCCGGGCTGACTTGAGAATCCGTAAGTCCTGGGGGCTTTCAAGCCAAACTTGATGGTTATTTTGCCACGAAGCTCTCAAAGTAGAAAGAGCAACCGGCAGGGACTTGGCGACCGCGACTTTCCCGTTTGGGGGTCCGGATTCAGTCTTCCACGACTTCCAGGGTTCCCGCCAGAAAACCGGCCCGACAGGCATGACGTTGGATTTTACCACTTGAGGTTTTGGGAATCGTCCCGGGTTTGAGCAGCAGGGTGGTGTACACTTGCAAGTCATGGTTTTGAGAGACGGCGCGGCGGATAGATTGGATCAGATCCTTGGTACTCAAGGAATCCTCGGTGGCCACAGTCCGCGATCGCTTGCAGGGGGCCGACTCCGCCACCGCCGCCCGCGATCGCCGCTTCCAGTAGTAGCGCTCCACTTCCGCGATCACCACCAGCCGCTCTTCCCCCCCCACGTCCACGGAAAATCCCGCCGCACAACTGGGACGGATCAGGGGGTGACTTTGTTCGACGGTCCACTCGATATCCTGGGGATAATGGTTGCGGCCGTTGATGATGATCACATCCTTCAAACGGCCGGTAATGAACAATTCTCCATTTTCCAAAAAGCCCAGGTCGCCAGTCCGCAAAAACGGCCCTTCCCCCGTCTCCGGCAGGTATTGGCCGAAGGTGGACTCGGTTTCCCCGGCCCGGTTCCAGTAGCCCCGAGCGACGCCGGGTCCGGACACCCAAATTTCCCCCACCCGTCCGGGTTCGCATCTTTCGAGGCTGTGGGGATCGACGATCGCGATGGTTTGGTCCTCTAGGCTGGCGCCGCAACCCACGACGGTGCGGGTGTCGTCCGGATCTCCATTGGCCGCGATCGCCTGGTGCCGTTCCAAGTCGGAAGCCCGGATCGCCTTCAACACGGGCGCTTCGCCCTGGCAGCCCCCCGTCACCAGCAGCGTCGCCTCAGCCATGCCGTAGCAGGGATAGAAGGCCTCCCGCCGGAAGCCGCAGGGTTCAAAAGTGCGGGCGAACCGCTCCATCACGTCGGCCGAAATGGGTTCGGCGCCGTTGAAGGCCACCTGCCAACTGCTCAGGTCCAGGGTTTCCAACTGATCGGGGGTGACGCGCCGCACGCACAGGTCGTAGGCGAAATTAGACCCGCCGCTGGTGGTGGCGCGATCGCGGGTAATGGCCTGCAGCCACCGCAGGGGGCGCTGTAGGAACATCAGGGGGGACATCAGCGTGACGGGGAACCCGCCGTACAGGGGTTGGATGATGCCCCCGATCAACCCCATGTCGTGGTAGGGCGGCAGCCAAATCAGACCCCGGCTTTCGGGGGAATGGCCGAAGCGGCGGTAGATCCAGGCGGAGTTGTGCAGTAGGTTTTGGTGGGAAATCATCACCCCTTTGGGGACCGATGTGGACCCGGAGGTGTACTGGAGGAAGGCGAGGGCGTCGGGTTGCCCGTCCGGAGCTTGATAGCGATCGCCCCACTCCTCCGGGAGCGCGTCAGTGGCGACCCACCGCAGGCTTTGCAGCTCAGGAACCCGGGTGAATTGTCGCCGCAGGGCCGGCAGGACGGAAGAGGCGGTGAGGGCGAGGTGGGCGTCCGCGTCCTCCAGGATGGCGAGGATGCGGGACAGGGAGCGGTTCGGCCGGGGCGGGTAGGCCGGGATCGGCACGATGCCCCCGTACAGACAGCCGAAAAATGCGGTAATATAATCCGGGCCGGGTTGGTACAGCAGCAGGGCCCGATCGCCCGGTTGGCAGGTGGATTGGAGGTGGGCCGCGATCGCCCGCGCCCGCCGCTCCAACTCCCCGTAGGTGAAACTCACGGTTTCGGTTTCTCCATCCACTAAAAAGGTGTAGGCAACTCGATGGGGTTGATGGATGGCCCGACCCTTTAAAATTTCGATTAACGTTGCTGCATCAAACGGATGTTGGAAAGCAGTCATTCAGTCTTAATGATTGAGTTAGTTAATGTGGAAAAAAAATTTACTGTTCCAGGATAATATAACCTATTTTAATCATTTGGCAACAGTTTTATTGGGGTTGAGTGCGGGCCGACGATGAACGTGGCGACGGGCGATCGCAGACGTTCCAACCTAGGGAGGTTGACAAAGGTGGGATCGAAGTCGTAAGTTTTCGACCCCATTCTCCGCTTTATTGATGGGCCGTTTCCGGCCGGCGATCGCGGTTGAAAATCTCGTCCAAACGCCGGTTCCATTTCTTCTGGTTGGCGGTTCCGTCCCGGACGTAGGGAGAAACCGAAATCAGCCAGATCAACAGGGAATTGATCCGCGACAGAGGAAACCGCAGGGGGCGGACGATATCGAGGAACAAAACCACCCGAATGCCGTCGGTTTCGTTCCAGGCTTCGTGGGGAAATGAATCGTCAAATAGCAGACATTTTCCCTCTTCCCAATGTCGCACCTCATCTTTGACGCGGATGCGGCACTTTTCCCGGGGTTCGGGAATTTTCAATCCCAGCAGGCAGCGGATCACGCCCTTGTAGGGGCCGCGATGTTCGGGGATGTGCTTGCCGGGAAGTAAAATCGAAAAGAAGGCGGTTTTCAACCCCGGAATGCTTTCGATAATCCGGGTTGTTTCCGGGCAGCGATCGCAACTTTCCGGGGATTTAATCCCATACCCGTACAGAAAATAAGTTTTCCACAAATTATCCGTGCTGGTGCTGTAGGCTTGGTCCGGTGAAATGTCCTGAAAACTCGGCAGGTTTTCCTGATAGGGCAACAGCCGATCCAACTCTTCCCGAATTAAATGCCAATTCGATTCCAGCATCGGAACCCAATCGAAATATTCGGGATATTTTTGGGACTCGAAAAAGGGTGTATCGCCAATTTTAGAAGACTTGGAAATCGCCTTTTCAAAATTCCTCAAAATCGGCTCACCGACCCGATAAATCAAAAAATACCGGAGTCCTTCCCGAATCTTTTTGAACGATAAATCGCGCATCAATTTGACATCTCCTCACTCCGAAATGATTGGGGCTGGCGACCCAAAATCGAACTCCATTTTATCATATTACCCGACAATTATATCGCATCTGCCCGAAGATTGATTTCGAGAAAAGGGGGGCGATCGCATCTCCCCAATTCCGGCGACTCTAAACCTGAGAAGACGCCATATCCTCCCGGCGCACCAGATCCGAAATATTGCTCTCCTCGGACGCATCATATTGCCACCGTCCCACGACATCCAAAGTCCCCTCCAAAAACCGACGCCGGCACATCTGGCGCTGCACCTTGCCGCTGGTGGTTTTGGGCAAACTCCCCGTCTTCAACAACACCACCGCGTAGACATCCGCCAGGTGACGGTCCGCGATCGCCTTGCGGATCGCCCCCACCGCCCCCTCCACGTCCAGCTTCCGCAGGAACCGCCGTTCCACCTCCTGGGCAATCACCAACCGTTCCTCCCCCTCCACCTCGATCGCAAACGCCGCCCCACAACCGGGACGCAGCGCCGGATGGCAGGCCTCCACCGTCTGCTCGATGTGCTGGGGATAGTGGTTGCGGCCCCAGAGGATCATCATTTCTTTAATCCGGCCCGTAATAAACAACTCCCCATTGCGGATAAATCCCAGATCCCCCGTCCGCAGAAACGGCCCGCGATCGCCCAATTTGCCCCCGAACGTCCGCTCCGTATCCTCCGGCCGATTCCAGTAGCCCAAACCCACGCCGGCGCCGCGCACCCAAATTTCCCCCACCTCCCCCTCGCCGAGGGGTTTCAGGGTATCCGGGTCGGCGATCGCGATCTCATCCCCCAGCCAGCCGTGGCCGCACCCCACCACCGCCTTGGCCTTGGGGTCATCCGCCGCCACCGGGACGGCGCGATTTTCCTCCAACGCCGCACCGTCGAACGTTTCCACGATCGGGGCGTCCGCCTTCGAGCCTCCAGAAATAAATAACGTCGTCTCCGCCATACCGTAACAGGGATAAAACGCCTCCCGGCGGAAACCGCAGGGGGCGAAGGTTTCTGCAAATCGATCCAGGGTTTCAGCGCGGATGGGTTCGGCTCCGGAAAACGCCACCTCCCAACTGCTCAAATCCAGGCGATCGCGATCGGAAGCTTTCGCCTGCCGCCACAGCAAGTCATAGGCGAAATTCGGCCCGCCGCTGGTGGTAGCCTTGTAGCGGGAAACCGCCTCCAGCCAGCGCATCGGTTTCTGAATCAGGGCCACCGGCGACATCAGCGTAACCGGAAACGCGCCGTAGAGGGGTTGGACGACACCGCCGATGAGTCCCATATCGTGGAACAGCGGCAGCCAGATCAGGCCCCGGCTGTCTTCGGTATGTTCAAAACAGTTGTAGATAATTTCGGAATTGTGCAGGACGTTGCGGTGCGTCACCATGACACCCTTGGGGGTTCCCGTCGAGCCGGAGGTGTACTGGAGAAAGGCGAGGGTGTCGGAGCCGATATCGGGGGGAGTCCAGTCGGCGGCGGAATTGGGGGAGAGGGCGTCCGTGGCGATCCAGGGGAGGTGATCGAGTTGGGGGGCCAGTTGCGGTTGCTTTTGTCGTAATCCCCGCAGGTGGGAGAGCAAACCCCGGGTGGTGAGGGCGATTTCAGCTTCCGAGGATTGCAGGCGGGCGACGGTTTTTTCCAGTGCCCCGGCCGATCGCGGCGGGTTGTCCGTGACGGCGACGACACCGGCGTAGAGACAGCCGAAAAAGGCGGCGATGAATTCCAACCCGGCCGTGTAGGGGTAGACGACGAGGACGCGGGAACCGGGGGAGACGCGGGCTCTCAGGTGGGCGGCGATCGCCCGGGCCTGCCGGTCTAGTTCCCCGTAAGTCAGCCGCCCCGACTCAGTTTCCCCGTCGGCCAAAAACGTATAGGCCAAGCGATCGCCTATCGTTTCGGCGCGATCGCGCAACAGGTCCACGAGTGTCGCATACTGAGTCATCTGGGTCGGCATATGGCAATCCCTCAACGAAAAATCACACCTGAACTGAGTCCGGGCCGGTTGGTAAAGATATCCCGGCGGAAGGGATGGGTTCCCCACTCGACCGGGTACGACTGTACTTATAGCATTATTTGCCAGCCAAACCGGGAAGAATGAGGCGATCGGCTGTGGGGGCCACCGTCCCCGGTT
>JBNGCR010000128.1:0-15962 GCA_050045915.1 Limnospira sp.
AAAGTTTTCCTTTTGTAAGGAGAAATTTGGGGAAATATTCAACACATTTAAGGAGCGATAACCGATGGTTACATTTCAGGTCAATACCAATCTAGATATTGTCGCCAACGACGGCAGAACCAGCTTGCGGGAAGCTATCAACGCCGCCGCCAACTCGCCGGGACGGGATACGATCGAATTCTTGACATTTGTGCAACTCAACGACACTTTGCCCATTCTCCAACCGGGCAACGATATCGATTTTGTCGGCTTTAACCCGTCCGCCCACGGCGTGAATGGCGGGGGAAATCATCCGCTTTTTATCATCAACGGCGCGAATGTCAGTTTCTCCGATTTGATCTTACGAAATGGTCAGGGGCGGGGCGGCAATGGTGTCCGAGGTGGCGGGGGCGGTCTGGGTGCCGGCGGCGCCCTATTTATCAACCGGGGAAATGTGGTCGTCGATAACGTCACTTTCCAGAGTAACGGCGCTTTCGGCGGTTCGGGCAGCAACGGACGGGGCGACGGAAATCGCGGCGGCAACGATTCCGGAAACGGTCAAAATGGCTTTCCGGGGGGGCGCGGCGGCAACTTCAACAGTCTGAGTGACGGCGAGTTGCAGGTTCTCGGCTTTGCCCCCGGCGGGTCGGGGGGTGGTGGCGGTCGTGGCGGCCGCAGTCGTGCCGGAAATAGCCGGGAGGCGGGGTTTCCCGGCGAAAACGGGGGTGGCGGCGGTTTCGGGTCCGGCGGCGGGTCCGGCGGCGGGGGCGGCGGCGGTGCCGGGGGGGCCGGGGCGGCTTTTTCCGGACGGGATGGCGGTAACGGCGGGTTCGGCGGTAACGGCGGGTTCGGTGCCGGTTCGGGGGGCGGCGGCGGCGGGGGCGGCGGCGGTGCCAACGTCCTGTTGGGTTCTACGGGTGAGGGCGGTGTGGGCCGATCGCCCGGTTTTCCCGGTGTATTCGGCGGGTTCGGCCAATCGGGGGCTTCCGGGACGGACGGGCGATCGACGTTTTCGGGCAACAGTCCCGGCGACGGCGGTATCGGCGGCGACGGCGGTGGTGGTGCGGGTTTGGGCGGCGCGATTTTCGTCAACTCCGGCGCCAATTTGGCCGTCATTGATAGCCGTTTCAACAACAACTTTGCCACCGCCAGCGGCGGCGCTGCCCAGGGTCGGGGCGGGGCGATTTTTGTCCGCAGCGGGGCGACGGCGGCGGGGACGGGATTGAGTTTCAACAGCAATATTGCCCTTAGCGGCGATCGCGATGTTTCCGGAACTTTGGGCAATCTCACCATTCCCCTGGCCACGATCGCACCCCGCCAAACTCCCCAAGAAAGTCGGCCCGGATCGGGTCAGTTTGTCGTCAATTTGTCCAATTCCTTCCCCGTGGATATCGAAATCAATTATAGTGTGGGCGGGACGGCGACTCCCGGCCAAGATCACGCGCTCTTCGGCGGTACGATCGCGATCCCGGCGGGTCAGACTTCGGCGATCCTCGATCTGGGGGTGCTCGACGATACGATTTACGATCCCGACGAAACGGTTATCGTCACCCTCAATTCGGGCCGCAATTATCGGACGACTTTTTTAACCCGCAGTGTGACGACCCCGATCGCCGACAACGAGCCCCTGGTGGCGATCGCGCCGGGTGTGACCCCCCAGGAAGAGGGGGAAATTCCCGGAACCTTCGATCTGACGCTGACACAACCCGCCCCCGACGGGGGACTGGTGGTTGATTACGAAGTGGGGGGGACGGCGACACCCGGAGACGATTACGAACCCCTGACGGGCAATATTTTGATTCCCGCCGGGGCGAACCAGGGTACCATCGAGGTCGCCACCTTCGACGACGTATTTATCGACCCCGATGAAACCGTTTCCGTCACCCTCGTCGAACGGCCGAACCGGGAAGGGTACGGGGTCGGTGCCGACAATACCGCCACTTTGACGATCGCCGACAACGAACAGATCCCGGAAATCTCCCTGGCCGCGGCCGATCCGGAAATCGGCGAAAGCGGTTTCGGGCGGTTTGAACTGACCCTGTCGGAACCGGCCCCCGTCGGCGGATTGACGGTCAATTATGCGGTTTCGGGGACGGCGACGAACGGCGAGGATTACGGCGAATTGACGGGGACCGCCTTCGTGTTGCCGGGAAACCAGGAAGCGGGGATCGGCATCGCCGGCCTCGACGATTTCTTGGCGGAAGGGGAGGAAACCGTCGAATTGACCCTGGAAGCGGGGGAAAATTACGCGATCGCGGCCGACAATACCGCATCGATGACCCTGACGGACGACGACGAGGCGGGGGTTGAGGTTTCCGCGATCGGCGGCAACACCAGTGAGGCGGGGGGGACGGCGACGTTCGATGTCGTCCTCGCCAGCGAACCCCGGGCGCCGATTATTGTGGATCTCGCCAGTTCCGACACCTCCGAAGGGACGGTTTCTCCGGCCTCCCTGACGTTTACTCCGGACGATTGGAACGTCCCCCAAACGGCGACGGTGACGGGGGTGGACGACGACGAGGCCGACGGCAACCAGTCCTACACCATCGAAACGACTGTCAATCCAAATAGCGACGACGGGGATTATCTCGATCTGGACCCCGACGATGTTTCCGTTGTCAATCTCGACGACGATCGCCCCAACGTCCTGATCGCCCAAACGGAGGGCAATACGGCGGTTTCGGAAGGGGGAAATTCCGACACCTACGAGGTGGTTTTGACGACAACTCCAACGGATGATGTCACCGTGACGCTGACCCCCGGCGGGGAATTGGATTTGGGCGAAACCGCCCTGACGTTTACCCCCGAAAATGCCCTGACGCCCCAAACGGTGACGGTTTCCGCCGTTGACGACGACGAAATCGAGGGGCCCCACGGCGACTTCATCACCCACGCCGCCGACAGTGCCGATGCCGACTACGACGGGATCGCGATCGCCGAAATTGCCGTCCAAATTGCCGATAACGACAGGCCGACGGTAACGGTAGCCTCCGGCGGCGACGGCAGCGAACAGAGCGCGATTCCGGGCATTTTCAGCCTGTTTTTGAGCGATCGGGCCCCGGCGGGGGGCGTGGAAGTGGCCTACAGCCTGGACGGGGAGGCCCAACCGGTGACGGACTACACGCCGCTATCGGGGACGGTATTGATTCCGGAGGGGGAATTCGGGGCGAATGTATTTGTCAATCCGATCAATGACGCGATCGACGAATCGCCGGAAACCCTGACCCTGACGCTGGAGGAGGGGGCGGACTATCAGATCGGGGCCGAAAATGCCGCCACCCTCACCCTCACGGACGACGACGTGGCGGGGGTCCGGGTCATCGAAACGGGAAATCGCACCAACGTCACGGAAGGGGGGACGGCGGACAGCTATCTGGTCAGCCTCACCAGCGAACCGACGGCGGACGTGACGATTTCCGCCAATACCGACGGCCAACTCGACCCCATTTCGCCGCTGACGTTCACCCCGGACAACTGGGATCGCTTCCAGCGGGTTACGGTGTCTGCGGTGGACGATGGGATTGTGGAAGACGTTCATTCCAGTTTTATAACCCACGCCGCCACCAGCGCCGATGCCGACTACGAGGGCATCGAAATCCGCGACGTCACCGCCAATATCCGCGATCGCAGTTTCGACCCCCGCACCACCGCCGAGGGGTTGGGAGTCGCCTTCGACCGGCTGCAAGACGTTCTGGAACGGGAACTGCACGCGATCGCCCTGCCGATTGTGGGGGAAATCGACGACTTCGCCCCCGCCTTTATCGAACGGTTCCGCAACACCGTCGTCAACCGCGTCATCACCGCCCGCGACCTCACCCAAGGGGAATTGGAGCGGATATTGGAAGAGTCCATTTCCGCAGTATTTCCGAATGTCGAAGTCGCCAGCGAAACCACGGCGGAGGAAACCACATTTTCCCTCAATTTGGGCGAAGATTTTCAGATTCCCGATGTCTCCCTATCGGAAGATTTGGGACTGCCCGCCCTGGATCTGAACCTGGCGGGGGAAACCGAGGTCAGCTTCGACTACGACTTGAATCTCAACTTCGGAATTAACCGAGATTTCGGCTTTTTTATCGAACCCGAAAATACGGGGATTTCGGCTGATATCGATGTCAGCTTGGGCAACGATTTCAACGCAGCCGGAGAGTTCGGGTTTTTGCCCTTCGATTTTACCGACGATACCGACAACCCCACCGCCGTCAATCTCGACTTCAATTTCAACCTCGAAGATCTCGACGGAAACGCGGGGGGCGATCGCCTCACGACGGACGAACTGGCGGGCAATTTTCCCCTCGAAAATCTCTTCGACGCCACCGCCACCGGCGACGCCAATTTGGGCTTGGGCGGCCGCACCAACTTTTTGGGAAATCCGGCGATCCCCGGCCTGACCTTCGATTTGGGCGTCGATTGGGAGTCCCTCAACTACGCCGGGGGCGAGTCCACTTCATCCCGAACCCCCACCGTCGCCCTCAACCGGACGGGATTGGATCTCGGCAGTTTTGCCAGCGATTTCGCCCGCCCCTTTTTCCAACAACTCGACCCGATCATCGCCCCCTTCCGGCCGATTATCGAGGCGTTAAATACCGATACCGAGTTCTTTTATGCGATATCCGAAAGGCTCGGGGAACAGTTCGATCCCAACAACGACGGGGTGTTGACGGTAATCGAATTGGCGGCGACCCTGGCGGAATTGAGCGGGGTGGGAAGTTTCAACACGGCCTTTTTCGATGCGGTGGTGGCGATCGACGAAGTGATCCAATTGGCTGCACAATTGCAGGAGGGAGAAAATATCGTCGTCGATCGCGGTTCTTATGTCTTGGAAGGGTTCGACCCGACCGACCCGGACGACAGCATCGACGGCGCCGAATTGGTGGCGAATACCGCCGTCGGTAGCCCCAATTTGGACGTGGTGAGTGCGGGGACGCGGGCATTTTTGGAGGCGTTCCAAAGTTTGCAGGGCCTCGATTTGCCCATCCTCACGAATCCGACAACCACTGCAGAATTAATTATTGGAAAACCGGATATCAATTTGTTGACTTACGACGTTCCGGAGTTGGCGATCGACTTTGAATTGCAGACGGTATTTCCACTGCTGACAATCGGCGTCGTCTCCATCAACGGACTGCTGGAGGGCGGGTTCGGGGCCTCCGCAGACCTGGGATTCGGTTACGATACCGCCGGTCTGACCCAGTGGGCCGATCGCGATTTCGCCGCCTCCGAGGCGTTCCGGGTTCTGGACGGGTTCTTTTTGAGCGATCGCGAAAACCCCGACGGGACGGGGGAAGACGTGCCCGAGCTCAACCTGGAAGCCAGCATCGCGGCGGGGGCGGGATTGGATGTCGTCGGCGTCGGCGGCTACCTCAGCGGCGGCATCGAGGGGTTGGTGGGGATCGACATCAACGACGGCGGGGAAGCGGTGGGAACCGACGACGGGAAGGTTCGCTTTTCCGAAGATATCATCCCCCGCCTCGGCCAACCCTGGCAACTGTTCAACGTCGAGGGGGTGGTCAATGCCTTTCTGGGGGCGGAAATCACCGTTTTCGGGCGGACGGTGTACGAAACCCGGATCGCCACCTTTGAACTGGCCCGGTTCACCTTGGGCAACACCAACAGCTTCCGGGGATTCGGCATCGACCCCTATCTGGCGGGGGCGACGGTGTTTTTCGATGCCGACTTCGACGGGGTGCAGGACGCCGACGAACCGTTCACGGTGACGAACGCGGACGGGTCCTTTACCCTGGACGTCTCTCTGCCGATTTTCGACACCGATGGCAGCGGCGCGATCGACGCTTCCGAAGGGCGGTTGGTGCTTTTGGGCGGCAACGATACCGCCACATTCCAACCCCAGACGATCCCCCTGAGTGCGGTGCCCGAGGCGACGGTGATCACGTCCCTGACGAGCGTGATTTCGGAGTTGGTGGGCGACGGCGCGGAGGTGGAAACGGCCGTGGCCCGGGTGCGGCAGGGGTTGGGACTTCCCGCCGACGTGGATTTGAACACCTTCGACCCGCTGGATGCCATAGACGGCGGAGATCCCGTGGGATTGGACGTTTTCGCCCGCCAGGTGCAGTTGCAAAATACGGTCGTCCAGGCGACCCGGTTGCTGCGGGGGGCGGACCCCCAGGGCGACACCAACGAAATGGCCGGGTCCCTGATGGATGCGATCGCGGGCCGGATCGGGTCGGGTTCGGTGGATCTGGCCGATCCGAATCAATTGCGGGCGGTTTTGGAGGAAGTCGCGGCGGATTTGGGCGAAACGGCCGGGACTGCCGCCACCATCATCGCCGAGGGCAACCGGCGAATCGATGCCATCGCTGCGGGGGATCTGTCCCTGGAGGAACGGGCCACGGAAATCACCCGGGTGCAATTTGTCGCCCAAGGTGACGTGGCGGCGGACTTGGAGGCTTTGGGCGGCGGTTCTCTGTCCGGGGAGGATGCGATCGCCGAAAACACGGGAGACGCCCTCGACGGCCAGATTTCCGATGCCGAGGTGCAGAATCCCCTGGGAGGCGTGGCCGACAGTTTCGGGGAAATCATCAACGGCACTCCGGGCCGGGACACCCTCGCCGGAACCGAACGGGACGACATCATCACGGGAATGGCCGCGGCGGACACCCTCACGGGGGGCGGCGGCGCCGATGTGTTCGTCTATCAAAGCGTCCGGGATGCGGGGGATATCATCACCGATTTTGAACTCGGCGCCGATCAAATTGCCCTGACAACATTGCTGGAAAGTATCGGTTATGAGGGCGAAAATGCACTGACTGACGGCATCGTTGTTTTGGCGGAAATGGACGCCGGGACGATGGTGGAAATCGATCGCGACGGCCCGGACGGCGGCGGCGGACTGCAACCGCTGCTGATGGTGGAAAATGTCACTCCCGAGGAGTTAGAAAATCCCGAAAATTTCATCTTCTAAGCTCAGAATCAGGGCGCATCTCAATCCAGTGGGAGCATCTGCCTCCCGCCCCACTTTTTTGAATGAAAAAAAAACTCTCCGTGTCCTCTGTGCCTCTGTGGTTAAATTTTCCGAAAATCGTCTATAATCTTTAAATCGATCGCATCAAACAACTGCCGGGATATGTGGGGATGCCGGGACTATGACCTTTCATCGGGGAGAATTGGAAGTACAAATTCGGGTCGGCGTCCGCAAAGAAGCCGAGGCCGTCTGTCGTATGATTAGCCCGACGATCAAACCCGCCGCCCGGGAATTTTTGCAACATCAATTTTTCGCGATCGCGGCCAGTGTTGACGGAGAAAATCAAGTTTGGGCCTCTCCTTTGGCGGGCAAACCGGGCTTCATTCACATTTTGAGCGATTCGCACCTTTCCATTTATTCTAACATCAACGAAGCCGATCCGTTGAGGCAAAATTTAGCCGATTCCGACAGTTTAGGTCTGTTGGCGATCGACCTTTTAAATCGGCGGCGACTGCGGCTGAATGGAAAGGCGAAAATTCTCGCCGACGGCAGTATTTATCTAGAAACCCAACAGGTCTTTTTTAATTGTCCCCAGTACATCCAAAAACGCCATCTAGTTGAAATTCATCAAATTCCTAAAATTTCCCAAACTTTTAATTCTCAAAAATTGAGCCACAATCAACAAGATTGGATCGCCCAAGCCGACACCTTTTTTATTGCCAGTTCCCACCCGCAACGGGGGACGGATGCCTCCCACCGAGGCGGTTATCCGGGATTTATCAAAATCCTCGATTCCGGCGCGATCGTATTTCCCGACTACTCCGGCAACAATATGTTTCAAACCCTCGGAAATTTGATTGTTAACCCCAAAGCCGGTCTGTTATTTATTGATTTTGAACGGGGTCACACCCTGCAACTGACGGGGACGACGGCGGTGATTTGGGAGGGGTCGCAGTTGTCCGAATTTGAAGGGGCACGGCGACTGGTTGAATTTCACATCGATCGCGTATTGGAAATCTCCCACGCCTGTCCGATGCGGTGGGAGTTCGAGGAATATTCCCCGGCGAATCCGTCAAATAAGCGGAGCTGATAATGATCCTGCTATCCCGCCCCTGTCCCAATTTTTACGTCCCGGGACGAGATATTTTTCGATTATCCGCTTTCGGATGGACTGACGGTTTCCGGAACTGCTGAACGGGCCGGACGCAACATAAATTGGGCGATGATAATCCCGACGATCGCCAACCCCGCCATCGGATAAAAGGCGTAGGTGTAGCTGCCAAAGATATCCCGAATTTGTCCGGCGACGAGGGTTCCCAGTAATGCCCCGGTGCCGTAGGCGGTGAATACCAAGCCGTAATTTTGGGCGTAATTGTCCGGGTTGAAGAATGTCAATGTTGTCGTGGGTGCGATCGCCAGCCAGCCGCCCAGGGACATCCAAAATAGGGCGAAGGCGACCATGTAAGTGAGGACTTGACCTTCGGAGGCGTTCAACATTAAAATCGATCCGATCAGGATTAAAATGTAGGAAACAAATGCCGCCCCTTTCGGCTTCAATCGGTCGGTCAGCCACCCGAATAACGGCCGGCTGAGTCCGTTAAAAATGGCGAAGATAGAAACCGCGATCGCCGCCGTTTCGGGTTCGAGTTGAATAATTTCTTGGCCGACCGGGGAACCGATTCCGATCGCAGAAAGTCCCACAAATGTGCCGATAACGTAGCACAGCCACAGGCCGTAAAATGAGCGCGATCGCAGCATCGGCGTTTCCGCATATGCCCTCATTAATTCGGGCGCGTTGGCATTCGGTATCGGAGGCGTCCACCCCTCGGGGGGCAATTTCAATTGAGTGGCGAGGATCGCCACAATGACGGTAAAAAGAACTCCCAAAATAATGAAAGTGGTTAAAACACCGTAAATCGAAAGCAGGTAAGTTGCCAGCGGCGCAGTAATTAAAGGAGATAAACCGAACCCGATCACCGTCAACCCCACGGCTAATCCTTTGCGATCGGGAAACCACTTCGCACAGACCGCCAGCGGCACCCCGTAGGCGATGCCCACACCGGCCCCGGCGATGACTCCGTAAGTTAAAATCAACATCGGCAAATTGACGGCAAACCCCGACAAAATATAGCCAATTCCCATCACCGCACCCCCGAAAGTTGCGACCCGCCGGACGCCGAAGCGATGCAGATAAAACCCGGTAATCGGCATCCCAACGGCATACATCACCAACAAAAATGTAAATGGCAATAAACTTTGGGTGGCATTCAGATCGAACAACTCTTCTAATGGTTTCCTAAAAATACTCCAGGAATAAACCGTTCCCAAACACAGCATGATCGTAATTCCCAGAGGGATAAACAGCCACCTCCCGCGAGACGGGGGCAGTCCGAACAGTTGAAATGATGTGGTTTCGTTCATTTTGCAGACCCAATGTGGCAATGCGACGACCTTGGATGTACGAGGCAATCTTTTGACTAACTATTAGCGAATTGGTCGAGTCTTGTCAAATATTTTGCCTCCTCAGTTAATCTTAAAAGATCCCGATCGCCCTCAAATATGAGCAAATCTTGATAAATGATTGGGCGATCGCATCGATCGCAATATCACATCCGATTCAATACTCAAAAATCGAACTCCCCCCTTACAGGAAACTCGATGAAGTTGCCCCCACCTTGCCCCCACCTTGCCCCCACGGGGTTGGGGGATGGCGGTCGGCCGGCGGTTCGACAAGCGGATCTGATATCAACACCTTGCATTCTTTATAGAATAACGCGATCGTGAACAATCGAAAATTATCAATTATCAATTATTTAAAAGCCATCTTCAATTCGTAAACCCCTTCATCAACTTTTTTATCTAACTCAAAACCCATCTTTTCAAATAGGTGCAGCATTGGTTTATTTTCAAACAGAATCTCCGCCGTAAATCCCAGCAACCCCCGTTTTTTCGCCAAATAAGTCAGGTAAGAAAGCAACTGGGTTCCGATGCCCCGATTGTGATACTCGTCGCGAACGACAAACGCCGCTTCCGCCGTGTGACTCGTTTCGTCAATTCCATACTGTCCCAAGCCCAAAATTTCTTCCTTTTGTTCATCCTGTCGGAGGGCGAGAACGATCATTTCCTGGGTAAAATCAACGATCGCGAATTTCTGCAACCGTTCGTGGGGCATATCTTTGCGAGCCGACATAAACCGCCGGTAGAGGCTTTCGTCGGAGAGAGAATAGAAGAAATCTTTCAACAAAGGTTCGTCGCTGATTTTGACGGGGCGAAGCAAAATTTCCAGCCCGGTTTCCGTGGTTCGATAGGTTTCCAAATCTTCCGGATAAGCCCCTTTTTCCCCTGAAATAAACGCCTGATCTTTATAAATCAGATTCAGTTTTTTCGCCTCCTCAATCAACCAGGGCTGAAACTTGGGGTGGGCGATCGCGATCAGGGCCATCGCCCGTTCCCGGATATTTTTTCCGGCTAAATAGGCGATGCCGTATTCGGTGACGACATAGTGCAGATCTCCCCGGTTTAAAGTCACTCCCGAACCCTCGGTTAAAAAGGGGACGATGCGGGAAATGTTCCCATCTTCTGCCGTCGCCTGTAGCGTCAAAATCGTTTTGCCGTGGCGGGACAAAACGGCCCCCCGCATGAAGTCCGCCTGTCCGCCGATGCCACTGTAAAAAACTCGCCCCAGGGATTCGGCCGTCGCCTGTCCCGTCAGGTCAATTTCCAGGGCGCTGTTGATGGCAACCATGCGATCGTGTTGGGCGATTGTTAACGGATTATTTGTATAGTCAACACTTCTAAATTGGATAGCGGGGTTGTCGTGAATAAATTCATAGGTCGATGTTTTTCCCATACAGAATGTCGCCACCGTCTTGCCGCGATTGATGCTTTTTTTGCTGTTGTCGATCGCCCCAATTTTCATCAAATCGACGATGCCATCCGACAGCAGTTCCGTGTGGACTCCCAAATTTTTTTTGTTCTTAAGATTTGCTAAAATGGCGTTGGGGATGCTGCCGTATCCCACCTGAATCGTATCCCCGTCACCGATGAGGCGGGCGACATATTTTCCAGTCCGCTCGGCAATTTCGCTGTCGCCTCCGGCATCATATTCTAAAATCGGTTCGTCGTGGTGAATGATAAAGTCCACATCCTCGATGTGAATGAATCCGTCCCCGTGAACCCGGGGCATATGAGAATTGACTTGGGCGATCACCAACTTGGCTTTTTCGGTTGCCATTTTGACGATATCGACGCTAATTCCCAAACTCATATAACCGTGGATATCCGGTAGAGAAGTCTGGATGAGGGCGATGTCGATGGGGACAAGCCCCCGCTCGAAAATGCCGGGAATTTGCGATAAAAAAATCGGGGTATAATCAGCCAGACCTTGGTTGACAGATTGCCGAGTATTTTGTCCGACGAAAAACGAGTTATGGCGGAAGTTGTCTTTCAATTTTTCATCGGCGTAGGGGGCGACTCCCAGGGTCCACACCTGGAACACTTCGGCATCAAAAAAGGCTTTGGGGTGGGATTTGACATATTGACTCAGGGCGTCAACCAAATATTGCGGTTCGCCACAACCCGTCCCGATAAAGATGCGATCGCCCCGGTGGATGTGGCTGAAAATTTGCTCCTGGGTGGCGAACTTTTTGCGATATTCTGCTTTCAGACGATCGAGGTTGGCATTCTGATCGGGTAAATTCATAATCGCCAGATCCGTCAATTTCAATCAGATTCGTCGGAGGTTTATGGCGGACAATCGGTGAAAACCGTTTTGACTGTCCCGGCGACCACCATAAACGCCCCGCGATTTCTATGGTGTATCAGAAAACACGATTTTCGCGATCGCTCTTTGGGAGGGTATTCTGCCCCGGGGGGCGGGATATTGTTCGCCTATCCGTTTTCGGCTTGACCCGCAGTTTCGGCAACCTTTGAACGGGTCGGACGCAGCATAAATTGAGCTAAAATAATCCCGACGATCGCCAACCCCGCCATCGGATAAAAGGCGTAGGTGTAGCTGCCGAAAATATCGCGAATTTGTCCGGCGACCAGGGTTCCCAGCAGGGCACCCACGCCGTAGGCCGTGAAGACGATGCCGTAATTCTGGGCGTAATTTTCCGGTTTAAAAAACGTCAAAGTTGCCGTCGGCGCGATCGCCAGCCAGCCGCCCAACGACATCCAAAACAGGGCGAAGGCGACCATGTAAGTAAGGACTTGACCTTCGGAGGCATTCAACATTAAAATCGAGCCGATCAAGATCGCGACATAGGAAACCATCGCCGCCCCTTTCGGCTTCAAGCGATCCGTCAGCCACCCGAATAGCGGCCGTCCGACCCCGTTAAAAACAGCAAAAATAGAAACCGCGATCGCCGCCGTTCCGGGGTCGAGTTTGATAATTTCCTGGCCGACGGGAGAACCGATCCCGATCGCCGAAAGTCCCACAAACGTGCCGATGGTGTAGCACAGCCAGAGGCCGTAAAAAGAGGGCGATCGCAGCATCGGCGTTTCCGAAATTGCTGTCGTCAATTCCGGCTTTTTAACATTCGGTTGGGAAGGGTTCCACCCCTCGGGGGCCAATTTCAACTGGGTCGCGATCGCTGCCACAATGACAGTAAAAACCACCCCCAAAATGATGAACGTCGGCAAAACCCCGTAAGCCGCAATCAGGCGGGTCGCCAGCGGCGCCGTCACCAGGGGAGACAGCCCGAATCCCACCACCGTCAGCCCCACGGCCAACCCTTTGCGATCGGGAAACCAACTCGCACAGACCGCCAGCGGCACCCCGTAGGCGATGCCCACACCAGCCCCGGCGATGACCCCGTAAGCCAAAATCAGGACGAACAGGTTGGGGGCGAACCCCGACAAAATGTAGCCGATTCCCATCACCACACCGCCGCAGGCGACGACCCGCCGCACCCCGAACCGGCGCAGGTAAAACCCGGTAATCGGCATCAAAACGGCGAACGTCACCAACAAAATTGTAAACGGGAGCAGGCTTTGGGTGGCACTCAGGCCGAACAATTGTTCCAACGGCTTTCTAAAAATACTCCAGGAATAAACGGTTCCCAAACACAACATGACCGCAATTCCCAGAGGCACGAACAGCCACCTCCCGCGTTCCGGCGGCAGTCCGAATAGTTTAAAAGGTGTAGTTTCGTTCATTTTTAAGACCCAAATCCGGCAATGCACCAATGTAAAAAGTACAATCTAAAAGTCTATCAGCAAATCCGTCTGTATTGTTGCCCGAAACGAATTCCAGGGGATCTTTGAGGGCCGCACAGTTGGAGATGTGGCGGGATGGCCAGTCCCCCTATTATTGGGCGGCGTTTACCGTCCGGGGAGATTGGAAATCAGCCGGATTTTGTGATAAACTTGATCGCCATGAATACTCCCAGCCACGCCATTATTAACCTCGCCCTCCTCGCTGGTTCGGGACGACCCGAAGCCAATCTATTGATTGTTTTTGGGGCTATTTTACCCGACATTCCCATTTTTATTTTCTACGGTTGGGCGAAGTGGATCGCCAAAATGTCCGAACGTCAAATTTGGTCTGAGGCTTACTATTCTCCACCCGTGCAAACCATTGTGGCGACTTGTCATTCCCTTCCGATCGCGGCTTTGGGATGGGCGATCGCCTTTCAATTGGGATGGCAAATTCCCCAGTTATTGTGTCTCAGCCTGATCCTGCATTCTTTATTCGATCTTCCCGTTCACAACGACGACGCTCACCGTCATTTTTTCCCCTTGAGCAATTATCGCTTTATCAGCCCCGTTTCTTACTGGAACCCCAGACAATACGGCGCGATCGTGGCATTCCTTGAAATTCTCTTAGTGTTGTTCGCAACAGTTTCCGTTTGGTGCCAAGTGCGATCGCCCGTCGGACAAGGATTCATGGTACTGGTCAACGGATTCTATTGTCTGGGTTACTCTTATCAAATATTCCGGCGAATGCAAAGGCGTTCAAGAATGACCCGGGCCTGATTTTCCGACCTTGCCAGTGAGTAGCAACGCTTCTTTGTGGCGAATCGCTTCCCCGACGGTGACATTCAGTTGAGCACCGAATAGCATCACCAAACAACTGATATCCAACCATAACAAAAGAACGATAAACGTGCCGAGAGCACCGTAGATATTATAGGATTCAGATTGATAGACATACCACCGAAATAAATTGGAAATAAATGCCCAAAAAATAGCGGCGAGAATCGCACCAGGAATTAACGGAGTGTTCGGTTGTCGGTGGCTCGGGCCGTAGCGGTAAATGAGGGCGAAGTTGGTGGAGACGATGCCGAGGGTGATCGGCCACTGGAGGCGATTCCAGGTTTCGAGCAAGGTGGATCTCAACAGACAATCTTGGACGGGGGGCTTGTCGAGACAGGTGTTAATTTGGTCGAGGGGACAGTTTCCCACCGTCTCCAAAATGCAGCTTTTGCGTGCCAATACTTCCATGATTGCGTCGCTGAGAAATACCGCCGCACAGGCTAGAATTAATAATAATAGCGTTCCGAATGTCAGGGCGATCGCGATCAATTTGGCTTTCCAAAACGGCCGGCGGCGATCGAGAGGGACTTGGTGAATCTGATTCAAAGCCGCCATCGCCGAACCGATCACCCCGGAAAATAGCCAAACCGAAATGATAAAACTGAAGGAAAACGCTTTGGAACTCATGCCCGTCCCCGCCTGATCCAGGGTGGTTCCGATCAGTTTCTGTACCTCTTCGGGGACGACTTCTCCCAACAAACTCGCCATTTCCAACAGCGTCGATTGTAAGGATTCGTAAGCACCGATCGCTGCAAAAACAGCCAGGACTGCCGGCACCAATGCCAGGGTCGAATTGAACGCCATTTCCGCCGACAAACCGGGCAAGCGATGCCGGAGAACGTAAACTCCCAGGCGGTGAATCGTTGTCCAGTTCAGGTAAGTAAAGAATAAAAAGAAATGGACAATTCGCTTTTTGATCTGGCGGCCGATCCACCACAGGCTTTTGAGAAGTATAACCACTCCGTCGGCGACTTTTTCAGCACCCCACTCGAACCGGCGGTACAGCCGTTCGGGATGCAAAAGTTCTCCGAGTTTCGATCTCCGGAACAGGGTTTGCACGATTCCCCACAAAAATCGAAGGACATTAAATAAGAAAGTAGCCAGTCGTTCGGCGGAATCTTCGATCCGCCGCTCCAGATGTCGCCAGTCAAACAGATGGTGCAATATTGCCCTGTGGAGATGAGATAAAAATTTAAAGGGGCGGGCGAGTAGCATTATCCTATTGTGGTGGGGTGGGTTGATACTTTCCGTTATAACAAGTGCGGGGGCGACACCACCCAAACGGGAACTGACCCATCGAACCGCTAAAATCGGAAATTGAACCGTCTTCTATTTTAAAAATCGCGAACCCAATTGATATGACCGGAAACGTCAGGCAATGGTTGGATGAAATCAAACGGCTCCGAGAGGAGTTGGGGCAACTGCAGCGCGATCGCGACACGGCGATCGAGAGCGCGGACCAATGGCGGGAACGCTACAACACGGAAGCCCAGCAGCGCCGGGAAGATGCCCGCCGCAACCGGGAAACGATCGCCCAACTCCAAGCCGAACTCGAACGACTGCAGGAGAAATTCGGACTGCCCAAAAATGAGCTTCTGACTCGGGTGACGGCTCAACGGGAGGTGGAAGGACTGCACACCGCCGAAGAATTGAGAGCCCGGGTGGTGGACGTCACCCTGGAACGCGATCGCGCCCGGGAACAGCTCCGGCAACTCACGGAAGCCCTGGAAACCGAAAAAGCCGCCCACCTCGAAACCCGCAACAGCCTCACCACCGCCCTCGGCGACACGATGGACCTGCTGGCCAAAGCCCAGGGCGCCGGAAAAACCGGCACACACAAACGGGACTCCCCAGAATCTCAACCCCAAAGCCAACTCCCCCCTTTGCCGCCGAATTAGGGTGTGGGGTGTGGGGTGTGGGGTGTGGGGTGTGGGGTGTGGGGAAAGTGAAAAATGAAAAATGAAAAATACTAATTCCCTATTCCCTATTCCCTATTCCCTATTCCCTATTCCCTATTCCCTATTCC
>JBNGCR010000129.1:0-15761 GCA_050045915.1 Limnospira sp.
TAGAATAGGGTAAAAGAATTATATCATAATCGGCGACACAAATAAACGATCGCCCGTCGAAATCGAACCGCCATCCGCCGGGGGCGATCGCCTCCCCCAACTTAATATTTGTATAAACTCGGCACAATGGTCAATCCCGTAAGTATCAACGCTTTACCAAATTGGCGGCCACCGGCGGGGGGTAATTAACATTACTTCATATCAACTTGTAACGCCCCCGCCACGAAATTCGGAATTGAAAAAAATGATCGGAGCTTCACGAGTTATTCACAAAGCTTCGTTAGACTAAGTGAAATCGATTTAAGAAATGCCTGTTCTTAACCAGTCTTAACCAGTCTTCAGATAGATGCGGAGTTAGAAATCATGGATGCTTGCCCTTGTTGCGGGTCGCCCCTGTTGCGACATATCGAACACAACCGAATTTACTGGTATTGCCAACACTGCCATCAGGAAATGCCCAACCTGTCTTTTCTGATGAGCCTCCAGAGGCATACCCGTCAGCTTCCGAGTCCCCTCGGCACCCTTGTGGCCCCGGATAACTCACCGGTTGAAGTCGTTTTTGCCTAACTCGATCGCGGATCGACCGGACTTCAAAGCGATCGTAGTATCTCTCATTTTTGAAATCTCGACAGAATTGGCCGGCGCGGTCGGACTGACACCCACGCGGGCTAGGCCACGGAAAGGCGATTCGAGCTGACGGTTGCCGAAGCGGCGACTCTCCCCCGAGTTGAGAGCCAACTAATCTATTTTAAAATGGATTGATATCATAGTAGATTAGTAAGCACGCGACCGGGCGAGTATGGAGAGGATGACATCAGAACCGAGCTCCAGTTTCGAGCCAGAGATCGAAAAGATTTCAGCACCGGAAATCTTAACACATCTCCCCGCGATCGTCTTAATTCTAGATACTCAGGGCGCGATCGCCTCAGCCAACGACTTTGCCGTTTCATCCCTCGGTTATCCCCGCGACGCTCTGGAGGGAGAATCAATTTTTTCGCTGATTCCGGCCTCAGAACGCTCCATCCTGTCCGCGGCCCTGGACGAAAGCCGGCATTCCCCGCTCGCGATCGCCCGCGAACACCACGTCCGCCTGGGAAACGGCGAATGGTGTCCCGTCACCGCCAACCTGCGGCCCGTCGCATCCGGCGAAAATCCCCCGTTGCTGCTGGTTTGGGAACGTCAGACCCCAACCGCCGCCGCCCAAATCCGACAGGGACTCGAACGGGAGCGAATCCTGTCCGCGATCGCCCGCCACATCCGCGAATCCCTCGACCCCGAAGAAATCCTCAACGCCACCGTCGCCGACGTCCGCCAATTTCTCAACACCGACCGCGTCGTCATTTACCGCTTCAACCTAGACGGCAGCGGACTCGTCATCGTCGAATCCGTCGCCCCGGACTGGACCCCCATGCTGGGGCGGACTATCTTCGACGGCTGCCTCGTGACCCGAACCTGCATCGAACCCTACGCCCGGGGCCAAATCAGCGCCGTCCCCGACATCCACGCCGCCGGTTTGGCATCCTGCTACGTCGAATTACTGAGCCAATTTGAAGTCCGGGGCAACCTCGTCGTCCCCATCCTCCAGGAAAGCCCGACCCCGGACGGCTCAGAAACCGGCGATCGCATCGTCCCAGAGCAACTCTGGGGGTTGCTGGTCGCCCAAAGTTGCGCCGCGCCCCGGGTCTGGGAACCCTTCGAGGTCGAGCTCCTGCAACAACTCTCCACCCAGGTGAGCATCGCCCTCAAACAGGGGGACCTGTACAAAAAATTGCAGGCGGAACTGGCCGAACGCCGGCAGACCGAGGGCGCCATCCAGAACCTCGCCCGCCGCCTGCTCACCATCATCGAAACCGTCGGGGAAGGGCTGACCCTCAGCGACGAGGGCGGAAATTTCGGGATTTTCAACCGCAAAATGGAAGAAATCACCGGCTACCGGGCCTCGGAAGTCAACCGGTGCGAGGATTTCCTGTCCCGGCTCTATCCCGACCCCGGCGATCGCGACGCAGCCTTGGCCAACCTGGAGCGAGTCCGCCAAACGGGGAAAATTCAAAACGTCGAAACCACCATCCAGGCTCAAGACGGCACCCCCAAAACCCTGCTCGTTTCCACCGCCCTCCTGCCCCACGAAAACGGGATTTGGTTTCTCAGCTCCTACCGGGACATCACCCACCGCAAACAGGCTCAGATCGCCCTGGAGCGGGAGCGGGCCCAGCTCACCGAAGCCCAGGAAATCGCCCACGTCGGCTTTTGGGAGCTGCACTGCGACACCCAAACCTACACCGGCTCCGAGGAAACCTTTCGGATTTGGGGCTTCGATCGCCCCACCGAACCCCTGAGCCTCGAAGATCTCAAAACTCGCATCGACCCCCGCGACCGGCCGGCCTGGGAAGGGCAACTCGGACAGTTGACGGCCCGAGGACAACCCGTCGAATTTGAACACCGACTGCTGCGGCCCGGCGGAGAAATCCGCTACGTTTTGATCCGGGGCAAACCGATCCGGGATGAAACGGGGCGAGTGACCCGCATTTTCGGGACGATCTTGGATATCACCCCCCAAAAATTAGTGGAGATACAGCTTTGGGAGAGCGAAGCCCGACTCAGCACCATCGTCAACAGCACCTCCGACGGACTGCTGATCGTCGTCCGCGACGACTCCGGGGGGGATAACGGCCCCGAGCGGGTGCAATTTGCCAACCCCGCCGCCACCCGACTGTTGAACCGCCCCCTTTCCGAGCTGATCGGCCGGCCCCTGGGAATGGCGGTGGAGGTCGGGCAGATCGCCTGCCTCGAAATTACCCGCCCCGGCGGAGAACGGGGCATCGGAGAAATGAGCGCGGCGGAAACGGAGTGGGATGGACGCCCCGCCTACGTCCTCTCCCTGCGGGACGTGACGGAACAGCGGCGGGCCGAGGAACAGTTGCGGTTTCAGGCCCAGCTTTTGGACAACGTGCGGGAGTCCGTGGTGGCGACGGATCTCGAGGGTCGCGTCCGCTACTGGAGCAAGGGGGCTCAAGCCCTGTACGGATATGGGGTTTATGAGGCGATCGGGCGGCCGATCGCGGAGCTGGTCGCCAAGTCCCACACCCGGGAGACGGAGAGCGATCGCATCCGGCGGGTGTTGGAAACCGGATATTGGCGGGGTCAGTACCGACAGTATCGCCGGGACGGTTCTGGGTTCTGGGCCGACACGGCGATCTCCCTGGTCAAGGACCGGGACGGAAATCCCTCGGGGTTGATCGGCATCGACCGCGACATCACCCAGCGTCACGAAGCGGAAGAGGCCCTGCAACAGGCCCACCAGCGGCTCTCGTTTCACGTCAACAATTCCCCCCTGGCGGTGGTCGAATGGGACCGGGAATTGCGGGTCCGGTACTGGTCAAAACGGGCCGAAGCGGTGTTCGGCTGGCGGAGCGAGGAGGTGGTGGGCCGCCACTGGCGGGACTGGACTTTTGTTTGGGAGGGCGATCTCCCGGTCGTCGAAACGGCGATCGAACAGATGTTCGACAAAATGGTTCCGAGCTACTCGATGCAGATTCGCCACTACACCCGCGACGGGTCGGCCATCGCCTGCGAGTGGTACAATTCCGTTTTGAGAAATTCCGCCGGGGAATTGGTGTCGATCCTGTCCCTGGTGCTCGACGTGAGCGATCGCCACCAAGCCGAAATCGCCCTGCGAGAAAGCGAAAAGCGGTTCCGAACCTTGGTTTCCAATTTGCCCGGCACCATTTATCGTTGCCTGCCGGACGCGCCCTGGAAGGCGGTTTACGTCAGCGACGAAATTGAAGCGATCGCCGGGTATGAAGCCGACCAGTTCTTCGCCCCCGAACCCGTCACGTTGGCGGATATCACCCACCCCGAAGACCTGGACATCATCCGGCCTCTGGTCGAAATTGCCCTCGCCCGCCGCCAGCCCTACATTTTTGAATACCGCCTGGTCGCTGCCGACGGGAGCATCCGCTGGGTCTACCAAAAAGGGCAGGGATTTTGGGACGAGAACGACAATTTGCTGTATTTGGACGGGGCGATTTTCGACATCAGCGATCGCAAGCGGGCGGAGTTGGAATTGGAGCGACTTCACTCTCAAATGATCGCCATTCTCAATGCTGCAGGGGAGGGAATTTGCGGATTAGATTTGGAAGACCGGATCGCCTTTACGAACCCGGTGGCGGCGCAAATGTTGGGGTACAAAATTTCCGAACTGACCGGAAAATCCCTGGGGGAGATCGTCTGCACCTCCGAGGGCGATCGCGATCCGCTTTTGACCCGAAATCCGTTAGTTTGCGAACCCCTGGAGTCGGGGGAAATTGCCCGCCAAAGTGATTTTCGACGCCGGGATGGCTCTCAATTTCCGGTGGATTACGTCTACACCCCCGTCCACCAAAAACGGGTGAATTTGGGGGCGGTTCTCACCTTCAAAGATATCACCGAACGCAGGGCGGTGGAACAGATGAAAAATGAATTTCTATCCGTCGTCAGCCACGAGTTGAGAACCCCCCTCACCTCCATGCGGGCCTCCCTGGGATTGATGGCGTCGGGGAGACTCGGCGAACTCTCCTCCCAACTCTGGGAAATGCTCAAAATTGCCATCCGAAATACCGACCGCCTCGCCCGGTTGATCGACGATTTGTTGGACGTTCAACGGTTGGAATCCGGCCGGGTGGAATATGAGTTCAAATCCCATTCGCTGCGGGCTCTATTCACCCAGGCGGTGAAGACGATGCAGACGATAGCCCAGGAAGCCCGGGTGGAATTGGAAATCGCCCCGATGCCGGCATCGCCCCGACCCCTGCGGGTGTGGGCCGACGGCGATCGCATCCTGCAAGTGCTCACCAACCTCCTCAGCAACGCCATCAAATTTTCTCCCCCCCAAAGCCGGATCGCCCTGCTGGCAGAAGTTCTGCCCGAGGAAGAGACGGTTTCGATCCGGGTCCGCGATCGCGGCCGCGGCATCCCCCCCCACCTCCTCGAACACATCTTTGAACCCTTCCGCCAGGTGGACGCCTCCGACTCCCGCCAGAAAGGGGGGACGGGCCTGGGACTGACCATCTGCCGCCAAATTATCAACCAACACGGCGGCCACATTTGGGCCGAAAATCTCCCCAGCGGCGGCTGTCAGATGTCGTTTACATTGGCGATCGCCCGGAATTGAAGGGAAAATGAAAAATGAAAAATTCCCTATTCCCTACTCCCTACTCCCTATTCCCTACTCCCTATTCCCTACTCCCTATTCCCTACTCCCTATTCCCTATTCCCCAAACCACGGCGGCGATACCAGGTCGCACCCCCCACCAGCAAACCCGTCAAACTCAATGCCCCCAACAACGGCAAAATATCCCCGGTTCGGATGGCTTTCAAACCGGTACTTCCCAACATCACGAAGGGCAAAACGCCCGGGACCGTCCCCAACATCGTCCCCAATAAATAATCTTTGAACGTCACCGACGTCAACCCAGCGGTAAAGTTGACTAACCCGTAGGGAAACAGCGGCAACAGCCGGATCGCGAACATATAAAATCTTCCCCCCCGGCGAATTTCTGCATCCATCGCCTTCCACCGCCCCGCCAGTCTTTTTTCCACCGCCTTCCGTCCCACAGTACGGGTAAAAATAAACGCGATAATGGCGGCGATAATGGCGGCGATACTCGTCCAAACCGTCCCCATCCACAGCCCGAAAATTGCCCCGCCCGTCAAATTCAGCGGACTCGAAGGCAAGAGTAAAATTGTGGCGATTGTATAAATGATAATATAAAGAATCGGCGCAAAAATGCCCGCCCGATCCAACCAATTTTGCAGATGATCAGAATCGAGTCCGCCCAAAAAATAAACGGTCAGTCCGGTCGTGAAAATACCGACCAAACTCAAAAATAATAGACCTCGCTTGAATTTCATGCTTTAATTTTCAGTATCCTCCGTGTCTTGGCGGTTTTTTCTGCTTCTCCCCAAACCCGTAACAATCCCGTACCAAGTATAACGGCCGCCCCTTCACCTCCGCATAAATTCTTCCCAAATATTCCCCGATTACCCCCAAACTGATCAACTGAACTCCCCCCAAAAATAGGATCGCCACCATCAACGACGCATAGCCGGGAACGTCGATGCCAAAAATCAACGTCCTGACCACCAAAAAAGATGCATAAATAAACGCAAAAAACGAGATCACCAATCCCATGTAACTCCACACTTTCAGCGGCAGGGCACTGAAAGACGTGATCCCCTCGATCGCGAAATTCCACAGTTTCCAATAATTCCATTTTGTCTGTCCTTGATGGCGGGGCGATCGGTCGTATTCGATCGCCGTCTGTCGGAATCCCACCCAGGCGAATAACCCCTTCATAAATCGGTGGGTTTCCGGGAGTTCTTTCAACGCCTCCACCACCCGCCGATCCATCAGCCGAAAGTCTCCGGTATCCCGGGGAATGTCAACCGGCGTCAATTTTTGCATGATCCGATAAAAGGCGCTTGCCGTCATTTTTTTGACCCACGTTTCCCCCGATCGCGATCGCCGTCTGGCATAAACAACGTCGTACCCCTCCCGCCACTTCTCGACCATTTCTCCGATCAATTCCGGCGGATCTTGCAAGTCGGCATCGATGGGAATTACTGCCCGC
Organism: Limnospira sp.; assembly: GCA_050045915.1. Lineage (GTDB taxonomy): Bacteria > Cyanobacteriota > Cyanobacteriia > Cyanobacteriales > Microcoleaceae > Limnospira. Next base: position 6,609 of record JBNGCR010000129.1, read on the forward strand.
CCCGCCGCGTAATCTAACCCCGCCGTCAGGGCGATTTCTTTGCCAAAATTTCTGGACAAATTGACGACTTTTATGTTATCATTAAAATGGCAAAAATCGACCAAGTGCTTGAGGGTATTGTCCCGGCTGCCATCATTTACGCAGACAATTTCGTAGGTCATCCCCAGGCGATCGAGAACCGAGATCAGCCGCCCCAACAAATCATCGATATTGTCTTCTTCGTTATAGCAGGGAACGACAATCGAAAGGTCAACGATTTCGCACCCGCCGGCAGTTTCCACCATCTAAAAATTTCCCGTTCAGAATCGCGTAGCACAAGCTTCTAGCTTGTTACAGGCAGGATGCCTGTGCTACTAAAGATGAGACTTATCCTACAATATCAGTATCCCCGAATTTGCGAGCATCCGGCTATGAAACGCATCGTTCTGATCGCAGGATTTGAGTCCTTCAACGCCGACCTCTACCGCCAAGCCGCCGAGGTGGCGAAACGCCGCTGTCCGGAACTCGACATCCGCGTGTTCAGCGATCGCGCCCTGACCGAGGACCCCGGGGCCGTCGAAGCCGCCCTAGACGACGCCGACGTCTTCTTCGCCAGCCTCATTTTCGACTACGACCAAGTTTTGTGGCTGCAAGAACGAGTCCGGGGGATTCCCGTCCGCCTCGTCTTCGAGTCCGCTTTGGAATTGATGGCCCTCACCCAAATCGGGGCCTTCAAAATCGGCGACAAACCCAAAGGGATGCCGAAACCTGTCAAATTTATTCTCAGCAAATTCTCCAGCGGCCGGGAAGAGGATAAACTCGCCGGGTATATCAGCTTTTTAAAAACAGGTCCGAAACTGTTGAAATTCGTCCCGGTTCAAAAAGTTCAAGATCTTCGCAACTGGCTGATTATTTACGGTTATTGGAACGCTGGGGGATCGGATAATGTGGCGGCGATGTTTTGGACGATCGCTCAAAAATATCTCGACCTCGGCGTCGGGGAGATTCCGCCTCCGCTGGAAACGCCGAATATGGGATTGCTTCACCCGGATTTTGAGGGGTATTTTGTTTCGCCTCGGGAGTATTTGGATTGGTATCGGGAACGGTTGGGGGAATTGAACCACAGAGACACAGAGGGACACAGAGAGGGCGATCGGCCGGTGGTGGGGATTCTTTTGTATCGGAAGCACGTTATTACTAAGCAGCCTTATATTCCCCAATTGATTCGGCAGTTTGAAGGGGCGGGGTTGATTCCGTTGCCGATTTTTATTAATGGTGTGGAAGGTCATGTCGCGGTTCGGGATTGGATGACGACGGGTTATGAAATGGAACGTCGTCAAAAGGGGATGATTGAGACGCCTTCTCTGTCGGAAGATGCGGTGGAGGTGGATGCGATCGCTTCCACGATCGGGTTTCCTTTGGTGGGGGGGCCGGCGGGGTCGATGGAGGCCGGACGGCAGGTGGAAATTGCCAAAAAAATTCTCACTGCAAAAAATATCCCTTATTTGATTGCTGCACCGCTGTTGATTCAGGATATTTATTCCTGGACTCGTCAGGGTATTGGAGGGCTGCAAAGTGTGGTGCTTTACGCCCTCCCGGAATTGGACGGGGCGATCGATACCGTGCCTCTCGGGGGTTTGGTGGGGGAGGATATTTATCTGATTCCGGAACGGGTGAAACGGCTGACGGGGCGGATCGAAAGTTGGATAAAATTGCGGCGGACTGCGAAGCGCGATCGCAAAATTGCCGTCATTCTCTACGGTTTCCCCCCAGGTTATGGGGCGACGGGAACAGCGGCACTGTTGAACGTTCCTCGCAGTTTGTTGAAGTTCCTCCAGGCTTTGAAAGCGGAGGGTTACAGCGTGGGTGAACTGCCGGAGACGGGGGAAGAATTGATCGCCCGAGTTAAACAGGCGGACGAGAGTATCAGTCTCAATGATAATTATACCAAAGTCGATGTCAAAAGTTTAGAAAAATGGTTGGGATATCTCCTCACCCACCGAATTGAGAAACAGTGGAAAAATTTGACCGAAACGGGGATTAAAACTTTGGGAGAAAAATTTGCGATCGGTGGCGTGGAACTGGGAAATATTTGGATCGGCGTGCAGCCACCACTGGGAGTTTCCGGGGACCCGATGCGGTTGATGTTCGAGCGGGATCTGACGCCCCATCCCCAGTACGCCGCCTTTTACAAGTGGCTGCAAAATGATTTCCAAGCCGATGCGATCATCCATTTCGGGATGCACGGGACGGTTGAATGGTTGCCCGGTTCTCCCCTGGGAAATACGGGCTATTCTTGGTCGGATATTTTGTTGGGAAATCTCCCGAATCTGTATATCTACGCCGCCAACAACCCCTCGGAGTCGATTCTGGCGAAACGGCGGGGGTACGGGGTGTTAATTTCCCACAACGTCCCCCCCTACAGCCGCGCTGGGTTGTATAAGGAGTTGGTGAATTTGCGGGATTTGATCGCGGAGTATCGGGAAGATCCGCAAAAGAATTCCACATTGCAAGAGTCTATTTCTCAAAAAATTATCGATTTGGGATTGGAGGCAGATTGTCCGTTTAAAGCGGGCAAAAAGTTGGGGATGGGGTTCGATCGCGAAACCGCCCGGATGTTCAGCGTCGAAGTCCTGCACCGCTACTTTATCGAAATTTACGATTACCTGCAAGTTTTGGAACAGCGGCTCTTTTCTTCCGGGTTGCACACCTTGGGGGAACCGCCGGACGGGGAACAGATGGACTCCTATTTGACGGCATATTTTGGAGACAATAACGGCAGTCCCGAACATCAAGAAGAGGCGGAAAAAATCCGAGAATTGCTGAATCAAAATACCGAAGAATTGTCGAACCTGTTGCGGGGGTTGAACGGGGAATATATCCCCCCTGCACCGGGCGGGGACTTGCTGCGGGACGGGCCGGGTGTATTGCCGACGGGGCGAAATATTCACGCCCTCGATCCCTACCGGATGCCCTCCCCGGCAGCCTACGAACGGGGGCGGGAAATCGGCAAAAAAATTATCGAACAAAATTTAAAAGAAAATGGCACTTATCCGGAAACCGTGGCGGTGATGTTGTGGGGGTTGGACGCGATTAAAACTCGGGGTGAATCCTTGGGGATTTTGTTAGAATTGGTGGGGGCGGAACCCGTTAAAGAAGGGACGGGGCGGATCGTCCGCTACGGGTTGAAACCGTTGGAAGATGTCGGACATCCCCGCATCGATGTATTGGGAAATTTGTCGGGAATTTTCCGGGATAGTTTCGTGAATATTATCGAATTGTTGGATGATTTATTTGTGAGGGCGGCGGAAGCGGAGGAACCGGAAGACCAAAACTACATCCGCAAACACGCCCAGGAATTGCGATCGCGCGGCATTGACAACCCCACGGCCCGGTTATTTTCCAACCCGGCGGGGGATTTCGGATCGATGGTCAACGATCGCGTCGTGGATGGAAATTGGGACACCGGGGAAGAGTTGGCGGACACCTGGACGAGTCGAAATCGTTTTAGTTACGGACGCCGCGATCGCTCCGCCGCCAGACCGGAGGTGATGGAACAATTATTGCAGACCACCGATCGCGTCGTCCAGGAAATCGACTCGGTGGAATACGGCCTCACCGACATCCAGGAATATTACGCCAACACCGGAGGACTCAAAAAGGCTGCGGAATTGCGGCGGGGCCGGACCGTCGGCGCCGATTTCGTGGAAAGTTTCTCCAAAGATACCACCCCCCGCAAACTCGAAGACCTGCTGCGGATGGAATATCGGACGAAATTGCTCAATCCCAAGTGGGCCGGGGCGATGGCGGACCAGGGAAGCGGCGGCGCCTACGAGATTTCCCAGCGGATGACGGCGTTGATGGGTTGGGGGGGGACTGCCGATTTTCGCGACGGTTGGGTTTACGATCAGGCCTGCGAAACCTACGCTTTAGATGAGACAATGGCGGAACGGCTGCGGCGGGCGAACCCGGAAGCGTTTCGGAATATCGTCGGCCGGATGTTGGAGGCCCACGGCCGGGGGTTCTGGGAACCGGAGGAGGAGAAATTGCAGAAGTTGCGACAGTTGTATAATCTGACGGAAGATCAGATCGAGGGAATCAAATGACAATTAAAAATTAATAATTAACAATTAACAATTTTCGATGGTTTCTCTTGCCTCTTGCCTCTTGCCTCTTGCCTCTTGCCTCTAATAACAATGTCAGACATAGCGAACCAACGATTTAAACAGGGTGTTTCTCAGTTTCAGAAAGGGGAGATTGACGCGGCGCTGGGGTCGTGGCAGGAAGCCTTGGAAATGTATCGGGAAATGGGCGATCGCAGGCGGGAAGGGGCGACGTTGGGGAATTTGGGGGTGGCTTACGCGGCGCTTTCGGAGGATGAGCGGGCGATCGCCTGTTATCAACAACATCTCGACATTTCGCGGCAGATCGGCGACCGGAAAGGACAGCTCAACGCCCTGACAAATTTGGGTAATTTTTATTACAATAAGGGTCAATATTTTGATGCCATTCGATATCGAAAAGACGGCCTAGCCCTCGCCCGGGAATTGCAAGATCGCTGGGCGGAGGAGTACGCTTTGGGAAGTTTGGGAATCGCCCACGACGCGGCGGACGAGCTCCCCGAGGCGATCGACTGCTACCGGGGACAATTGGCGATCGCGACGGAAGTGGGCGATCGCACCCACCAAATTGATGCCCTCGACCGTTTGCGATCGGCCTACGAATATCTGCAGGATGGCGACCGGGTGGCGGACTGCCGGGAACAACAGTGGGCGATCGCCCGCCAGTGGCTCCGGGAGGCGGGTCACGCCGAATTGATGACAATTGTCAAAAATGTCTGTTTAGACCCCTCAGAAGACCTGGCAGGGCAAGATCTGAGCGGATTTGACTTCCGGGATGCCAACCTGGTGGGGGCCAACTTTGCCGGGGCGGTTCTCCGGGAAGCGGATTTCACCCTCGCCGACCTCAGCCGCGCCAACTTCCAAAACGCCGACCTCGGCGGGGCGGTTTTGTGCAATGCCAACCTGCGGGATGCCAATTTGCGGGGGGCGAACCTGCACGGCGCCGACCTGCGAACCAAACTCCCCCGCGCCGACCTGACGGACGCGAACCTGACGGAAGCCGACCTGACGAGCGCCTATTTACCCGCCGCCAACCTGCGGGGGGCGAACCTGCGGGGGGCGAACCTCAACTATGCCGACCTCAGCGGCGCGGACTTTACCGGGGCGACCCTGAAAGAAGCCGATTTCAGCCGCGCCGAGTTGCAAAATGCGATCGTCGCCAACGTCGATTTCACGGGGGCGATCGGCATTTCCCGCCGGGTCAAACCAGATTTGATACAAAAGGGCGCAATTTTTGAGGAAAATGATAAATAGGGAAAAGGGATGGGAGTCGGGAACCGGAAGCCGGGAAGAATCTAAAATCTCAAATCAGGGCGCAAGCCTTGCGCCCCTACAATCCCCACACCCCACACCCCACACCCCACACCCCTCCATTGATAATATCGATTGAATCATATGACTGGTTTTGAAGCACTTTGGCCGCAAAATATCAGCCCCAACCGACTCGCGATTTTGGAGCGGAAACTGTCGTTGTGGCTGCGATCGCAAGATTTAAAAACGGAAACTCCCTCGGTTGGGGGACCCTATCAAAGCGTCGAAGAACTGCAAGCCCTGACCCAAAAAGCTGCCGCCGAGGGTTGCAATTTTTCCGAACTGCAAGAGACGGTCCGGGCTGTTGTCGATGCCAAAACCGACAATTTTTTGGAGTTGGCGGAACTGGCGGGGTTGAATCCCGCCTCCGACTTCGCCGGTGCCCGACTGTTGGGAACCCACCTGAGCAACTCGGATTTCAGCGGCGCCGACCTGCGAAAAGCCTACCTGCGGGGCGTGGATTTGAGCGACGCGGACCTCAGCGGCGCCGACTTGCGGGAAGTGAATTTGAGCGGGGCGGATTTGAGCGGGGCACTGTTGAGCGACGCCAATTTGGGCGGTGCGAATTTGCACCGGGCGAGTCTGGCTTTGGCGAACTTGAGCGGGGCGGATTTGAGCCACGTCAATTTGAGCGAGGCGAATCTGAGCAATTGCAATCTCAGCGACGCGGACTTCAGCGGCGCGACTCTCAAAAATGCCGATTTGCAGCAGGCGGGTTTGGCCCTCACCAATTTGACGGGGGCGGATTTTACCGGGGCAGTTGTCAAACAGGCCCGACTCTGGCACGATGCCGGATTGTCCGAGGAAGTCAAGCAAGATTTGATCCGCCGGGGCGCCATTTTTGAGCCTTAAATCGTTGACAATAATGGCGCTTTTCTACCCGTCCGACGGTCGAGCAGCCACCATTATCCCCCTTAAAAAGCAGGGCCGTTTCATGTTCTCCCGAAAAATGACTGGGGAAGCGACCGGAAGCAGAGGAAGAGAGGGGGGAGAGGGAGATTTTTCCCAATGAAAAGGCATTTTTAACCGGAAAAAACCCGGGTTCCTGGCTCCCATTAACCGTTTTCCTCGTCACCCTCGACAATTTTGAACCGAGAATGAAACAGCCCTGCCCTTAAAAAGGGGGACTTCAGTGATACGATGGTGATCAAATATTGAAATTCTAATTCTGATGACTTCAAATTCTGCCAATACGGGAGCCGATGCCGTCGATACCGCGATCGCCCAAGGACGCGATTTGGACGGGAGCCCGATTCCGACCGAAAAGCTGGAACTCTACAACAATGTGATGGGGTTAGAAGCCCAGCGCCAGCGTAGCGGGGTGAGCAATACGATGCGATCGCGTATCGTCCGCATCGGGGCGAAGCACATCCCCCAGGAGGAACTCAACCGGATGTTGGAAGTGGCGGGGTTTGCCCCCCTCAAGGACAAAGAAATCGCGTTCTATTATCAAAAATGACGATTTGAGTTTGGGTCCAATGACTCCCCCACTTCCAACGACTAGCGCCCTATTTGAACCGACGATCCGCACCTTGAAAACCTTGGGCGGATCGGGGACGGTTCAGGAAATTTATGATCGCCTCTGCGAACTCGAAAACTTTTCCGAGGAACAGCAAAGCGTCCTGCACAACGGAGGGCCGCAAACGGAAATTGACTATCGGTTAGCTTGGGCGAGGACTTATTTGAAAATGTACGGCGCTCTGGAAACGGTCCGGCGGGGAGTTTGGGCGCTGACCGAAACAGGGCGAAATTTGACGACCGTCGATCCCACGACAATCAATCGAGTTGTCAATAAAATTAGTAAAAAAAAGAAACAGAATGCGACTTCAAAAGAATTGGCAAATAATGAAATCGAAGATGCGATCGCAGATTCGGAAGATGAGTTAGAAATTGACGATAAAACTGAATCTATCCCCAGCGAATCCGAAGTTTGGATCGAAAAATTATTGAAAATTTTACAAAGCCTTCCCCCCGATCGCTTTGAACGGCTGTGTCAGCGCATCTTGCGAGAATCGGGATTTATCAAAGTGGAAGTCATCGGCAGAAAAGGGGACGGCGGCATCGACGGAATTGGCGTCCTCAAAATTTCCCTATTGAGTTTTCAGGTCTTTTTTCAATGTAAGCGGTATGTCGGTTCGGTGGGGCCGTCCGAGATTCGCGATTTTCGTGGTGCGATGGTGGGAAGGACAGATAAAGGACTCTTCCTGACGACGGGAACCTTTACCCACGCCGCCAAGCAGGAAGCCACCCGAGACGGTGCGCCCGCCCTCGATTTGATCGACGGGGAACAACTCTGTCACCTACTCAAAGATTTACAACTGGGCGTAGAAACCAAAATGATCGAAGTGGTGCAACTGAATAAAAGTTGGTTCGATCACCTTTAAAGATTGATATAAATATCAATCATATTATACCATATTTTGAGAGTCTGGTATGAAGAAAAAAGCTCTTTCCGAACGGGATATTTGCACGAAATATATCACCCCCGCGTTGGAAAAGGCGGGTTGGAATATCCGCACCCAAATCCGGGAATAATTTTCCCTGACAAAGGGTCGGATTATCGTGGGGGGGCGGCTGCACAGCCGGGGGCAGGCGAAGCGGGCGGATTACGTCCTGTTTTACAAGCCGAACCTTCCCGTCGCCGTCATCGAAGCGAAAGATAATCGGCATTCGGTGGGGGATGGAAGAACAGACCAGCATCATCACCCAGGATTATTACAGCGACGGCGGGGATAAAACCCCCCGCTACTATGTTGGTCGCCCGGAAAATCACGCAATTTTTAAAACAGAGCGATCGCTTTCAGAAGACTATCGTTTTTTGCGAAACTATCGAACACGCGGAACGGATGCGGCAGGCTTTAGCCAATGCAAATCGCGATTTGGTGGCGCAAAATTACAAATATGTGATGCGGATTACCGGGGACGAAAAGGAAGGGAAGGCGGAACTTGAAAACTTCATTTTTCCGGAGAGTGTCTATCCGGTCATCGCCACCACCTCAAAATTGATGACGACGGGGGTGGATGCCCAAACTTGCAAGTTAATCGTCTTGGATCAGCGGATTCAGTCGATGACGGAGTTCAAACAGATTATCGGCCGGGGAACTCGAATTAACGAGGATTTCGACAAGTTTTTCTTTACCATCATGGACTTTAAAAAGGCGACGGAATTGTTCGCCGATCCGGATTTTGATGGCGATCCGGTGCAAATTTACGAACCCGAGGGGGACGAATCGCCCGTGCCGCCGGACGATTTGGAAGAGGAAACGGAGGGTTTAAAATATCCTGAAACGGGTGCGGGAAGTGAAAAAACGGGATTATTTCACGAAGTACGGGGAACCGGCGCGGAAGGTTTTGGAGGCGTTATTGCAGAAGTATTCGGACGAGGGAATTGAGGCGGTTGAGGAGACGCAGATTTTGAAAGTCGCACCCTTTACCGAGATGGGAACGCCGGTGGAACTCGTCAAATTGTTTGGCGGTAAAAAAGGGTATTTGCAGGCGGTTCGCGAGTTGGAGCGCGAGTTATATCGGGCTTGAACATAATCGCGTCTCGCCCCCAAACCCCCAATTCTGGGGGCTTTCTTGCCCCCAAACCCCCAATTCTGGGGGCTTTCTTGCCCCCAAACCCCCAATTCTGGGGGCTTTGATCGAAAATTATCGCAGATCTGGTTTTTGAACCGGACGACTTTTCCAATCATCTTTAGATGATTTTTGCTGTTAGCTTGGGAATTGATTCCCAAGCGGT
>JBNGCR010000130.1:0-15738 GCA_050045915.1 Limnospira sp.
GAACAATAATATCATTTGAACCGAATCATGTCAGTTTCTCGCCTGCTATTTCTCGCCGAACGTTTTCCTCCCGATATCGGAGGAGTCGCCACCAGTGCGCGGCGCATCAGCTCGGCTTTGAAAGAATTGGGAATGGCGGTGGATGTGGTGGTGTGGAGTCGCTATCTGCAACCAGGAGAGGTGTTGCCACCCCAGTCGGAAACAGCAAAGGTGTATCGCATCGGATTGTATCGAAATTGGGATATGACGATGAATCACACCCTGAATGTTTTGGAGTGGCTGCACCAACAACATTCCTACGATGCGGTTTGGGGTCATTATCTGTTTCCGGCGGGATTTTTGGCGGTGTGGTTTGCGGGTTTGCAGGGGATTGAAAGTATCGTCAGCGCCCGGGGAAATGATATCGATCGCGGCGCTTTTCCTCCGGGAGATTTTGCCCGCCTCCAGTGGACTTTGGAACGCGCCGATCGCGTCACGGCGGTGAGTCGGGATCTGGGGCGAAAAATTAAATTGCTGTGCGATCGCGATGATACGGTGATTCTCAAAAATGCAGTCGATACGGATATTTTTAAACCGGATATTTCCCAGGAAATGCGGGACGAGTTACGGGCAGAATTGGGGATTTTTTCTGACGAAATCGTTGTGGGATTTTTGGGGGAGTTGCGGGAGAAGAAAGGGCAGCAATTTTTGATTAAAGCCCTCTCGGAAGTGCGTCGAAATCGTCCGGCGTGTCTGTTGATTATTGGGGAAGTGCGCCCCTCCCAGTTGGGGATTTTGCAAGCCTACGAGATGGAATGTCCGGAGGATGCCAAACGGGTGATTATTACGGGTTATTTGTCGGAACGGGAGGCGATCGCGCGATACTTGCAAATTTGCGACGTTTTTCTGTTGCCTTCGGTGTGGGAAGGGATGCCGAATGCGCTGCTGGAGGCGATGTCCTGCGGCGGTTGCGCGATCGCCAGCGATGCGGGGGGAATTCCGGAGATTATCACCCACGGAGAAAATGGGTTTATCCTCCCCCGCCACCAGTTAAATCACCTCGGAAATGCGGTGTTGGAGTTTTTGGAATTGGAGGAGGCGAGAAAGGGGGAAATTTCTGGGGCGGCGCGCGATCGCATTTTGGCGGAATTTTCTTTGCCACGGGAACGGGAGAGACTGCGGGGGTTATTTGATTGATTGAAACCGTCTGAAATTTCACCACAGAGGAACACAGAGATTTTTTACCGTTATATCAGATTTCGATAAACCTCGATTAATGCTTGTCCCGATTGTTGCCAGGTGAAATTTTTTTCGACTGTTTTTCGCGCAGATATCGATAGACTTTTTCGCAATTCAAAGTCCGATCGCAGGGCGGCGATCGCTTCAACCAATGCCGTCACAGATCCGGGTTTGGCGGGGAAAAATTGTTCTCCCGGTGTCGCCAATTCTCGCACGACGGGGAGATCGCTGGCAATGATGGGAACTCCTGTCGCCATCGCTTCCAAGACTTTCAGGGGACAGCAACCTTGAACGGTATTGCGATCGCAGGGAGTCAATGGAATCACCACCGCATCGGCTTGGTGGAGTTCGGCTACCAGTTCGGGTTGGGAAATGGCTTCTTGGTAGATAATGCGATCGCGGATTCCCAATTTTTCCGCCCGTTTTTTTAAGGCTTTAACCTGGGAGTTTGTCCCTTTTCCTATTATCGTTAATTCAACCGAAAATGTCAACTGGGCGACGGCTCTCACCGCTAGATCGACGCCCTGCCACTTTGCCAAAATGCCGAAGTAAATCAGGCGAAAGGGTTCGTCGGGCGATCGCATCTCCGGACATTGGTAATGAAAGCGATCGGGATCGATTCCGTTGGGAATGACGCGGATCTTCTCAGGTTCGATATGGCGGGAAATGAGATGATTTTTGGTGACTTGACTGGGGGTGATGACGACATCTGCCCGTTGCAGACAGAGTTTTTCTTGGCGGTTGATTTTGTGCCTCAGTTCGCGATCGCTTGCAATGTTCGGATAGCGATATTTGAGTTCGATGGAAGGCAAGCCGTTCACCTCAAAAATGAGAGAATCGCAGTATTTTGATTTGTCGATCGCGACGGGTAATCCTTCGTAAATTGAGCGAATTTGGATGATTTTAAAGTGGCGATCGCGCAGCCAAAGTTGCAAATGGTGGCGAAACGTCAGGGCGCGATCGATGAGGGTTTTTCCGGTGGCGGGGAGTTGGGTTTGGATGACGTTTGGATGATATCTTGTGGGGGCGATTGTTGTGTCACCCGAGGGCGAAACTGTCACCAATGCGATCGCCCCGAAGGTATCCGCCAATACCCTTGTAAATTCTCGGATGTGAATCGCCGCCCCCTTGGGAGCCGGGACTACATCAAAAGAAATATAAGCCAATTCGGGTTCCTGCATTGGTTAAGATTTATTGCGCCAGTTTTGTGTTTTGAGGGATATCGTTTTCTATGATAGATTAAATTTGCTTGATTGAAATTCGAGTGGCGCTCGAATCGGCTTTCAACCGATCTGGATTGTATGGATTGAGAAAAAATGACATTTGATATCGGTAGTTTTACTCAAAACCTGACCTATGGGACCGGCAGTTCAATTCCCCAAATCAAAGCCGATCTGCAGGACTTAGTGGCGGCGGGAAAAGAATTCCATATTCAATATAAAAAATATCAAAAAAGGCAAAATCACGGGATCTTTGTTTGTATCGTCGGCGCGATCACGATGCTTTTTGGGGGGAGTATTTCCTCCCTGTTTGTTTTGGTCGGTATTTTGGTTTTAATCGTCGGTGGCATCCTGTTGGGACTCAATCACAATCGATTGAATGAATATCAAAAACTTGACTTTTCCGGGAGGAGCGATCGTCACCAAATTTTATCTCAATTGCTCGATTTTTGGGCAAAAGATTTGATTCCGAAAAGCAAATTAAAATTGGTTTTGGTGTTGAGTGATATCACCGATCTGCAAAAATTTAGAGGCAACGAACCCGACCCTCGCAGACCCGAACGCACCTTCAGTTTTTATCGCGATGACTGGCTGAGAGTGAAGGGAAAATTTGCGGACGGAACCCATTTTTTTCTGCAAATTACCGAAATTTATCGCACCTGTCGCTGGCAAAATCGAAACGGAAAAAGTCGCTACCGGGAAAAACACAAGGGATATCGGATCGGGTTGAGCCTGCATTTCGATCCGGAGATTTATCGCCAGGTTCCCCAACACATCAAACGAGCCGACGTCGCGGTTAAACTTCCTCCCGATGGCAGGTTACAGGACATCCAGGTGACAGAAAACCGAATTCAGCTTAAAGTTAAAGTCGAACCCCCATCAAATACCTCCGGATGCCGAGAGCTTTTGTATCAAACGGTCGTGATGATGTTTCTGAGTGCCTATCAGATATTAAACTGGGTTCGGATCGGGTCAAAACAACACCATGCTTGATGTTTGAGGAGGACGATCGCTTTGAAAGTGCAACTCACCTGGATCGAAATCGAATCCGAGCAAAAACGCAGTCCCACCTTTGAAACTCCGATCGCGATCGGACGAACTTTTGGGCTGATGCCTTCTAATTTAGAGGGAAACCGCGTTTCCCGGCTAGTCATTGACGGTGCGGATATTTTGGATTATCACGCCTCCTTATTGGAAAAAAACGGTCAATTAGAAATTCAAACCCGACGATCGCCAGTGAGAATCAACGGGGAACGTTGTTCCCAGGATTCTTGTCTCCTCCGAGAAGGTGATCGCGTCCAAATCGGTTTCTATGAAATTGAAATTACGGCGATCGAATCCCCAGTTCTCGAACCGAGTTTGTCTGCTCCCGAAACCATCGGCTGTAACCGCATCGTGGGGGTTCTATTTCCCCGCCGTTGCGGGCGCCTGAATTCGGAAGAATGTCCCCATTGCGACGGTGGGGAATTTGACGACGATCCCTATTTCATGTCCGGCGAACGGAACCTTTATGAAAACTACGGCGACTATACCGAGGCGGAATGGGTGAACGAATCAGAAATCGAGAAATTGGGGGACAAAGAACGTCTCGGATTTGACTTTACCGAAGCCGACGCGATCGCTTTGGAGGGGGAAGCCGGGGATTTTGAACGGGATCTGACAGAAAGTTGAACACCTGGTTCATCTATGCACTCGGAGGCGGTTGGGGACATCTGAACCGAACTTTAAGTTTGGGACGGGTGGCGGCGGCAACCCGTCGCGTCCGCATTCTCACTAACAGTCCCTATTGGTTGAAAATGCGAGAATTACCCTCGGATTTCAACGGCGAAGTCGATTGGATTGCAACTGAGACGGCAGACATTCGCGGACACATTCGAGGGAAACTTTTGGGCGATCGCTACGGTTGTCTGATCGTGGATACGTTCCCCCGGGGATTAGGGGGAGAATTGGTCGAAGTTGTGTCCGGACGCTCGGATTTTAAAACTGTTTTAATTCACCGAGATCTCAATCCCAATTACGTCCGCCGTTACGATTTAATTTCCTTTGTTTCCCACCATTTTGACCTGATTTTAATTCCCGGCGAGGGGGAAGATTTGCCCTTCGCAAACTTGCCCCAAGTTCGATATACGGAACCTTGGTTGAGTCGCAATATTTGGGAACTTCCCGATCGCGCGATCGCCCGCTCCGAGTTGGGATTGCCTGCCGAAACCGCCAACAAAACCGTCCTGATTTTGGCGTCGGGGCGGGAAGAAGAACTCAATTTCTACGGCGAAGTGACGGTTCGTCTGGCGGGACGAAAAAATTTGGATGTCCGCTGCATTTCTGCCATTCAACCCCCCAATTGTCCCCCCGAATTGTGGCGATTTCACTATCCCGCCTTTGAATATTTGGTGGCGGCGGATGTAGTGGTGGGAAGTGGGGGTTACAACACCGTTTACGAATGTCAAGCCTTGGGAATTCCCCTGGTTTCCCGTCCCTTCCGCCGCCTCTACGATCGCCAATTGCAACGCCTCAACCGCATCGTCGGCGATCGCGATCGCTCCCCCGCCATCATCGTCGGCGATGTGGAAATGGCTGTGGAAGCAGTAGCCGCTCTCCTCCCCCTCAGTGTTCCGCACAATTCCAGGTATGAAAATGGCGCGATCGCGGCTGTAGAAGCGATCGGGGCGATCGGATATCGGGACGACGAAGGGACGACCTGAAGGGCTTCAAATCACAATCTGACAACTCATCAAAACACAACTCCTGCCGGGGTAAAATTCGGGATGTTGGGGAATAGGAATTTGGGCGACTTCTCGAAATCCATTTTGGTGATACAAACGCAGAGCCGTGCGATTATCCGACCCGGCGATCGCACTCAGCGTGGTAAATCCAGATTGCCAAGCTTTTTGCTTGGTTCTCCACAGCAAGGATGTGCCGATTCCTTGTTTTCGATATTCCGCTCGGACTCCAAAAGCATTTAAAAACCAGCTATTTTTCATGGGATTCTGATCAAATGCTTCCAGGACTTGCAAATGATTTTTGGAAAGAATTTGTTTCATTTCCTCAGTGATGTGATGGTGGACACTTGCATAGCCGTGCGCCATGCCGATCGCGCGATCGCTCCAACAGGCAACTTCGATGTTCCGATAAGATAAAAGACCCGTTTCCGATCGCACCAAGGGGGCGATACTTTCTCCCAGCGTCGATTCAGAATTGGGCGATCGGAACAAAAAATCGATCAATCCTCCGGAAGTCATGCCGAGCAGTCGGGCAATCTCCTGAGCATCACCCGGCTCTGCAACTCGGTAAGTGACATTTGGGATATCCATATTTGAGCGTCCGAATTGGGATTAAATTCTCCTAGTTTTGAAAAACGAAATTATCAGAAAACCGCCCGTCTCATTTTGGCACAATTTCTCGGGTTGGATTGAAGAAATTCGCGACAATTTATTCTTTCCAACGATTTAAAATTTCCTGCAATCCCCGGCCGATTTCCTCCCAGTTTGTAGCCAGATCAGTGCTGCGGTCATTGCGGAGAAATTCGGCTTCTTTGAAGCAGCGATCGGCGAGGGACTGCAACACTGTTTTGATACCATACTCGCCGATCAGTTGATTTAAGGCGTGGGTCAATCTTTGCTCTTTCGGTTCGGTCATGCGTGGAACTCCGATGGTCTAGAACGAGTTTAAATTGAAAAAGGGGACACTTGTCGGGGTCAATTGGCTCCCCATAAAAAATGTCATTTCAAAATTCTACACCCTTTGCCACCCTCTCCGATCGCCAATTTGATGCGTCCCCCCTTTCGCGCCCCGCAACCTTGGGAGCATCGAGTTGTTAGAATAAGTCAAATTAACATCCCCGCAGTCCTCGAGTCGGCGCGGATCGGCAATTCCGTCCCGGAGAGGATCAGCACCGGGAGTTTCACTGAGGACGGGTTCCCCGTCAATTCGCCCAAAGTCGGCCCCTCGGACAATATGTATGAAGAATTTGGCAATTTTGTGCGTCGATGACCAAGACTTTATTTTGGAGTTTCTGACGGAGCAGCTTTCGGAGTATCTCGGCGACGAGTATCACATTGAGCTGGCTTTGAGTGGCGCGGAAGCACTGTCAAAACTCGCAACGTTCGAGTCCCGGGGGATGGAGTTAGCGTTGGCGATCGCCGACCAAAATATGCCCGGTCTTTCGGGGGACGAATTACTGATTAAAATTCACCATCGCCATCCCCGCGCCATCAAAATTATGTTGACTGCCCACCCGAGTACAGAAGCATTGGGAAAAGCCCTCAACAGGGCGAATCTGTATCGCTACATTGCCAAACCCTGGAATGAAACAGACCTGATCCTGACGGTTCGGGAGGCCTTGAGACGCTATACCCAGGAAGAACAACTCGCCCGCCAAAATCGGGAACTCCAGCAGTTGACCGCCTCCCTAGAACAAATCGTAGAAGAGCGGACGGCTGCCCTGATTCGCACCAATGAAAAACTGCACCAAGAAATCGCCGATCGCCGACAAAGTGAAGCGGAATTTCGCCATATCGTCCAAAATGTCAGCTCCGCGATCGTGCGCTGGACTCCAGCCGGACAGGTGTTGTTTGTCAACGATTACGGCCTCAATTTTTTTGGCTACGAAAAACCTGAAATTGTCGGTCAAAATTTAATTGGAACCTTGATTCCCGAAATCGAGACATCGGGGCGAAATTTGAAAGGCTTGATCGAGCAGATTTGCCGGAATCCGAAACGCTACGCCATCCACGAAAATGAAAACATTCGCAGGAATGGCGATCGCGTCTGGGTGACTTGGGTCAACCAACCCATCTACGACGATCGCGGCAGGCTGATCGAGATCCTGTCAGTGGCGACAGACACCACGGAGCGGCGTTTGGCGGAAGAGGCGCTGCGATCGGAACAGCAAAAATCGGAGCGGTTATTATTGAATATTTTCCCCCAACCCATCGCCGAACGCCTGAAACAAGACGAAGGTAAAATCATCGCCGAAAAATTCGACGACGTGACGATTTTATTCGCCGATATCGTCGGATTTACGCCCCTGGCCGATCGCCTCCCCCCCCTGGAACTGGTGAAGATGCTCAACTATATTTTCTCCATCTTCGACCAGCAGGTGGAACTGTTGGAATTGGAAAAAATAAAAACCATCGGCGATGCCTACATGGTGGTGGCGGGTTTACCCATCCCCCGGTCTGACCACGCCGAGGCGATCGCGGATATGGCCTTATCAATTCAACTCTTGGTCGATCACTTTCAATTTGAAAATATCGAACCGTTTCAAGTTCGCATCGGCATCAACACCGGCTCCGTCGTGGCTGGCGTGATCGGCATTCAGCGCTTTATTTATGACCTTTGGGGAGATACGGTCAACGTCGCCTCCCGCATGGAATCTTCCGGGGAAGCGGGTAAAATTCAAGTCACGGAAGCCACCTACGAGCGATTGAAAGATCGGTATATATTTGAACGGCGCGGCAAGGTTTTCGTCAAAGGAAAAGGGCAGATGGACACCTACTGGTTGCTGGGGAGTCAATAAAGGTTGAATATCATTCATTTCGACAGCGGACCCGCTGACTCTCGAGATCTGTATTGCGAGTAATGTCCGACACATCCATTCCGGGCCGATAAATCGTTGCCGCGTCCCAGAGTTTCGCCCCGTCCAAATTGGTACCCGTCAAGTTCGTCGTCTCGTCGAGAATGGCGCCGCTGAGATCGGTTTTGCTGAGGTCGGCGCCGCTCAAATCCGCGCCGCTGAGATTGGCATCCACGAAATTGGCGTAGGCGAACGTCCCGCCGGACAGATTCGCATCCCTCAAAGTGCTGCAACTAAAATAGGCGCCGGTAAAATTCGCCCCGCTCAAGTCGGCGCCAGTGAGATCCGTCAGCCGCAGTTGGGCATTTCTGTGGCTCTGGTTGCGGAGATTTGCCCCCCGCAGGTCGCACCCCTGACAGGATCGAAATTCCCCCCGGATGAAGGCTTCCGGGTCGTCGGTGTTGAACTGAGCCGAGAGGGGTGCAGCGATCGCAAACGTCAACAAAAGAACCCCAAAGCCCAACCCTTTCGATGTTTTCATAAATAAGCCGAGATAAAATTACGTCTATCTTGACCAATTCTAACATTTTTATCGGGAAAGTTTGCCTTCAACGGAAAGCGATCGAAACGGCAAGGGAGCGGTCGGATCAATGGCGAGTCCTCACGTTTCCCTTGCCCCATCCGTCGATCATTTCGCGATCAGAAATGATGGATCTCAAATCCTGAGAGTCAACCCGAAAACATCCGATGTCAATTATCGTAAACTCGGGCTTCCGCTGCCTCCGGATTTTCCTCGCAGTACACCTCAAACGCCGTTTTCTCGATCCGCTCGGCTTTCTGGTGAGCCGCTTCGGCTTGCAGTTCCTCAACGATATCCCAAGCCGCCGCACATTCCTTGGATGTGGCTCCTTTTTCGGCGCAGATATTTCGGGCTTCTTGAATCGCCTCTTCGATGCGATCCTTCAACAGGATACTCTTGGGTTTTTCAACGAAATCCCCCTTGTTGAGGATATCCGTGACGGAAATAATTCCCATCAGCTCTTCCTGGATCACGGGAGCGCGGCGAATCCCCGTCTGGGCGAACAATCGCGCCACATATTCCACGCCCAAATCGGGATTGATGACGATGCAGGGTTTGGTCATAATTTCGTAAACCCGCATGGACTTGGGATCTTTCCCGTAGGCCGTCACTTTGTAAACGATATCGGTTTCCGTGACGATCCCGTAGGCATCTTGTTCGTGGCGGCGTTCCACGATCAGCGCCCGCAGACAGAGATCGTTCATTTTCTTGACGGCTTCCGCCACCGTCGCCGACCCGCGAATCGTCACAACTTCGTCGGTCATGATGTCTTTAGCTTTGAGCATCATCGCTGTTTCTCCTCAATTCAATGCTTACTTCTAGCTTGCCTTGTTTTGGCATGAAAAAAAAGAATGGTTCGATCGCCGCTTTTCTGATATAATACTCCTTCAGCAGTCAAATTTTTTCCTGTCCAGCACCTCTCATACTTGATCATTGAAGATTATCCCGGGAAAGCGATCGCCGCCGCTTCACCCAACTTGATGATTGCACGAAGGGACAAAGCGATCGCCCCCTTTAACGTTCCCTCAAACTTCGGCCACCGCCCCGTCCGGCAGCGTCGCCCCCACCAGGACGGCATCTTTCAGGTTCGCCCCGTCCAGGGTCGCCCCCCGCAAACTCGCCCCCCGCAAGTTAGCCCCGGACAAATCGGCCCCCGCCAGATCAGTTTTCCAAAGGTAAGCATTCCCCAGGTCAGCATAGCCGAGGTCGGCACCATCCAAACCGGCCAGATTGAGGTTAGCCCCGCCCAGGGTAGTGCGGACTAAATTCGCCCCGGACAGATTCGCCCGCATCAAACTCGCCCCATTCAAGTTGCAGCCCGTCAGAATAGATCCGGTCAAATTGCTTCCGTGGAGGGTGGCATTCTCCAGGTCGGCCCCCCTCAGATCCGCCTCGCTTAGGTTAGCCGCCGTCAGGTCGGTGTCCCGCAAGTTAGCCCTCCGCAAATTGGCTTGGGCGAGGTTGAGCCCGTCAAGATCCATCCCCGCCAAATCCACCTCCACCAAATGCGCGAAACTCAAATCCGCCCCAGTGAGGCGCGATCGACTCAACACCGCACCGCTCAACCGCGCCCGAGACAGGTTCGCCCAGCTCAAATTGGCGTCCCTCAAATCTGCCGATCGCAAGTTAACCCCACTCAAATTCGCCCCGCACAGGTTCACCCCGCTCAAATTTGCCGATCGCAGGTTGACCCCCCGCAAAATCGCCCCGCTCAACTTCACCCCCGCCAGGTCCCCGCGCACCAAAAACGCCCCCGCCAAATTCGCCTTAGTCAAATCCGCCTCCCGCAGTTGCACCCGCCCCAGGTGAGCATAGGTGAGGGTACTGCCGTACAGAAACGCCCCCGTCAAATCGGCATCCTCCAAGCGGGCGCGACTCAAATTCGCCCCCGCCAGGGACGCCCCCGCCAGATCGGCCCCCCTCAGATCGGCGCGACTCAAATTCGCCCCGATCAGGTTCACCTTTCTGAAGTCCCGATCGCCCGCCGCGTAGCGGTTCAACAATTCCTGAATTTCCACGCCGGATTCCTCCGATTGCAGCTTGAAGATGGGACAGTCCGTCGCGATCGGACGGAGGGATTTTTCACCCGACCCCACCCATATCCAGATCGTGCGGGTTCCGACCGGCGGAAGACATCCCACTCCGGGTTAAAGTTAGATTGCCTGAGTACGCAAAGGCCGACCCGGCACATTTTCACCCCCCCCGCCCATGACCCAAACCCCTGCCTTCGATGATCGCCGTCAAATTTTCGGCTGGATCGCTTACGACTGGGCGAACTCCGCCTACGTCACCACCGTCGTCGTCGCCGTCCTCCCAGCCTACTTCGCCTCCGTCGTCGTACCCCCCGGCGGGCTAACTTTAGCCGGCATCACCTACAGCGCCACGGTACTCTGGGGCTTTGTCACCAGTTTATCCGCATTTTTGGTGTTTCTGATCGCGCCCGTCATCGGGGCGATTTCCGACTTTTCGGCTTCCAAAAAGAAATTTCTGCTGGCCTTTGCCTATACCGGATGCTGCGCCGCCGGCCTGCTATTTTTCTGCCGGACGGGGGACGTGTGGCCGACCCTCCTCCTCTACATCATCGCCCAGGTCGGGTTCATCGGCGGCAACATCTTCTACGACGCCTTTCTCCCCAATATCGCCTCCGAAGACAACATCGATTGGGTGTCTGGGAAGGGGTTCGCCTTCGGATACATCGGCGGTGGCCTGCAATTCGCCTTCTCCCTGGCTTTGGTAGCCGGACACGGGGCGATCGGCATTTCGGCCGAACTGGCGGCGCGGCTGGCGATTTTGATGGCAGCGGCGTGGTGGGGCGGTTTTTCCCTGATCACGGCGTTCAACCTCCGGGAAGCGAAGGCCGTCGAAACTCTCCCCTCCGAATATCAAAACCTGCCCCGGTGGCGGGCCTATTTGCAAGTGGGTGTGGTGCGAACCGTGGTGACGGTGCGGAAGGTGAAGCTGTTCAAACACCTGCTGCGATTTCTGATCGCCTACATGATTTATAACAACGGCATCCAGACCGTGATCGCGATGGCGACGATTTACGGGGCCGAGGAATTGGGCTTTTCGCCGAATGTCTTGATGGGCACGCTGTTGGTGATCCAGTTTGTCAGCGTCGGGGGGGCGTTGGGATTCAGCAAATTGGCGGAACGCATCTCGGCGAAAAATGCCCTGATGGTGTCGCTGGTGGGGTGGTCTTTCGTGGTGATTTATGCTTATTTTCTGACGACGCCGGCTGAGTATTTTTTCTTGGGGGGAATTGTGGGGTTGGTTCAGGGGGGTTCCCAGTCCCTCAGCCGTTCCTTCTACGGGTCGATGGTACCGCCCCGGGCGGCGGCGGAGTTTTACGGGTTTTATTCGGTTTTCAACAAGGGTTCGGCGATTTTCGGGCCGCTGCTGTTCGCCCTGATCCGCCAGGGGACGGGAACGGCCCGCACTTCGATCCTGTCTTTAATTGTGTTTTTTATTGTCGGTCTAATTTTGCTCTATTTTGTGGATGTCGCCGAGGCAAGGCGGGCGAAAGAGATCGGGGAGTTTTAGGGGCGATCGCGATCGGATTCCATTCCAAAATTGAATGAGAATGAAGGGCCGAAACGGGGGCTCCAACTCATCTGAGCGATCGCCAACTTTGATCCCGAATTATCGAGTTTTAACTGGCCACTTTGAGGTCGCTCCCATCATCGACGACCAAATGGTAACAGGTGAGCTTTTGCAGCAATATTGCCCGCCCACTTCCGGACTGATAAATTTCCAGTTCGGCTGACGACGGGGCTTCAAAAAGAAACCGTTCTCCGGGAAAAACGACGTGTTCCAGATACCAGTCATCGATATTGGAAATCCGGGCGACTTGCACTTTTTTGGTGCTGTTGAAGTAGCAGCAAAGACGTTTATCTTTGGAATCGATCCGAATCTTATCGAGAATTGCGGTCATGGTCAAAACCTCTTTTGAATTTAAAAAAGTTTGTCGATCCTGTTTGGGTTTAAGTTGATCCCCGCCGAGTTTAAAACTGGGACGGAAATTCGGAACTCCAACTCATCTTGAAAAAATTGGGTCGTTTTTAAAAGCGAAAGTTTGTCGGCGGCAAGCTCAGAACCCTGATGGCTTCGCTTCCGACGAGATGGGAATTTTCGGATATCTCTCCTCCCATCCATTCCCGGAAGGGCGGGGAGAAGCTGCGATCGCCCGAGGGGGTGGTCGTTCCGACTCGGTCAGATTCAGTTGCCACCGCCAAGCGATCCTATCTTAAGGATCGGGTCAGATCGGCATCCAAATTTTAACGATATCTAAAGGATATCGACAACTGCCGGATTTGCCGATCTCTCTAAAGGCTTAACTTTAGTATGATTGACTGGGGGAAGCCGGTTCGCGATCGCCGTCACCCCCGCCGATGCGTCCCATCACATTTCGCCGGACTCCCGATTTTTTCCGATCGCTGTTCCGGTGAATGTTTGCCTCAACTGTTGCGTTTACGAGGGCAACGCCACCGCCTCCAGGCGATCAAACAGATCGGCTAAAATCGTGTTGGAGAATAGGAATCCCTCCGGATCGGTGAGTCTCAGACGCCTTCCGGTGACGGCCACCCAGCCGCGATCGCGGTACGGTTCGAGGGTATCGTGGATTTGGGCGAGAACGTCCCGGCCGAATTGCCGTTCGAGTCGGTCCAGATCGAGCCCTTCGGCCAACCGCAGCCCCAGCATCAGGGTTTCTAGCAGGATATCTGGGGACCGGGCGATCGCTTCGGCACCCGCCAATTTGTCCCCCGCCTCCACCCAGCGATAGTAGCGATCGCGGGTCCGCGGCCGGGTCAGCCGGTGGCCCCCCACATAACTCGCCGCCCCCATCCCGAAGCCGTAATAGGGTCGATTTTTCCAGTAGACGAGGTTGTGGCGGCACTCGAAGCCGGGACGGGCGTAATTGGACACCTCATAATGTCGGTAGCCGCGGGAAGTCAGCAAATCTTGGGCTTGGCGGTAAAAGTCGGCGGTGGTTTCCTCGTCGGGGAGGGGCGGTTCCCCGGGTTGATAATAGCGGCCGAAGGGGGTTTTGGGTTCGACAATTAAATCATAGTGGGACAGGTGGGGCGGATTTAAGGCCAGGGCGGCTTCCAGGGAGGCTTGCCAGAGTTCGGGGGTCTGGTGGGGGAGCCCGGAAATCAGGTCGATGCTGAAGTTGGCGACGCCGACTTGATGGATCATCTCGATCGCCTCAAAGGTATCTGCAACGGTATGCGATCGCCCGCAGTGTTGCAACAGTTCGTCCTGGAAGGCCTGGACGCCGACGCTGACCCGGTTCGCCCCGGCGGCGACGAATCCTTGCAATTTCTCTAAATCGAAGGTTCCGGGGTCCATTTCTACGGAGATCTCGGCGTCGGGGGCGATGCGGAAGTGGCGGTCCAGGGTTCGGAGGATGCGATCGAATTGTCCCACCGACAACAGGGAGGGGGTTCCGCCTCCAAAAAAGACCGTTTGCAGCGGTACTCCCCCCTGGGGTTCGGTGGTGATTTCCCGACACAGGACCCCGACATATTCTTTGATCATCCCGGAATTTTCGCCCTGTCTGCGATCGCCGACGACGGAGACGGCAAAATCGCAGTAGTAGCAGCGGCGACGACAGAAGGGGATGTGCAGGTAGGCGGCGGTGGGGGGTGGGGGGATCGTCAATTGTCGTCCGTTGTCTGTTCGTTTTTCCATCGATGTCTCCCCCAAAAGTTGGATTGGCAACCCTGCTAATTTGAACAATTGTAAAGTTTATAAATTTAAACGGAAGCCGATCGCGATCGCAGATGTCGAGATTTCATCCCGACTTCGGGGGTCAATTCACCGCCACGCCGTTGTCGCGATCGCCCGATCGCCCAAAAAAACGCCACTCCTTTGATGAGAGCGATCGCGATCGGGGTGTTGGGGGGAGAGATTACCGAAACGATCCGCCCGCCAATGGGGTAAACGCTCGAAGATATAATGGATCGCAATGCGAAAAGACTCAATTCCCGGTTCGGAATTGAGATTTCATTTTTATTCCCCAAAACCATGCTAGACGCAATCATCATCATTCTATTTATAATAGCGGGAGCCGGGACGGGGTTCTACGGCATCGAGCTGCTGCCCGTCAACGTCCTGGAACAAGTGACCAACATCGAAGGGCTGCGATCGGTGACGGCCGCATTTACCGCCCTCATCGGCATGATCGTCGGGTTGGTCGTGCAGACGACCTACCACCGCGTCGAAGAACAAATCCGCCAGATGCCCCTCGACGTCCTGATCACCCGTTCCATCGGCATGGTGATCGGCCTGCTGATCGCCAACCTGCTTCTGGCACCGCTGTTCTTGCTCCCCATTCCCGAGGAAATCGGCTTTATCAAACCCCTGGGGGCGGTTTTGTGCAGCGTCCTGTTCGGTTACACGGGGGTGAACCTCGCCGACACCCACGGACGGGCCTTTTTGCGGCTGATCAACCCCAACAGCCTGGACACCATGTTGGTGGCCGAGGGGACTCTCAAACCGGCCCATACCAAGGTTTTGGATACCAGTTGCATCATCGACGGCCGCATCGAGCCCCTGTTGGAAACGGGGTTTTTGGAAGGGCAGATTTTGGTCCCCCAATTCATCCTCCAGGAGTTGCAACTGGTGGCCGACGCGGCGAACGACCAAAAGCGATCGCGGGGACGGCGGGGACTCGACATCCTCAACCGGATTCGGGACGATTACCCGGAACGGATTCAAATTCACCCGGCCGATTACGACGACATCGCCACGGTGGACGCGAAATTGGTGCGCTTCGCCCAGGAAATCAACGGATTTTTGCTCACCAACGACTACAATTTGTCCAAGGTGGCGACGGTCCAGCAGGTTCCGGTTCTGAATATCAACGACCTCACCCAGGCGGTGCGTCCGGCCTACTTGCCGGGGGATATTTTGGAATTGAAGATCCGCAAGGAAGGGAAGGAACCGTCTCAGGGCATCGGCTATCTCGAAGATGGCACGATGGTGGTGGTGGAGTCCGGCAGCGACCACCTCGGCGACCAACTTCGGGTGGTGGTGACGAGCTCTTTGCAAACCTCTGCGGGCCGCATGATTTTCGCCCGTCCGGAGCAATCTGTGGTGGCTTGAAGGTGTGAATGACTGTGGAACAAGTTGGGTTTAAACTGCCTCGATTGGTGTTTCGAGGCAGTTTTTGGTTTTTAAATTAACTGCGTAACACAAGCTTC
>JBNGCR010000131.1:0-15568 GCA_050045915.1 Limnospira sp.
ATGCACGGTTCTGAATGGGAGGGGGAGAAGGTGACTTCTCTCTCGACCCCTAATATCCCCAATTGGGAAACCGATTCATAGAGCTTTAAATGAATTGCAAAACCCTTGCCAATCCGAATCCCTAATGGGGGAGACCGAGCGAATAGAAGCGGGGCGATGGCGACAGTGGCTCTCAAGCCCAAAATTACTCAAATCCCAATTAAGCCTTTAGAGCAGCTCGGAGAACGTCCGGGTTGGGGAATTCCCGCCCAATTTTTGTAAAAGAGGCTAAAATCGTTGAGGATTTTGAGAAGTGTCGGCCGCCGTCCGCAGAAAAGCCGGTATTTTTACCCCGCCCGACGGGCGATATCGGACGCAATTGCAAAGACTTTGCGATCGTACCCAACCCGACGGCAAGACCCCGTTCGGAATTGGCTAAACTATCTACAGACAGATCTTTTCTGTCTCTCGTGATTGATTCTTGAATTGAGGAGCATGAGGAACGCGGCATGATCCAAATCAAAAACGGACTCGCAACCACCATTGAGCCTGAAATGGAAACGCTTGAATTGTCTAACCCCCAATCCGACCGAGATTTGGTTGATAACTTGCTTGAACCCGGAGACACTCTCGAAGATGAATTTGAGGAGTCCCAGCCCGACGAGGCGGGCAAAGCGGGAAAAATTACTAAATCCCGACGTCGCGCCCAAGCCAAAAAGAAACACTACACCGAAGATTCGATCCGGCTTTACCTACAGGAAATCGGTCGCATCCGGTTGCTGCGAGCGGACGAGGAAATCGAACTCGCTCGCAAAATTGCCGACTTGCTCGAATTGGAGCGAATTCGGGAAAAATTGATCGATCATTACCATCGGGAGCCGAACGAACAGGAGTGGGCGAGCGCGGTGGACATGAACCTGCCCGAATTCCGCCGTCGCCTGTTTTTCGGCAGGCGAGCCAAGGATAAAATGGTGCAGTCCAACTTGAGGCTGGTGGTTTCCATCGCCAAAAAGTACATGAACCGGGGGTTATCGTTCCAAGATCTGATTCAAGAAGGTAGCTTGGGTCTAATCCGGGCGGCCGAAAAGTTCGATCACGAGAAAGGTTACAAGTTCAGCACCTACGCGACTTGGTGGATTCGTCAGGCTATCACTCGCGCGATCGCGGATCAGTCCCGCACCATCCGGCTTCCGGTTCACCTCTACGAAACCATCTCCCGGATCAAAAAGACCACCAAATTGTTATCTCAGGAAATGGGCCGCAAACCCACCGAGGAAGAGATCGCCACCCGCATGGAGATGACCATCGAAAAGCTGCGGTTCATCGCCAAATCTGCCCAACTGCCCATTTCCCTGGAAACCCCTATCGGTAAGGAAGAGGATTCCCGCCTGGGAGACTTCATCGAGTCGGATGGGGAAACCCCCGAAGATCAAGTCTCCAAAAGCTTGCTGCGCGAAGATCTCGAAAGCGTCCTCGACACCCTCAGCCCCCGGGAGCGGGACGTGCTGCGACTGCGTTACGGACTCGACGATGGGCGGATGAAAACCCTCGAAGAAATCGGCCAGATTTTCAACGTGACTCGGGAGCGAATTCGCCAGATCGAGGCCAAGGCGCTGCGGAAGCTGCGCCACCCCAACCGCAACAGCATCCTTAAGGAATACATCCGCTAAAACTTGGAGGTTGGAAGTCCGTCTAAAAAAGGGCGCATCACCCCGGCATCCTTCTCGCCTCGAGAAGGACTGGGAAACCTTGAGGATGTCAAAATCGATCCTCAAGGTGGTATAATGGCGCTGCGTTTCAATTTGCTATCTCAATTCCGGCTTTCCGGCTGGGTCGAGTGCTTGCGACACCTCGACTGACGGAGGTGGAGGGATGTTTATATATCCCCTACCTCCTACATCAAGCCCCAAAAGTGAAGGATACCCTGACCGGAGATCAGTTCGATGAGGACGGCGCTGATGAAGCCGACCATCGCCAGTCTGCCGTTCCAATTTTCGGCGCCGGCGGTAAAGCCCCAATTCCAGGCGTTGCGGTTTTGTTCTTCCATGATTGTAACTCCTGTGTAACAGATGGTGTCCTCTTATGTAAATTAATGTAACGAAAATTATCCGAGTCTGCAAGGCGATCGCACCCAAGATCTGTCCGCGAACATAGGTAAATTTGCTCAGGGCGGAGACGAGCCGGGGAAAGGGCGATGCCCCCCAATTCTTCTATCGTTTTGTTAAGAATATGAGCAAAACCGGGGAAAAAAACCGATTAAACCCTTTAATTACTCTCATAATTTTTAAGTTATTTCAATAAGGTTATCGATTTGTTTCAGCTCTGCTCAAATTCCGAATGTCGTGATAAATCGTCCTTTTTAGGCGGTAGGATGTAGAGATGTAAACATTGAATTTTAATGAAAAACTTGTTATGGGAATCGCTACAGTCAACCCGGCAACAGGGGAGCTGGTCAAATCCTTCGATGCCCTGACGGACTCCGAGATCGAGGCTTGTCTGGAATCGGCGGCAAAAGCGTATGTCAGTTATCGCTATTTGCCGATGAAAAAAAAATCCGAGTGGATGAACCGGGCGGCTGACATTTTGGAGCGGGACGCGGAACGATTTGCGAAAATCATGACATTGGAGATGGGAAAACCCATCAAAGGCGCGATCGCGGAAGTGAAAAAAAGCGCCTGGGTGTGCCGGTTTTACGCCGAAAAAGCGGCCGAATTTCTGGCGGATGTACCGGCCGAAAGCGACGCGAGTCGCAGCTTCGTGCGCTACCAACCCATCGGCCCGGTGCTGGCGGTGATGCCCTGGAACTTCCCCTTCTGGCAGGTGTTCCGCTTCGCGGCGCCGGCGTTGATGGCGGGGAATGTGGGGTTGCTCAAACACGCCTCCAACGTCCCCCAGTGCGCTTTGGCGGTGGCGGAAATCTTCGAGACGGCGGGATTTCCCGAGGGTGTCTTCCAAACCCTGCTGGTGGGGGCGAGTCAAGTGGCTCAAATCGTCGCCGACGATCGCGTGAAGGCGGCGACTCTGACCGGCAGCGAACCGGCCGGCGCCAGTTTGGCGGCTCAGGCGGGTAAAAATCTCAAAAAAACGGTGCTAGAATTGGGGGGTAGCGATCCATTTATCGTTTTGGAAAGTGCCGATCTCGAGGCGGCGGTGGAGACGGCGGTGACAGCCCGAATGCTGAACAACGGCCAGTCCTGCATTGCTGCCAAACGGTTCATTCTGGACGAGGCGATCGCCGGAGAATTTCAACACAAGTTGGTCGAGAAATTTCAGGCGTTGAAAGTGGGCGATCCGATGTTGCCGGATACGGATGTCGGACCCCTGGCGACGCCGGGAATTCTCGAAGATATCGACAAACAGGTGCAGGCTTGTCTCGCCAAAGGTGCGAAGGCCCTCACGGGGGGTCAACGGCTGTCCGACCGTCCGGGAAATTTCTATCCGCCAACGATTTTAGCCGATATTCCCCGGGGAACACCGGCCTATGAGGAAGAATTTTTCGGTCCGGTGGCGCTGCTGTTCCGGGTTCGGGGCATCGACGAAGCGATCGAACTGGCGAATAGCACATCTTTTGGTTTGGGCGCAAGTGCATGGACGACAGACGCGGCCGAGCAGGATCGCTTAACCTTAGAGTTGGAAGCCGGAGCCGTTTTTATCAACGGTTTGGTGAAGTCCGATCCGCGGCTTCCCTTCGGTGGCATCAAACGGTCGGGTTACGGACGCGAGTTGAGCATCCAAGGCCTTCATGAGTTTGTCAATGTTAAAACCGTCTGGATTAAATAATGGGGACGCGACATTAGAAGTTCAACGTTCAATCGCCAGCGGTAGGGGAGGGAGAGTCGCTGACTCTCTCCAAACCTCTATTTTTCGATTGAAATCGACCGGTTTTGACTTCGGAAGTTTGCCGAGCTTCTCAGGATAACTCTCCACTTTTTTAAATCTCTTTTTCTAATTGAAAACCTACCACATGAATACAGCCGAACTCTTGGTCAATTGCCTCGAAAATGAAGGGGTACAGTATGTCTTCGGACTGCCCGGGGAAGAGAATATGGACATTCTTGAATCCCTGAAGGAGTCTTCGATTCGATTTATCACCACCCGGCACGAACAGGGTGCCGCCTTCATGGCGGATGTCTACGGACGCCTGACCGGAAAGGCGGGGGTCTGCCTGTCCACCTTGGGACCGGGTGCCACCAACCTGATGACGGGGGTGGCCGACGCCAACCTGGACGGTGCCCCCCTGGTGGCGATTACGGGCCAGGTGGGGACGGACCGGATGCACATCGAATCCCACCAGTATCTAGATTTGGTGGCGATGTTCTCGCCGGTGACGAAATGGAACGCCCAAATCGTGCGGCCGAGTATCACGCCGGAAATCGTCCGCAAGGCGTTTAAATTGGCGCAGACGGAGAAGCCGGGGGCGGTTCACATCGATTTGCCGGAAAATATCGCCAGTATGCCTGCGGAGGGGAAACCCCTGGAACGGGACCGGCGGGAAAAAAGTTATTCGGCTTACCACAGTATGAACGAGGCCGCGATCGCCATCTCGAAAGCGGTCAACCCGATCATTTTGGTAGGTAACGGTGCCCTGCGGGCGAATGCCAGCGAGGCGGTGACGGAATTTGCCACCCAACTCAATATTCCGGTGGCGAATACGTTCATGGGTAAGGGGGCGATCCCCTACACCCACCCGCTGTCCCTATGGACGACGGGGCTGCAACAGCGGGATTTCATCAGTTGCGCTTTTGATAAGGCGGATTTGGTGATCGCGATCGGCTACGATTTGATCGAGTATTCGCCCAAGAAGTGGAACCCGAACGGCAAGATCCCGGTCATCCACGTCGGGGCGAATGCGGCGGAAATTGACAGCAGCTACATCCCGATCGCTGAAATTGTCGGCGATATCTCGGATTCGCTTTACGAGATCCTGCGCCGGTCCGATCGCACCGGGAAACCCGACCCCTACGGCATCAAGATGCGGGGAGATATCCGCCAAGATTACGAGCGCTACGCCACGGACGACGGCTTCCCTATCAAACCCCAAAAGATCATCTACGACCTGCGGCAGGTGATGGGTCCGGAGGATATCGTGATTTCCGACGTGGGCGCCCATAAAATGTGGATGGCGCGGCACTACCACAGCGATCGCCCCAATACCTGCCTGATCTCCAACGGGTTCGCGGCGATGGGGATTTCAATTCCGGGCGCGATCGCAGCGAAGCTCGTCCACCCGGAGCTAAAAGTGGTCGCCGTCACCGGCGACGGCGGCTTCATGATGAACTGTCAGGAACTCGAAACGGCCCTGCGAGTCGGGACGCCCTTCGTCACCCTCATTTTCAACGATGGCGGTTACGGCCTGATCGAATGGAAGCAGGAAGATCAGTTCGGCTCGGCTTCATTTATTAAATTCGGCAACCCGGATTTTGTCAAGTTCGCTGAAAGTATGGGCCTGAAAGGATACCGAGTCGAGGCGGCGACCGATTTGGTTCCCGTCCTCAAAGAAGCCCTGTCTCAAGAGGTTCCGGCGGTGATCGACTGTCCGGTGGACTACCGGGAAAATGCCCGCTTCAGCCAGCGTGCCGGGGGACTTTGTTGCCCGATTTAAAGGGGGTTTGAAAGCGTTCTGAACCCCCGCTTTTCTCTCTAGATAACCCAACAATTATTTGGACAGGTCGGCAGTTGCCCACCTGTCCTTTTTCCGTGTTGGCTGTGGGGCTAAAGCCCAACAACGGGTTCTCGCCCGTTGGGGATCAGTTGCGATCGCTCAAATCCGCGTCCACTGCGCCGCCGGGGTTGTGGGCGATCGTCATTTGCCGGTTGGGCAGATCCGAACCCCGTTCGGCATCCTGGGGAATCTCCGCCTCTTCTTCGGAATGTTTAAATTTCTGTTCGAGTTCGACGGCGGGATCGGTTTGATTTTCGGGTCGTTCAAAATTTTGTTTGTCGGAACTCATGTCAGTTCTCCGATGTGCTTCTAGATATAGTGTATAAATTCCCTCGAAATTTGCCATCCTGCTAAAGCCAGACTTCAACCAAAACGGCCGCTTACATATTCTTGAGTCGCCTCTTGTTCGGGATTGTCAAAAATCTTGTCGGTGGTATCGTATTCCACCAAATAACCGAACCGACTTCCGGACTCCTGTTCCCGGGCGTTAAAAAATGCCGTCAAATCCGCAACCCGGGCTGCCTGCTGCATATTGTGGGTGACGATAATTACCGTGTATTCTCCCTTCAATTCGTGGATCAAATTCTCTACCTGTTCCGTCGAAACGGGGTCGAGGGAAGAACAAGGTTCGTCCATCAAAATGACATCGGGTTTCAGGGCCACTGCCCGGGCGATACAGAGTCGCTGCTTTTGCCCGCCAGATAAAGACAAACCGTTTTCTCCGAGTTTATCTTTGACCTCGCCCCACAGTGCCGCCTGCTTGAGAGAATTTTCGACCAACTCATCCATATCACCGGAATACTTGTTGATGCGGGCACCGTAGGCAATATTTTCATAAATTGACTTGGGAAACGGGTTCGGCTTTTGAAAGACCATCCCAATTTGACGGCGAACTTTTACCGCATCTACTTTGGGATCGTACAAATTTTTACCTTTGTAAGAGAGTCGCCCTTCCAGACTAAAACTTTCGATCAGGTCGTTGAGGCGATTGAAGCAGCGGATCAGGGTACTTTTTCCGCATCCGGAGGGGCCGATCAGGGCTGTAATCTGATTTTTTTGGATTTCCATGTTGACATCTTTCAACGCCAAGGTTTCCCCGTAATAGACGCTCACATTTTCGACGTTCAGGAGACTTTGATTTGAAGAATTTTCAGATGCCATTGTATTCACCTTATAGATTATCTAAACTATTGCTGCCATCAATATTGCTGTTTTTTGGTCATCCACCGGGAGAGGATGCTGGCAATCAGCACGAGCAACACCAGAATCAGAGATGCGGCCCAAGCCAATTCCTGTTGATTTTCAAATGCGGCGGTGGCAAAGTTATAAACCACCACCGAGAGGGCGGGCACTGTTGCGTCGAAAATGCCGTCGGGCCAGTAGGGGGAATATATCACTGTAAAAATCAGCGGTGCCGTTTCTCCGGCGGCTCGGGCGACGGCGAGGGTGGTTCCCGTAATGACGGCGGGTCCGGCGGCGGGAAGTACGATTTGCAAGACGGTGTGAAAGCTGGATGCGCCCACTCCGACGGATGCCCAACGCACTTCCTGGGGGACAATTTGCAGGGCTTCGTCGGTGGTACGAACCACGATCGGA
The DNA here is from genome assembly GCA_050045915.1 of Limnospira sp. Lineage (GTDB taxonomy): Bacteria > Cyanobacteriota > Cyanobacteriia > Cyanobacteriales > Microcoleaceae > Limnospira. The sequence continues at coordinate 7,238 of JBNGCR010000131.1, forward strand.
ACCATCAGAACTGCCAGGGCGATTCCGCCGGCAAACGCCGAGAATTTGCCCATCGTCAAGACGATGACCGTGTAGGCGAAAATTCCCACGATAATGGAAGGAACGCCGCTCAAAACGTTCGTGAAAAAGCGAATCCATTTGGCGATTCTTTTGGAACTGAATTCGGACAGGTAAATTCCCGCCGCGATGCCGAAGGGGATGCTGACAACTCCCGCGATCGCCACCAACAAAACCGTCCCCGCGATCGCCGATCCGATGCCGCCACCGGATTCCATCGCGGCGGGGGGAATGCCCGTTAACAAGTCCAAATTCAGGCGACTTAATCCCTTGATAGTGACGTATGCGATTACCAAAAATAGGGGCAAAATTGCAAGTCCCAGGAGGAGAAACGCCACCGTCGTTAGGATGCGATCGATGAGGGTTCGCGCTTCCAAACCCGACGTTTCGATATCGCGATCGCCGAAATTTTGGAGTTGTTGTGAAGTCCTGGATGTCATCGTTAAACTCCATTGCTTGAAGGTTCAAGGTTTAGTATTTTTTGACCTGTCTCACGATCCATTCCGCCATAATATTGACGACCAACGTGATCAGAAATAAAATCAGTGCCGCATACATCAGCGCCGCCTCTTGAAGTTCGTCTGCTTCTCGAAATTGGCTGGCGATCAGGGAGGCGATCGTGTTGGCGGGGGCGAGGAGAGACAGACTCAAATCGTTGCTGTTTCCGATCACCAACGTCACAGCCATTGTTTCTCCTAAAGCACGTCCGAGTCCCAACATGATGCCCCCGACGATGCCGGAAAAAGCGGCGGGTAAAAGAATACTAAAAATGGTCTGCCAGCGGGTCGATCCGACCCCGTAAGATGCCCCCCGCAATTCCGGGGGTAGGGAGGCGAGGGAATCCCGAGAAATGGCGGTAATAATTGGCAGAACCATGATGGCGAGAATCACCCCCGCCGGAAGCATTCCGGGGCCTTTGGGTTGGGTGCCGAACAGGGGTATCCATCCGAAATGATTGTGCAGCCATCCGCCGATGTTGGTGAGGAGAGGAATCAGGACATAAATGCCCCACAACCCATAGACGACGCTGGGAATTGCCGCCAACAGTTTGACCAAAAATGTCAGCACCGTCCGAATCGAAATGGGGAGAAAATTTTCACTCAAAACGATCGCGGTTCCGATGGCGATGGGGACGGCAATTAACAGGGCAATTAGGGAGCTGACCGCTGTTCCGTACATCATGGGAAGCACGCCGTAGCTTTTCTCTGGCGGGTTCCAAACACTGGATGCCAAGAATCCCCAGCCGAATTTTTGGATGGCAGGAACGGCCGCCAAACCCACTTGAATGACCATCCAAAAGAGAAGTGCCGCGACTCCGAAGGCGAGGATTCGGGTCGTCCAGATAAAACTGCGATCGAGAAATAATTCTAAACTCGAGCGATCGGGCGCTGAAGTTGGAGAATCTTGAGTAGAAGAAGTCATAAAATTGAGTGATGGTGTCAAGCAAAAACTGACACTACAACTCTACAAAATTACTTTATTTTTGCCGTCCACCACGGGACAGATTTCAAACGATGTCTATTGTTTTCGGCTATCTAACTTGAGGTATAAATATAATAAAAACGGCGATTTTATCGAAAATTTTAAACTAAATTTATTTCTATCTTAACCCTTCCTTAACTTTAAATCGGTAGAATTATCTTTTGGATCGAATCACTCTCGTATATTCCGTTACATTGTGACAAAAAACGAGAGAGATTTTAAAAAAGGGCAAGCCCAGAGGCACTGCCCTTTTCAGGGAAGATCTTGGAGAATTAATAAAAATATAGAATGAATTCTCAGGCGATCGCCAAGAAACGCGATCGCACCTTTCGCTCCGAGAGTGCCAGGAAAAACTCCTCGCGAAATTGCAGCGCTTCCAAATAGTTTCCCGAAAACTGTAAAATCTTCATCGCCTTTTCACAATAGATGCGGGCATCATAAATGGATAGGGGAGTGGAAATAGATAAGACGCGCTGCGTACAGGCAATGGTACAATTGCCATTGCGATATTCTTTGATCTCAAAAAATACCGCTCCATCAGTTGTTTCGTACTGCAACAATCGATGTTCAGTAAAAGTCTCTCCCGAAGCCGATCGCAGGATTCGGGTTGACCATTCGCGGTTCTTTGACGCTTCCAAGCCAGCTACTCCTTGTTGAGAATTGTGTACTGACCCTGACAGTTCTTTAGATTTTATTTATATTTTGATAATCTCATAAAATATAACATTTGTAAACCCCGTGACTCAAAAATTTTTGACATCTTCCCCGGGGTCAGCGGATCGTTTTTCTAGCCAAATTACTGATCGAATCGACCGCCACAGTCAACCCGACAAAAATGGTCAGAGTTCCCAAAATTCCGCCGTAGTTAAAGCTGCTGAGTTGTTCCGCCAGCAAGCGCCCCAGTCCCCCCGCACCGACCAACCCGACGATCGCAGTCGAACGGATGCAGACTTCCCAGCGGTAGAGAATGTACGCCAAAAAACTGGGGAGGGTGCGGGGGAGAATGCCGTAGAGAAACACTTTCGGGCCGTCCGCACCCAGGGAGGCGAGGGCTCGCAAGGGAGGCTGTTCCAAATTTTCGGTCACTTCCGCCATCAGCCGTCCCAAAATGCCCAAATTGTGCAATCCGAGGGCGATCGCGCCGGGTAAAATTCCGGGAAATAATACGAATAAAAAAATGAGCGCCCAAATCGGTTCAGGAACCGCCCGAGAAAATAATAACGCAAAGCGAGTCACAATTAAAACGACCCATCCCCAACCGAATTTTTGGGAAGATGCGGAGGCGATGGGGTCGAGAATCCCGCCGGGAAGTAATAAATTATTGCTGGCTAAAAATGAAAGAAAAATTCCCCCAACTCCCGCCAATGCCATCGCCAGAATCGACATCGCCAGAGTTTGTTTGGAGAAAATCAAGAGCTGAGAAAAATCTCCGAATTGGGGCGGCAAGGCATCCTCCAAGATTCCTCCCAACAAATCAAAGGTACGGGGCGACCACAATTTCCCATAGTCCGCATCGATGTAAACAAAAGAAAAGACAATCAAAATGACGGCAAAAATCGCCGATAACTGTGGGAAGGAAATGTGGAATCCCCCTGGATAAGCCAAGGAATCCGTGGTGGCAACCGTCTCGGGTTGCCCATTGAATCCCTTCGGGGAGTCTGCGGGCAAATTCAAATCCAGGCGGGAAGGTGCGCCCAATTCGTGCCGCAGTCGGGAACTCCAAATGTCCGTCAATCCCGTCAAAATAAATAGGGCAATTAATAAAGTCCAAACCTGTTCGTAACGCAGGGCTTGCAAACTCAAGAAAATCTCGTAACCCAACCCCCCCGCGCCGATCGTTCCCAACACTGCCGCCGAACGGATCGAACATTCCAAGCGATAAAATGTGTAGGATAAAAGATTGAGAAACGCCTGGGGAAAGATGGTATAAAGAAACGCCTTTCCGGGGTCAACGCCGCTATTTAAAAGAGCCCATAAAGTCCCCCGGGGCGTTTCGTCCAAAATATCCGAAAAAACCTTGGCAACGATCGCACCAAACGGAAGGGCGATCGCGACCACGGCCACCAGCGGATCGAGTCCGAAAATATTGACAAAAAAGACCCCCCACAACGCCTCATGAATGGAACGGGGAAAAGCCAGAATTGCCCGCAATAATATCCGGGGCGATCGCGAACTGTGGGGATTGACAGACAGCCACCAAATTTCCGAAGAAAATAATCCCCCCACTGTCCCCAAAACCACACTTAAAAACGTGCCACAGACCGCAAAACTCATCGTTTTTAAGGTAGCATTTAGGGTCAGTTGGAGAAATTCCAGACTCCAATCCGGGGAAAATGCGGCACTCAGAAATTGCCAAACCAGAGTCATGCCGCCGGGATTCACCAATTCCCCTCCCCAGAGCCCCGCCACTTGAAACGACCAAATCAGGGAAACGATCAAAACAATTCCCCAGAATAAATGCCAATTCAGGGGAGAAGGACGTTTAATATTCGCCGGTTTCAACATATCGGCTCAAGTACATTCTAAAAACCCCGTTGTTGGGCTTGACCCCCTCTAACTGTGCGGGTAATTTGACTTACATTTTTTTGTATTCCAGAGGTTCGCAAAAGGGCTGGACTCCCGTTTTTACAACGTAAATAACGACCGGAGTCACCAACAATTCGGGACACTGATTTAATTTCATCAAATGGGCAACCATTGGGGCGATATTTCCCTGCAATAAATCTTCCCGATAGGTTTCGTCGCACAAGGTGACGCGATATCGCTTCGCCAAACCGTCCAGCCAATTTTCCGAGGTGGTGGGGGATTGCCCCACATGAATCGCCATCGAGATCGCCGCATCTTCGAGATCTCCCTCGCAATCCTCGATCGCGTCCAAAGCTTCCAAAGCGGCGGGATATTCCGCCAACTGGGAGCGAAACTGGGCGATTTCCTGGGAGGTAATAATGATATCAGACATGGATTTTATTCAACAGATTAAGAATCAGAAACCCGATCGCGATCGAACCAAGTTGTCAGGGCGATCGCCAGGGCATCGGCGGCATCGTCCGGCTTCGGAATTGTCTCCAAATTCAACTCTCTCGCGACGGCCTCTTGAACTTCATATTTTTTGGCATTTCCGTAACCCGTTAACGCCTGTTTAACCTGGGCTGGAGTAAACTCAAATAGGGGGAGATGTCGCTGCGCCAAAACCAGCATCAACACCCCCCTCGCCTGGGCGACAGAGATAGTATTTCCCATGCGATAAAAAAACAGCTTTTCCACTCCGACAATATCCGGCTGACACTGTTCGAGGAGGGTGTGCAAATCCCCATAAATCGTCTGCAGGCGATCGCCGAGGGATTGGCCCGGGGATGTCTGAATGGCTCCAAAATCGATCGCACATTCCGACGTTTCCCCATGACCATTTTCCGGAGTTTGACATTCGATCACCCCAAACCCCAGCCTCGCCAATCCCGGATCGAATCCGATAATACGAGTGCTCATAACCCCACCCGCGTCGCACGGGCATCCTGCCGGTGATAACGATTAATTTTCCTCCGGTTCGGGCAACCCGAACACCTGGCGGAAAACCTTCTGCACTTTCGAGCCCGAATCGATGGATTCCAGGGGATCTTTCCGCAGTCGGTGGCGCAGACACAACGTGATCACACGACGGATATCATCGACGGTGACTTCCGTGTGTCCCTCAAACGCCGCCAGGGCTTTTGCCGCCCGGTTGGTGACGATATCTCCCCGCAGTCCGTCCACATCCAATTCCGAACAAACTTGGGAAATTTTCACCCGAAGATCGTAATCAATTTCCACGGAAGCCAGTCTCTCTTGGGCTTCAACAATCTTTTGCTGAAGTTCCTCCTGAGAGATTTTATACTCTTCCAAAAAGTGGGGCGGATTTTGGTCAAAAGCGGTGCGCTGTTCCACAATTTGCACCCGCAGGTTAGGTTCTTTCACCGTGCGGATTTCGGCGTGCATCCCGAAACGGTCCAGCAATTGGGGGCGCAGTTCCCCTTCTTCCGGGTTCCCCGAACCCACCAACACGAACCGGGCCGGGTGGCGGATGGAAATACCCTCCCGTTCCACCGTGTTCCAACCGCTCGCGGCCGAGTCGAGGAGGACGTCCACCAAGTGATCATCGAGGAGGTTGACTTCATCGACGTAGAGGATGCCGCGGTTGGCTTTGGCCAGAAGTCCCGGTTCAAAGGCTTTCACGCCCTCGGCTAGGGCTTTTTCGATGTCGATCGTACCGCAAACCCGATCTTCCGTGGCGCCGAGGGGCAGGTCGATCATTTGCACTTTGCGGCGGATGACGGGAAGGGATTCGGACAAATGCGCCCGTTCCCGCACCCCGTCGCTCATCAATTCTGGGTCCTTGGGATGGCTGTTGAAGGGGTCGTCGGCGACCACTTCGATTTCGGGCAGCAGATCCGCCAACGCCCGGATGGTGGTGGATTTGCCCGTGCCGCGATCGCCCATGATCATCACGCCGCCGATCTTGGGGTCGATCACGTTGAGGAGGAGGGCCAATTTCATTTCCTCCTGGCCGACGATCGCCGTAAACGGGAAAACGGGGCGACGTCCGGCACTTGTGGCTTTGGGTGTATCAGTGGTGACGGCAGTTGGACTCACAATTAATTCTCTGTTCCGGTGTACCGTATTTTATTGTTGCACATCCGGGCGATCGCGATGTCCCGATATTTGGAGCCAACCGGGGCCAGGGAGATCCGCCCCAACCGGCCAGTTTTGGGAAGCGGTGTCGATGCGAGTCACCACCGGGTCCTGGGGGATCTGTCCGTTGCCGACACGGGGCGATCGCTTCGTAGTCCAAACAGTCGATCGCCTCTTCCGACAAAGCCTTGCAGGGGTGGATGGTGCATTTTAACCGATAGTCCCCCGTAAAGAAAGCGCAGCGGCTACAGGGGATTTGATGCAGCCTTTTCAGGCGCTCCACACCATCTTTGACGGCGACAAGAATCGCCAAAATCAAGCCCGTCAAGATCGCCACGATCGCGATCGGACAAAGGGGATGGACGGGCAAGCCAGTCGCGGCAGTCAATGGGGTATCAGAAATCATCGCGTTATCTCAAAAATTGTTATTTTACGATTTCAAATCCAACAGTCCTTCGCGAATATTTGAACTCGCATAATTGCCGGAATGGTTCCAAAAATTCATGATTTCTCCCGCCACAATTTTGGGGTGAAAATAATGGAAAAAATAGCGCCCGTTCGGACATTGCCAGAGGCGATCGCCGTCCTTGAGCCAGAGCCACCATCCCTGCCACGAATTGGAATCGATAATCACATCATTCTCACCTCGAACGATCATCACCGGAACCGGCACTCCGTCGGGAACAAAATAGACCCGCCGATATAACGTATGGGGCGATAAAGAATGGTTTAAATCTCGCGCCAACATCCGAGCCAATTTTTTCGTTACGGGGGGACATTGATAGCCGAATAAGCTGTAAACGGTTTGAATTAAAAGCTGTTCCCGTGAACAGGGGAGGAGTTGGCGTTGGACGTGATAGTGAGCCTGCCAATCAATGGCGGGGTGGATGCCGACGGAAAGTAAAGTCAGCGATCGCACCCGTTCCGGATGGCGGCGAGAATACAATAATCCCAACAATCCACTCATGCCGTGTCCGATCAAATGGAGGGGGCGATCGTGCTGTTTTAAATAGTCGTGCAGCAAAGTCAGCGCCTCATGAAAACACATCGGTTCGTCCTGACTGAGATAATATTGATAGTGGGCGATCGCGCAGTGCCGGGATAGGGCATTCATGCACGGCCGATCCAACTCTTCGAGGGCTAGACTGACATTTAACCAAAGTGCATCGGGGGATGAAGCCATCAATTCTTTCCTTTTTTCTATGCGAACATCAATGTTCAATGTTTTGACAATTTTTAAATTTCTAATGATCTGAGTGAACCCAAAATTTTGATGGTTTTTTCGGAAGGTAGCGTTCCTCCGAAAAGAGGCGATCGCACCTCGGTGAAGCGGGGATATCTTGGCGGCAATCCTGACAGTGCCAGTACAAACCGTTGCGATCGATATGTTGGAGCAATTTTCCGGAACAACACGGACAATTCATCAGGCCAGTGGAGGAGTAGAGGACATCGATAACAGGGGCGGAACCAAAATATGCCAAATCCCCCCGGCGATCAGGGTAAAGGCCCCGGCCCAAAATGTAATCAGGGCGACTTGGGCGACGTGGGCGGCGATGAAGAAGCCGGAAAGGTCGGCGAACCGGGCATTACCGGCCCACCAGTCATATTTCACGCTTGGATTGTCGTAGGTTTGCATGGGTGCTAGAAGGTCGTACATTGTCACAGCTTATTGACAGTTTACTTCAATAAGCTAACTGAGCTTTATTCAAACATATTTGCAATTAAATAACATTAAGTTTTGTTACATTCCCCCCTCCAGCCCAGAGTTATGGGGCTTTATTTGAAGGGAGTCGGGAGTCGGGAGTCGGGAGTAGGCAGGGAGATTGATCATTCCCGGCGTGTAACCACGCCAGCGCTCGTTGCTATAATTTCGATCGCGGATTTGAGTCGGTGATCGATAAGCGCGAGATTCAACTCGACGCACAATTGATATTAATTTTTAATAAACTCGATACGGAGGGGGAGCTTCTGACTGGAGGAATGGGCCGATCGCACTTCTGGTGCGTTCCCCTATGCCTCTGGTATAGCAGTGCGCGCTCGTATAGTTACAAAACCTATAAAAGGGAGTCGGGAGGGAGATTGATCATTCCCGGCGTGTAACCACGCCAGCGCTCGTTGCTATAAAAT
>JBNGCR010000132.1:0-2076 GCA_050045915.1 Limnospira sp.
TGCGATCGCCCGTATATTTTAGATTGTGTCAGAGTCGGAAATCGAGGGTTGGGAGAAATGGGGTGCGATCGTCAACTTTCTCGCTCCCACATTTGTGCTCCATAATGCTGTCCAACCAAAGCCAACCGATCCATTGCCTGTTCAAAACCTTCGGCGTGAACCCAACCCACATAACCCCCATAAATACATTGACGGCTGGAATTGGTAATAAAAACGTGATCGACACCCACCAAATTTTTCCAGGTATAAACCCCCGGACCATTCTTGAACTTGATGTAGAGTTTTGCTTTCGGGAAGTCTTCTTTCTCCGCCTTGGTCATTCCCGGAACTGCATCTAAAATTTCTTTGATAGATGCAAATATGAGTTTGTTCGTTGAATCAGATGTTTCTGGACTATAATTGAGACTCTGCTTGTCTGGTTTTTCCGCAACCGAATGGCGACGCGAGCGGATTTCTGTCAAAATGGTATCCAGCTTTTTAGGATAATCTGCATGACCTCCAACCGTGTCCGTGACATCAATGTTGATCGCGCCTTCCAAATCAATTGCCTGTAGTCCAGCCGGTCGATCGAACATTTCGGCAGCTTGATAGATATAAGTTAAAACCAAGTCTTTCTTGGAATAGACATTGACCAGCTTTCCGGCAATAACCTTGGGCAACTTCGTCAAGATCGGATCGTTACAAGAAAGAGCACTCCCCATCAAATAAACATCGTAAATTTTACCCAGTTCATTGCGTTCTTCAAGTCGCTTGAGAGCCGCAGCAATCACTCGGGTTCCCAAGGAATATCCCGCCAGAGTCACGGGTAAACCGCCAAATTGATTATCTGCAATACAATCACCGAGCATTTGACCCGCTTGCTCGGCACGATTCTTGGCAACTGACCAAGGATTATCAATAATATCCATTGCGGATAATACTGTAACGGGTAAAACAGCCATCCCCATCGCTTTTTTGCTGGCGGCTTGTGCAACTCCTGCAATACCAAACCCTGCCATTCCTTTTCCTGAAATCGAAGTGATGACGTTACCCAGATCTCGCTGTGTCTTGGATTCCCAAACCAGGGCATAATTACACGATTCAGGGAAGGCATCGTAAAGTTGTGTCCAAATTTCCGAGGAGTATTTATCCTGTTGAAGAAATCCACTAATACCAATACAAATGTGCAAACCGCGACCGTCAATATGCTCTAGATCCCATTCTTTGATATCGCCCAGCAAGTGATTGGCTTTCCATGCGGCAGTCGCAGCACCACAGCCACCCAAGGCAGTTGTAACTAATGCGATTCCTCCCGCCGTACCAGCACCACCAGCAGCCAGGGAGCCACCCCCGAGAAATGCCAAACCCGCCGATGTTGCAGCGGCTCCACTCAAACCTAAAAAGCTGGTACCAATTGCTCCGCCGATAATGGTTGCTGCTAATCCGCCAGTTAAAGCAACAGCCGCCCCACCTACAACTGTGGCACCTGCAATTTTGCCAATTTTCCACCAATCCCAGTCTTTCGATTGCTCCTGTTTTTCTTGGGCTGCGGCTTCGATGAGCTGGCTTTTGAGTTGTTCAGTTAAATTGTGTTCAAGTTGCTCGACGGCCGACATCGGCATCCCTAGATAATCGGCTGTTTTCATCAATGCCGCTCGTTCTCGGGCATCGTAGACCCCATCGGCGAACGACATCTTGAGTGCCAGTTCTAGCAAAATCTTTTTGGCTTTACTGTTTTGGAGATCGCGTACAATAATTTTAGGATTGCGTACAGCTTTGATTTTCTCCATAGAAGTAATCTTGCTAACGCCCATCTGGCTTGAAACGTTTTTCAGAAAAGCAAGTTCATTCTCCGTCATCTCCCCATCGCGTAACGCTAACCAGGCTAGAAAGATGACGATACTGCGCCTTTCAGAATTCGACATGGCAAGACCCCGCCGGAAACTCGTTAAATCCATCGTATCCGGGATAATAGCCAGTGTCCAGAGCTAAAACGTAGCGTTTTGTAAAGCTGCAAAGACAAGTTGCTTAACATTTCTCAAAAAATCCCCGATCGCCTCGGATAATAAGAAACCGGGTTTCTATGAGAGTTGATGG
>JBNGCR010000132.1:2176-15503 GCA_050045915.1 Limnospira sp.
AAAAAAAATCCCCGATCGCCTCGGGGAAATTACAAACTATCGAGTGAAAATTACACCAATCTCAGATTGGGATAGTAAGCCAAAACATCGTCGCTGCTGAGGGTGTCGCCGCTGGCTTGGGGAGTCCAAAGCACCTCCACCGCCAACAACTGTTCGCTGCCGACGGAACCCAGACGGCCGATCGCAACTCGCAGGTCTTGGGAACTCTCAATTTTGGGCAAATCCAACTGCCCCAACGTACCCACAACCAACGTCGCGATAATATATTCGCCGGGATTTTCCGGGGTTTCTTGGGGGACGATCGCGCCCTCCGTTTCCCCGCCGCCGATGCGTTGATTGTTGACGTTCGAGAGGGTTTCTTCCGTGAACTTACTCCGCTCCGCGATCGCCAATTGATTGAACTTAGCCTCCGCCGAATTCAACCGCATTTGGTCGGAACTGCTGGCGCCGTACACCCAATATTCCGGGTGGCGTAACAGTGCCAAAGTCGCCTCCTGCAACACCTGGGCGCGACCTTCCGCCGACCCCGTGTCCGCCGTGGCGGCGAGGCGATCAAGATCCGCCTGCAAGCCGCGACCTTCAGCTAACAAACCGACCTGAACTTGGGCGATCGAAACCTTCGGATTGGTGACTTCCGCCTCCTGGACGCCCTCGCCGACGGCCCGGAAACTTCTAATAATAAAGTTGGCGATCGCGATCACGATCAGGATTGAAAAAATCCCGCCGAACCCGCCGAATCCGAAGAACGGAAGCAAAAACGGAAATCCGAATCCGCGGCCGCCGTAGTATCCGCCACCGCCCGGAGCTTGCCGGGGAGACGGGGCGAACGTCCGACTCGGGGCGCGAAACGAACCGCCGCCGATGCGACCCCCACTCCGGGCCGCCAAAGCGTTATCCGCGTGGCCGAATCCCAGTGCGAGAATCAGGGCGATCGCGATCAGGGGTTTAAAAAAGGGTTTGACAATTGCAAACAGTTTTTTGAGCATAAATTATCCTATCTCTCCTCGGAACCGGAACTCTCTCCAGTCCGTCATTTCAGAATCGGGAAGGGACAAGATCTGACAATTGTCAATTGTCAATTATCAATTATCAACTGCTCTCCCACCCCAATTCTTATCTATACTGTAACGTCTTGAGGGCAATCGCTTAAAGGCGCCGGAGTGTCGGGAATTCCCCCAAATTGGCGAAACATCCGTACCTTCTCGGTTAAATCTGGGGAACCATCCCGGCCCGGTTGCCAAAACCATTCAAATCGATGATAAAATCCCATCCTGGCTCGATCGCTTGTCAGCCTCCCGAATGTTTGATCTCCAATCCCTGCAAATTTCGAGCCGAGTCGCGACAGTCCTCGGGAGTCTGTGGCTGACCCTGGGAATCGCCGGTCCCGACTGGCCGCAACGGACGCCCCCGGAACCGGCGATCGCACCCCCTCCAGAACAACTCGCCCAAACCGGCAACTGTCCCACCGAATTGGACACCCTGACCGCCGAATTAGTCAAAGATTTACCCGCCTACGCCAACCGCGTCATCCAGCGATCGCCCCCCCGCCCCGACCCGCGAGATCCCGGCACTTCCATCATTTTCGCCGTTGCCCTCCCCTCGGAACCCCTCCCCATCGCCCCCGATTTGCCCGCCTCAGACGACCTCCAAACGGCCTTTATCGCCACGCGGGAGCGATTTTATCAAAACAGTCGAGCGATCGCCTTTCGACGCTACCACTGGCTATTTTTGCGCCGCTCCGGCGACGGTTGGGAGCTGGTGAAACTGTACTCCAAATCCGACCCCTATCCGGGCTACAAAATATTACCCCAACCCTGGGACAGCAGCAAAAGCGCGATCGCCCGTGCGATCGATTTGTGGTTGAGAGATTGCGAGGGGGGGAACTAGAAACCGGGTTTCTACCCAAATCTCTAATTCCCCCGGACAGTCTATGTCCAACCTAGTGGACCATTTCGGCTAAAATGATGCTTTTGTAGGTTGGGTTGAGGAACGAAACCCAACACCAATATCTCAATGTTGGGTTTCACTGCTAAATTAGGGTGTGGGGTGTGGGGTGTGGGGTGTAGTGGACCGACACACCTTAAACGGTGGGTTACGGCGGATTGCTAGATTTCCATCACAGCCTGGGTTTCAGCCGCCTAACCCACCCTACACGAAAGCACATTTTTAGCCGTGTCGGTCCACTACGAACTAATCCATTAAATTAGCCGAAATAGTCTACTAGTCCACTTGAGTGGACTTTTGCTATTAGCCTTGAAATTCATTTCAAGGCGGGTCTAAATTGGCAGATCAGTCCTAAGCGTCATGGCAATATAGTGAGGGGCTAGAAACCCGGTTTCTTTTCTTAAATTGAATCCAGCCGTTTCCGCACCGCCTGAATGTCCTGCCACATCAGCCATTTGGGTTTGCCCGGTTCCTTGGACGGGTTCCGCAACAGGTAGGCGGGGTGGAAAATCGGCATACAGTCCCGGCCCTCCCACTTCATCCACTGGCCGCGAATTTTGGTGATGCCGCGCTTGTCCCCCAACAGGGATTTCACCGCCGTCGCCCCAGTGAGGAGGATAATTTTCGGGTCGATGAGGCGGATCTGTTCCAACAGATAGGGCTTGCAGGCTTCCAGTTCCCCCGCCGACGGGGTGCGGTTGCCGGGGGGGCGGCAGCGGATGGCGTTGGAGATGTAAACTTCGCGATCGGTACTCAGTTTGACGGACTCCAAAATTTTATCCAAGAGTTGCCCCGACTTGCCCACGAAGGGGAGCCCCTGTTCGTCTTCATTCTGTCCCGGGGCTTCGCCGATAATCATGATCGGGGCGTTCGGGTTGCCCCGGCCGATGACGGCGTGGGTGCGGTTTTGGCCGAGTTCGCAGCGATCGCATCGATTGCAGTGCTCGGAAATTTGTTCCATCGTCTGATAGGTTCCCGGCGGGATGGGAACTTTGGCATCCGTGGGAATCCGTTCCGGGTCGAAATCCGGGACGGCGGGGGGGGACGAATCGATAGGGGAGAGATCGAATAGATTCAGTTGTTGGTCGTCGTCGGACATGGAAGAAATTGTAGATTGTAGATTGTAGGGGCGCAAGGCTTGCGCCCAGGTATGATCGCAAACAGTTGCGGGTCGCATCCACAACAGCCATTATAGAGGTGATGGGACTGCGGAGGGCGAGCCGATCATGTTCCCCAACCCCCTATTTCGCGATCGCACCCACGCCGGTGAAGAACTGGCCGAAGCGATCGCCGCAGATTTGGAAAAATTGCAGATGGCCTCCCTGGCCTCCCCCCTGGTGTACGCCCTGCCCCGCGGCGGTTTGCCCGTCGCCGAACCCGTCGCCCGCCGTCTGGGCTGTCCCCTGGGGGTGGTGGTTGCCAAAAAAATTACTCTGCCGGAAAATCCAGAATTGGCCTTGGGGGCGGTGACTGCGGACGGCTATGTGCTCTGGTCTGACCGCCGCCCCGGCAGTTTTTCCGACCAGCACTCGATCCTCCGCCACGCCCACATCAAAGCCCAGAACCAATGGCAGCAGTTCGCCACTTACTGTCCCCCGGTCGCGATCGCTGATCGCCTGATTTTGCTGGTGGATGACGGCATCGCCACGGGGATGACAGTAGAAGTGGCTGTGGGTGCCCTGCGATCGCAAAAACCGGCGGCGATCTGGATCTGCGTCCCCGTCGCCCCCTTCCAGGTTCTCCCGTCTGTAAGGGAATATTGCGATCGCCTCATCGTTTTGGAGACGCCACATATTTTTCTCAGCGTCAGCCGCTTTTACGAGGAATTCCCCCAAGTGGAGACATCCGAGGCGATCGAATGTCTGAAACGGCAAAACAATTAACAATTAACAATTAACAATTAACAATTAATAATTGATTTTCTCCTCTGCCTCCTCCGCTTCCTCTGCCCCTTTTCGGTTTTCACCACTTGCGACGGGGGGGATCTACTATTCAATCCGGGGAGGGGTTGGTATAATTACCTAGAGACGAGACAGAACTGACCTTCAACTTTTCTCCGGCCGACGATCTCGGACCCTTCGCGATCGCCCCAGGATGCGGACCGTTGGCCAGTCCACCGGAAGCCGTCGCGATCCGTCCGGCTTCTCGCCCCATTCATTTAGCGGTTAATTGATCATGAGTAAGATTTGGTTTGAAGACTACCAACAGCAGTGGCAAGATTGGCAAAATCAGTGGATCGATGCCTGGAAAAATAGCATCCCGGATGTCAAAGATCTCCCCGACGCTTCGGAAATGTTCGGAAAGGCGTTGGAAGCTCAAGAAGAAGCGGTGAAAGCCAGCTTCAAGATCCAACAAGATGCGATCGACACGGCTACCAACCTGCAAAAGCAGTGGTCGAATACTTATTTCGATACGATGAAACAAATGCCGTTGGTCGCCAACAAATAGGGAATCGCTGGGGGCGGTCAAAAAATCGCCCCGACTTCCCACTCCTTACTCCCGACTCCCTCAACCCAATTCGGCGATCGGTTCCCAATTTTGCACTTCTTCAAATAGGGTTTGATAGCCCTGGACGTTGGGGTGCAGGCCGTCGGAGCACAGTTGCGATCGCACCCAATCTTCTCCCCGGGCAATCCAGCGATCGAAAATATCCAAATAGGGAATATCCCGCACCGCACAGGCCAGCCGCGTTGCTTCTTTATAGGCGTATTGGTCGGCGTGGTTGTAATACATACAGCCCAAAAAAGGCATCTGTTTTTCGTCGATGGGGGTCATGCCGACGAAAATCACCGGACACAAACTTTGGGCGAGATCCAGGAGGTTGGCCATCTGGATGCGGAAGGCGTTAAAATCCGTCAGCGCGCGCCCGTCGGGCCGTCTCAGGCGAGGCGTATCGTTCACCCCAACGGATAAAATAATTAGGTCGGGGAGGCGGTTCCGCAGTTCCCCCCGCTGGCGAAATTCCTGTTCGAGTCGCTGGCTCACCTGGGCCACGCCGTTCCCCCGAATTCCCAAATTGTAGAGGGCGTGTCCGGGGCGATCGGGAGACATCCACTGCCGTCGCAACCGTTCGACCCAGCCTCCGCCGACCGGATCTCCAAATCCGTAGATCAAACTGTCCCCCAAGGCGATAATTCTGCGGGGTTGGACTTTCTGTTGGACTGCTGCAAATTTTGGGGTGGCAAGTGCTGGCATCATGCGACGCTTTGAACCTCACTATATCGACATTTCTCCACGGAGCCCCGAGGGTACTCTCCGGCGCGGATGATGAAATCAAAATCCGCCGACAAGGCTCCGAAGTCGCCGTTACCATAAGCCTAGCATAACAAATCTTAATAAAAAAGTTCTTGGTGAACGCCCGCTTCTCAGATTGGCGGCGGTTTTGTATAGAAAATCACAATTCAAACCGATGGCGGAGAAGTCAGACAGAAGGGGATTCCGACGCGCCGCGATCGCGGATTTTTGCCCCAGTTGCCTCCTGTAAATTACCCTCGAGTTAATCCCAGGTAAAATTGAGCTTAACGAATTTCGGCGTCCCGGGCAACGGCGGATTCAGAACGATGGAAATCGGCCGCTTTTTCGGAACCGCGATCGCGCCGTGGATTTGAGATCAATCAGGATGAGATTTTGTAACAAAACTTACCGTCCGCAATCCGGGGGAAATCAGGCGATCGCGCCCCACACCTCCCCCCGCCAAATTCGGCAAAATTTCCAGCCCGACCCCAGAAATTTGATCGCCATCAACTCCAGTTTGAGATTATAATAGTGACAAGCTCAAATCAGAGTTTTGTTCGGTCGGGAGTGACCTACCGCCTCACTTCCGCCCCATCTTCAACATCGATGGGGAATTTAGCGGTTATGGGAATATGGATACCAAACTATTTGAAGATTACCAAAAGCAAATGATGGACTTCCAGAAAAAGTGGTTCGACACTTGGATGGAAAGTTTCCCCAGCCTCAAAGACGCTTCCCCCCTCTCGGACAACTTCGAGCAAACCTTGAAAATTCAAGAGGAAATCGTCAACTCCTATCTCGACACCCAAAAGCAAACCAATCAAATGATGCTGGATGCTCAAAAGCAACTGTGGACTGAATATTTCAAAACCATGCAAAAAAGTTTAGCCAGTGTCAGTTAATTTCCACCCCCCATTAACCCCGTTCTCAAACACAAATATCCTCCCATCCCCCGGGCGTTCGTTCTCGGGTTTTTTTTTGGAGTCGGGAGAAGGGAGAAGGGGGAAATCAATTAATAATTATTAATTGTTAATTTTGTTAATTCTTTCCCCCCACCCGGATTCAACGCGCTTTCAGCCAATCCACAATCGTCGGGGGTAGATCCCGCTGCACCTTGCCGCTGACGTACATTCCGATGTGGCCGACGGGGAAGGATTGGGCGGTGTAATCATCGCTGGCGATGTAGTTTTCCAACGCCAGGGACGACGACGGCGGGACGAGGTGATCCTTTTCCGCGTAGAGGTTGAGGACGGGCATGATAATATTGCTCAAATCCACTGGGCGATCGCCGAGCATCACCTCCCCTTTGATCAGCTTATTATCCTGATAGAAATCCTTGAGGAACTGGCGGTAGGTTTCCCCGGCTTGGTCTGGACTGTCAAAAATCCACTTTTCCATCCGCAGGAAGTTCAGCAACTTATCGCGACTGCCCATAATTTCGGGCAGGTCGAGGTATTTTTGATATCCCAGTTGCAAGGGTTTGAGCATCAGGAACTCGATATTGAGATAATCGCCGGGAATATTTCCGAGCGCATCTACCATAAGGTCGATATCCACCGCCTCCGCCCCCAGAGTGCAGCCGCCCCGGGCGTTGAGGAGGGTGTTGGGCATCTCGAAATCCACCGGCGCCACCATCGTCACCAGGTTTTTCACCTTTTCCGGATGCAGGGAAGAATAGCAGAGACTGAAAGTTCCCCCCTGGCAGACGCCGAGCAGGTTGATGGCGTCCAGGTCGTGGCGATCGCGGATAAAATCGACGCAATTATCGATGTAACCGTTGATATAATCATCCAGGGTCAGCCAGCGATCGCTGCGGGTGGGATATCCCCAATCGATCAGATAAACATCCAACCCCAACTTCAGCAAATTCGCCACCAAAGACCGGCCCTCCTGCAAATCCACCATGAAGGGGCGATTCACCAAAGCGTAAACGATCAGCAGGGGAACCGGGAAGGGATTTTTCACCTTCGATTCAAAGCGGTAGAGCGTCACCTTATCTTCCTGGTAGACCGCCTCCCGGGGGGTGACGCCGACGACGATATCTTCCTCTTTCAAGCTGGTGAGGTTGTCCATCCCGTGGACGATTTTTTCCGTCAGGTCCGTGTATTCCTGGGTCAGGTCTTCCAGACCCATCTGTAATGCAAACGGCAGCATGGCTTGATGTCCTCCAAGCAAAAACAAATTGAACTCGACAATAAATTGAGTCAGGTCAATGAGGGAAAGATTCGGAATTTTTTTCTCTCAACTCGAACTCGCCACCTCTCCGGATTCGGAATCCGACGTATTCGCCAATTGTTTTTTCAGAGATTTCACCTCTTTGCGAAGTTCGTAAATAGTCCGGTGCATTTCGTCGATTTCGCTGCGGAGGGGCAAATTCAGCGATCCCATCCAAATTTCCATCAACTTTTGCTGTTCGAGTCGGTAGGCGTTGAGGGAATTGATGAACCGGCCGCGAATCTTGAGTTTGTCTTCCGAGCAGAAAGTTTCCTCGAAAACATCGTCGATAGTGACGCTCCACAACTGCTGAAACTGCCGCCAGCTTTCGACTTTTTCCCCCTTGCCGGCACGGGAGGCCAATTCTTCCATCAACTTCCCGAAGGCGCGAACCTGGATATCGGCGAGGACGACCTGATAATCGTTGCTGGCCCGGTAGAAGTCAGTCCAGGCTTGGAAGTGGCGGAGGACGGCGCCGTTCAACTCCCGACTTACCCCCAGCATCGGACTCTGGAGAACGGTGCCGAAGGTGGGTTGATAGAGTTGGTCCCAATAGAGGTTGTTGAGTTCGATGAGGGCCTCGCTTTTTCCCATCATCGCCGAGCTGAAGGGGACCGTCGCGGCGCCGGTGTAGTTCATCCAGGTCTGGCCAAACTTCTGCATCTGTCCGACGTAGAGTTTCCATAACCCCGTCGTGCTTTCGGTTAATTTGCGCGGGCCGGCGGCGAAGTCTTCGATTTGTTTGCGGACTTGTCGGGAGTAGTTGTCGAGGGTTTCCTGCCAGTTAGCACCGGATTCGACTTGGGGTAAAAGATCTTTCCAGGCTTCAAAGGAGAACTGGAGGAAGCGCATCAAAGCGGCTTGATTGTGGGCCATCTGTCCGGCGGCGAACCCCGAAGCCGAGGGTCCGTTTTCGTCCATCCCCGAGGTGACGGAGGCGTTCATGGTGTCGAACCAGCCTTTCCAAATCTCGGTCCCCGTCTGCGTCCAGGTCTTGACCCATTGATTGGCCATGTCGCTCCAGGGATTGGTTTCATTTTCCATTGTCCGAACCTCTCGTGTGGCTGACGTGAAAATTTGATTGCACTCGCGGTGTTGACTGTGGTTTTCCCATTGAATCTTCGATCTTGAGCCCCGAGTGGCAAGGTAGCTCAATTGTACCGCCGCAGAAAATTGGTATACGGCAATACCAGAAAGATTTTATTTTCTGTTCAACGGGCATTGTAGATCGAAGTGGAACCCTCCGTTCTGAAAAAAACGGGCAACGGTCTTTCCGCCTTCCCGGCGGGGAAATCTTAAGTTTTGCTAAAAGTGTCAGGGGGGGGTTGAGTCAATCCCTCAAATTTTATACAATAATAAAGGATTGCAAAGAACGAGGCTTGACCGAAAACAACGAGGGATCATCGCCATTTCAAATCGGTCTAAAAGCAGACCGAAATGGTTTTGCAACGAGCCGGGTGATGCCAGCAACAGCCGCCGGGAATGCCAGCAGATTGGGCATCCGATCGCCTTTTCCGAAATAGATTGAGCTGGCTGTCCCGGAATTTTTCCGTCGCTTTTATCCGGGACGGACAGTGAAAAAAAACGAGGATTGACAACCGCCCGGAGGGAGGGCGCTGTGGTGGACTGTGGGGGATGGGAAACGGCTGGGGTGAATCGTCGGGGGGTCAAGAGCAGATGGCACCCGTCCCGCGATCGCAACCGGGCGAATGGCGGCGGGAAAAATGATCCGAGACCGGACTTTCTCCAAGCGCCAAAAAGGGCGATCGCGCTCCGGTCAGATCGTCCGTCGCCAGCGAATTTTGCGATCGATTCTCCATTTCCTTAACCGCCGGGGTGAGTTAGGAAGACCCCTCAAAAGTACATCAAATCACCGAGAGGAAAAATGGCAACATGAATACCCGGAAAAAAACCCAGATCGCGATCGCCTGCCAGGGAGGGGGAAGCCACGCCGCCTTTACCGCCGGAGTCCTGCGGCGATTCCTACAATCCGACGTAAGCAGCCGCTACGAAATCGTCAGCCTCAGCGGCACCTCCGGCGGCGGACTGTGCGCCCTGCTGGCCTGGTACGGACTGCTCAAAAACAGCCAAAGTGAAGCCGCCGCACCCGATCGCGAATTGATCGACTTTTGGCAGGACAACTCAGCCACCCAACTCTGGGAACAATACCTCAATTACCTCCTCGTCCAATCCTGCCGATTTTACGAAAAAGGCATCATCCCCAGCTACGCCTCGAACCCCTATTTGTGGGGCGGAATGCAACAAATCTGGCAGACCTTAACCCCCCGGCGAGAATATCTCGACCTCAAAAAACTGATCGAAAAGCACATCAACTTTGAAGCACTCCCCGACCTGATCCGAACCGCGAGTCCCCGCTTATTTTTGGGGGCGGTGAACGTCCGGTCCGGAGACTCCAAAATCTTCGACTCCCAGCGGGGAGAAATCAAGATCGACGCCATCCTCGCCTCCGCCGCCATCCCCAACCTCTTCAAAGCCGTCGAAATCGGCGATGCCGCCTACTGGGACGGTCTGTTCGCCGAAAATCCCCCCGTTCTCCCCCTGGCGGACCCCGACCTCATCCCCCCCTCACGCTGGCCCGAGGAACTGTGGGTGATCCGGGTCAACCCCCGCACCTGCGACGACATCCCCCGGACGGCCCCAGACATTTCAGCGCGGCGCGACCAACTCTCCGGAAACCTCTCCCTCCATCACACTCTACAGTTCATCGAACGCACCAACCGCTGGCTGCGGCAGGGGATTTTAAACGGCCGGCGGGCAGGAATCGCCCCCGTCGAAATTCGCCAACTAGAAATCGACCCGTCCCACATTCAAGGACTGGATTTCGCCTCCAAATTCGATCGCGACCCCGATCTGATCGGACACCTCCTCGACGCCGGATTCCGGCAGGCCGAAACCTTCCTCGACACCCTCTCCGCCGCCTACCCAGACTTCGCATCCAACCCCCCGCCCCCCAGCCCCCAACTCGATCCGGGGGTGCTGTGGCAAATCGGCAGCCCCCCGGGACGGCTCAACTTCCCCCAACCGGGCATCTGGACCCCCGAATATCACTACCAAGTTGGCACCGATGCCGACCCCGTCAACAATCCCAGCCTGCCCAAGATCCTCACCGCCCCCGACGCCCACAAACCGCCCGGAGTGGCATCCACAGACCGCCTCAACGTCCACTTCCACCTGACGCGAGACTACGGCGAGGGCGAGCTCACCCTGTTCTACAACCGCGACGGGGTCCAAGAAGATCGGATCTTCCTCGACGACGTTCTGTTGATCCGGATTTGGGGGGCCACAGAGGGGGGGACCCGCCAAAGTCAACTGCGACTCGGACCCCTGGCGGCGGGGGAACACACCCTGACCCTGATCGCAGTGGGGGGCAGTGGCGGCCATCGGATCTACGAACTGAAATTGGAAGTCGGTGTCGCCCTCCCCGATCGCGTCGAAGCCGAACCCTGGATTTCTACCCGAGCCCCCGAAGAACCTGAACCAGAAATTGAGGCGAACCTCGAACCGGAAATTGAGGCGGCGTCGGTTTCACCCCCGCCCCCGGAAACCCCCGCCGTCATCGGTTCCGATCGCCCCTGTGCCACGGGACGAGCCACCGACCGGGTGGATTTGATCGTCGTCATCGATACCGGCGCCGCCCTGCGGCAGGAAGCCCGGGAACTCAGCGACATCGCCGAAACCGCGATCGCCGAGATCCAAACAGCCGCCCCCTGCGACCTGCGGGTGACGTGGCTGGGCGTCGGGGGAACCTGGGCGCGAACCCGGTTCGACCACACGGTTCGGGATTATCTGATCCGGGAATGCCGCGTCCCCCCCGCCGAAATTCGCAGCCGCCACCGGGGCTCCCCGGCCGATGGGGACACCCGGTCCGATGTCGCCCGTACCCTGCTGGATCTGTGCGATCGCTTCAACTGGCGAATGGGGGCGACCCGGGGGATTTTCTACCTCGGCGACGGTACCCGGTCAGGGGGAGAATTCCGCGGCGAGGAAGACGATATCGAAGCCGTCTCTATCGCTATTCAAACCGCCAAGGCAGCCGGCGTCGCCGTCTACACCTATTTGGGAACCGCCCCCGTCGGCGACGAGGAGGGGATAGCCGCGGACTACGGCCGGCTGGCCGCGGAAACCGGGGGGCGATCGTTCGTCGATCGCAATGTCGATGGCCGATACTATGCTCTATTGCGGGATGTCATCCTCGCCACCCGCCGGGTTGATCGCGTCGCCGAATTGCCGGAATCCCTGCCGGGATTGGCGTTCCGGGCGAGTCTGCCGCCGGATTCCCAGACCCTCTCTTTGCAGGCGACGAACCGAGAGATCAATGCCACGATCGCCGATCTGGCGGTGGTGGACGTGGAGGTGACGACGGTGGATGCCGAACGGCAGGCGATCCTCCCCGCCGGGGAAGCCCTGGTTTTGGGGGATTTGCCCGCCGCCGACACCGAACCCGCCACCGCGACGGCTGAGTTCGTGCCGGACGAGTCCTGGGACGGGACGGATCTCACCACCGCGCGGTTGCGGTATACCTGCCAGGTGTCGGTGAATTTCCGGGGCCGCGATCGCTTCAAGTTCACAATTTCCGAGGGGGAATAAATCATGACGGATAACCATACCATTCCCAAGGTGGATCTGGTGGCGATCATCGATACTCACAACAGTTTGCGGGCCGATGCCGAAGCCCTCAGCGAAGCCGCCGAAATCGCGATCGCCCGCATCCCCGATATCTGTCCCTGCGACTTGCAGGTGACGTGGCTGGGGATTGAGGGGATCTGGCCCGGCACCCGGTTCAGCCGCACCCTCCGCAATTATTTGATGGGCAATTGCGGGGTTTCCGATTCCGAATTGCTGCGGTTGAAGTCGCCCCGCAACACTCGCAACGACCCCGCCCGGGGTGATGGGGCTGAGGCGATCGATTACCTGTGCCGTTATTTTAACTGGCGCGATCGGGCGAATCGGGCGATCTTCTATTTGGGCGACGGCGCCCTGGGGGGGGGCGACAGGGGGGGGCCTGTGAACCGGGAACTGTGCGATCGCGCGATCGCGGCGGCTAAATCGGCCGGTGTCGTCGTCCATACCTATTTCGCTGTGACTGATAGCCTTTACCAGGAGGAATTTCAAGCCGATTACGCCCGCCTCGCCGAACAAACCGGGGGGTTGAGTTATGTCGCCCCGTTGGATGAGGGGGGATTTTCCGCTGTGTTGGAAGCGGTGATTGGCGGCAGTCTCAGCACGTCTTATTCTTTGGAAATGACCCGGCCGCTGCCCTGTTTCGAGTTGATAACTCCTCAGTCCCGCTTGGGGATGAATCGAACCTCAACGGTGGCGATCGCGGCAACGAATTGTTACACTAACGTGACGTTTCGGGACGTGACGGTTTTCCTGTCGGCTGTCACGGTGGGCGATAGGTACGCGATCGCAGATCGCACACTGGTGCCGAATTTACCGGGGGAAATACCCGCGATCGTCCTGGAACCCAACACCCCCATCCACTTCGGCGACTTGCCGCCCTTCGACCCGGACGCCTCCCCTTCCCCGGCGGCGACGACCCGGGAAATTCAAGTGGAAACTCGTGGCAATGTCACCGGGGAATTTTGGCTGAATATCGACTACACTTATTCGGCAGAATTCGATTATGAAGGGCAGGTCAATTGTCCGGTGGGGACGGATAGTCATTAAGGGAGTTGCCGGCTGTTCCTCAATCTGATTGCCGAGATTTATATAGCAGTGCGCGCTCGTATAGTTACAAAACCTATAAAAGGGAGTTGGGAGTCGGGAGTCGGTCGTAGAGAGATTGATCATTCCCGGCGTGTAACCACGCCAGCGCTCGTTGCTATAATTTGCAAAATTGATAATCTTACCCCTCCGAAAGAGGGGTTTTTTATGTTTCAATCCCATTGCTAGGATTCATTAATTTGAAAGT
>JBNGCR010000133.1:0-15149 GCA_050045915.1 Limnospira sp.
GACTGCCTCCCGGGTCAGGGAGCCGTAATATCCCGTCGTTGGGCCGTCAAAATACCCCTCGGCGAGGAGTTGTTGTTGCAGGGCTTTCACCTCAGATCCCCGATCGCCCCGGCGGAGGGCGTAGGCTTCGCCAATTCCCGCACATAAAATCAGGGCGATCGCACCTCCGATCGAGATGATGGGGCGGCGGCGGGGTGCTTGGGATTGTCTTCGATTCGATGCACCGGAATGGGTGGCCAAACGCAATAAAGCCAGGATGTCCATAGGTCATTCGACAGCATTTTTCTCCGCTATCCTACTACAATTTCCCCCTATTTTGAACGGTTCCACTCCCCCTGAATTGTAAATCCGGCCCAATAGTAGGGAGAATGCCAGCGAGACTGTCGCCAGATCTCGATTTGGGCCTGTCGCAGGGCCTCCGACGGAGAGCGATCGCCCTCGATCATATTGCGATAAAATATCCCCATCAATTCCGCCGTGGCGCGATCGTCCACCGCCCACAAACTCACCACCACCCGCGCCGCCCCGGCATACATGAAACCCCGCGTCAGTCCCACCAAACCTTCTCCCCGCACCTCTTGCCCCAAGCCGGTTTCGCAGGCGCTCAACACCACCAGATCGGCGGGGAGATTCAAGTTAAAAATATCGTGCAGCCTCAGAAACCCGTTCAGGGGTTCGCCGTCGGAGTCGAGGAGGGAGAGCACCAAGCCGGAGAGTTCCGGGTTTTGGCTGTTGAGGAGGCCGTGGGTGGCGAAGTGGAGGATACGATAGCGGCTGAGTTCCCCGCTGGTGGCGAAATCCCGCGTGGCGGAAAAGCCCAATTCCTGGGTGGATTCCCCGGGGGGGACGAGGGCGAGAATTTGTTCGGCCTCCGTCAGGGTGTAGGGGAGGCGATCGAAGAGGACCCCCGACTCCCGGGCCGATCGCTCCAAATCCGGTGGCAAGGGGGCTGGGGCGATCGCGCCATTGTCCCGAACCCGCTCGTCGTAGCGGCTAAACACCGGATCGGCGAGGACGGCCACGGTCCTTTCGGCCGGTTTCCGTCCGGCGATTTCCCGCCGCAACACCGCCAGAGTCGAGGCGGAAGGCAGTGTCACCACTTCGCGATCGACGATCAGGGGGCGATACTCTTCCCCGTCCGATGGGGAGAGGGCCACGAAGGGGACGTACTGCAACGCCGCGTCCGGGGCCACCAGCAACCGGGTTTTGTCGGGATAATCCGCCACCGGAGCCAGCAACATTTTCCCCAACTCGGTGGCGGCGGTTTCCGCCCGGGCGCGACGGATTCGCAGGTTCGACAAAATAAAACTGTCCCGAAATTCTTGGGTGGCAGTTTCCAGGATTTGCCGCCCGGGGAGTTCGTAGGTTTCTAAAGAATCGGAGGTCACGGCCCAGACGAAACTCCGCCTTTCGCCGACGGAGTAGGCGAGTAACAGACTCTGTTCGTCGAGGACCTGCTGCCGGATTTCCGCCAAACTCAGGGGGGCGGGCTGCGTCAGGGCGGCGTAGCGGGGACTCTCGGCGCGGATTTCCGCCAAAACGCCCCGGTATTCGTCTAGGAGGCGATCGATCTCTTCTTCGATCGCGGCTTTTTGTTCGGCGGTGTGGGGGTTGCTCAGAAGCTGGATGCGGCGTTCTTCGGCGGCGGCGAGTTGCTGTTGCTGTTGCCGTTTCCGTTCCAGGAGTTGGGGATCGACTCCCGATGTCACCTCGCCCCCCATTTCGGCGAGGAGATCCAAGAGCGATCGCGCTTTGGCCCGTTCGCTGGCTTCCAGGGCCTGGGCGTCGTACCCGCCATCGGGCCGCAACCCGTGCAGTTCCATGAGCAAATCGATGTAAAACTCGTAATATTCCTGTTTGGAGGCGAAAAACGTGGTTCGGAGTTCCTGGGACACCACGTTGGTGCGGAGATCTTCAATAATCGCGATCGCCGCTTCGATTTCCACCAACGCCGCATCGCGATCGCCTTCAGACCGGCGGGCGATGGCGATCCGATACCGGGATAGGGCTTCTTTGGCGCGATCGCCGATTTCCTGCCGCAAAGCCAGGGCCCGGCTATAAAATTGCAACGCCCCCTCAAAATCCCCCTGTTTGGCGGAGACGACGCCGATATTATTCAACGTGCTCGCCAATCCGCTGCGGTTGCCAATTTCTTTCCACAGGGGCTCGGCTTCCTCGAAGCTGGTCCGGGCGCGATCCCAATTGCCCAGGCGGGTGTAGGTGTAGCCAATATTGTTGAGGGTGGTGGCCATCCCGAGGCGATCGCCCTTTTCCCGGTAAAGCAATAGGGCTTTCTGGTAGGCGTAAAGGCTCTGGCTGTGGTTATCTTGGGAATCGTAATACAAACCGATATTGTTGAGGGTGACGGCCTCCCCGCCGCGATTTTCGAGTTGCTGCCACAGGGTCAGCGATCGGCGATAATAGTCGAAACTGAGGGGATATTCCCCTAAACTGTCGTAGAGCAAACCCAGATTGTTGAAGGTGCTCGCGAGTCCTTCCCGGTTGTCGATCTGGCGGTGTAATTCCAGGGCGGCGGTGTAAGTGTCGATCGCCGCTTGGTAGTTCCCCAGGGGTTCGTAAACCGCCCCCAAGCCGTTGAGGGCGTAGGCTTCCCCCCGTTTGTCTCCCCCCTCGCGATAGTCGGAAATGGCTTGTTGGTAGGATGCGATCGCCTGTTGATAGTCCCCCAATTTGTAATGGAGTCTGCCGATTTGGTTGAGGGTGTAGGCCCGATCCTGAATGCGATCGCCCGTTTTGTAGTAATCCAGCGCCTTTTTGTAGGCGTCCAAACTCGACCGCAGGTCCCCCAGGCGATCGTACACCAACCCCAGCCCCCACAGTGTCTCGGCTTCCCGGTCTTTCGACCCCAATTCCCGATACAGTCCGACGGCTGTGTTAAGTTCGGTAAGGGCAATTTGCAGGGCTTCCGGCGTCCCCTCCCGCACCAATTCCACCCCCGCCTCGAAAGCGGTTTGGGCTTCCGCGACGCGGGGATCTGGGGCGGCGGCCGCAACTAAAATCGGGGAGAATCCGACAATACAGGCAGAAACTAGGGCGATCAATCGGGTTTGGGGTGAGGATAGATTCATTGGAAATGGGGAATGGAGAAACTTTTACTTTTCACTCTTCACTCTTCACTTTTCACTTTCCCTACACCCTACACCCTACACCCTACACCCCAATTCGTGAGAGGAGTATGAAAAAATTGAAATTAACGGCTACAATTGCGGCAATTTTATTCGGGGCGATCGCGCCGGCGAGGGCAGATGTTCCCACCCTACAACAACAGCTTCAAGTGGTGCAGGGAAGGCGGGGGTTAGCCGTTGAAGGACTCCAGGGGGATGTCACGATTAATGGCAATCCCGCCCAACTCGGCGATCGCGTTGGGGCGGGGGATCTCGTCGTCACCGGAGACGGGGCGATCGCAATTTTGCGCGTCGATAGCAACATCGGCACCGTAGAAATGGCTGAAAATACCATTCTTGAAATCAGAACCACCTCCGGAGAAGCCGGCATCGCCCCCGATCAAGTGACCGTTTTCTTCGTCCCCAAAGGCCGAATTCGCGCCTCCGTCGCCCGTTTCGTCAGTGCACCCTTGCGCGATACCTCCACCGCCGCCCACCCCCAGGAAATCGCCGCCCTCCACTGGGAGGGACTTTTGGCGGACGAGGGAAACTCGGAACAATCCGCCGAAGAGTCCCCCTTTCGAGTCGAAACCCCCGTCACCGTGGCGGGCGTTCGCGGCACCTCCTTCGGGGTCAATGTCGGACCCGACGGCAAAACGGGAGTCAGCACCATCGAGGGCACCGTCGGGGCGATTTCTGAGGGGGAAGAAGTGCGAATTGAACCCGACAATTTCTCCGTTGTCAACCCCGGACAATCTCCGACATCTCCCGATTTGACACCGCCCTTATCGGGTTTGGAAATCTTCCAAGTCACCCGCTTAAATCCGCGCACCGTGAGAGTTTTGGGACAAGTCGATCCGATGGATTTAGTTTACATCGACAATCGGGAAATTGCCACCGATGAAAACGGGAAATTTGACGCGATCGCAGATCTCCCCGCCAGCCGCCGCCTGGGAATTGTCGTCCGGGGTCCCTCGGTGCGGGAGCGACACTACATCCTCCCCGTACCGTAAAATATAACGCTACGCGCTTCTTAATAGGGAATGGGGAATAGGGAATGGGGAATAACCACTGCCTTTTCATCCGGCTTCCAGCTTTGTCTCCCTTCCCAAACCCGTCAATACTCGCCGAGCTATTTGCTATAAAATCGGGTAGAATAGGCGAGATACCGGTTCCCCCATCGACCTTGAAAACCACACTATCAACCTGCAATTCACCATGATCGCAACTCCCCAAACAAAAACCTACACCCCCGAGGAATACCTGAACCTCGAAACCCAATCGGAAACCAAAAACGAATATCGCAATGGAGAGATTATCCCAATGGCAGGCGGAACTATCAATCACAATAAAATCGCCTTGAATTTTTGTCGCAAATTTCCGCTGACAATCGACGGACAAGATTACGAAGTATATCACGCCGATGTCCGTCTGTGGGTTCCCCGATACAACATCTACACCTATCCCGATGTGATGGTCCTGGCGGGCGAACCCATTTACCAAGAAAACCGCACGGATACCGTCATCAATCCCAAATTAGTTGTCGAAGTTTTATCGGATTCGACCCGGAACTACGATCGCGCCCAAAAATTCCTTTACTACCGTTCGATCAACAGTTTCCAGGAATATATTTTAATCGACCAATACTCCTTTCACGTCGAACAATTTTCCAAAACAGAAAATGGCAAATGGCTGCTGACCGAATACGAAGACGCCGACGACCAATTGACCTTAGAATCCGTCAACTACACCCTCCCCCTAAAAGACATATACGAACGAGTCAGCTTCCACAATCCCTCCGATCACGAACCGACATCGGGAACCTTGCTATAGGCTGACTTCCCGAATACACCGGGACGGCAATTCGGATTTCTCCCGCCCATCGTGTCCCAGTTTTGGGATGAGGTTGCGATCGCGCGGCATCTCCGCGAAAGAATCCCCCCAATTGCGGTAAAATAAACGGCGGGGGTTATTTGGAGAAGATAAATGAGCCAATGCTTGAACCCTGATTGTCTGGCGAGTAACCCGTCCGATGCCAAATTTTGTCAGCGTTGCGGCACCCAATTGTTGCTGAAAGGACGCTATCGCGCCCTCGAAATTATCGGTCAGGGCGGGTTCGGCCGCACCTTCAAGGGGTTCGACGAAGACAAACCCTCCAAACCCCCCTGCGCCATCAAACAATTTTATCCCCAAGCCCAGGGCACCAAAACCCTCGACAAAGCGAAACAACTGTTTGAACGGGAAGCCGTCCGCCTCGACGAGTTGGGACACCACCCGCAAATTCCCGAACTCTACGCCTATTTTACCCAAGACGATCGCCAATATTTAGTCCAAGAATACATCCGGGGAAAAAACCTCCAGCAAGAATTGCAGGAGTCGGGAAATTTCGGGGCAGATCGCATCCTCCAACTGCTGCAAGATCTCCTCCCCGTCCTAGATTTCGTCCACAAAAAGCAGGTCATCCACCGAGATATCAAACCCGACAATATCATCCGGCGCACGTCGGACAATCAATTATTTTTGGTGGACTTCGGCGCGGCAAAATTCGCGACTTCTACGGCTTTGACGACCCCCGGAACCTCCATCGGTTCCTCGGGCTACGCCGCCCCCGAACAGACCTTCGGACAGGCTAATTTTACCAGCGATATCTACAGTTTGGGCGTGACTTGCATTTATTTACTCACCCACATCGACCCCGTACAATTGTACGACGCCAACGAGGGGGAATGGGTGTGGCGGCAGTATTTGAGCGAACCCGTCAATCCCGCCTTCGCCCAAGTCTTGGATAAAATGTTGTCTCACACTGCCAACAAACGCCATCAATCCGTCGGGGCGGTGTCGAGGGCGATCGCACCTTTTATCTCCCCAAAAATCGACTACACGCACCTCGAAAATCTGCTCAAAAACGGCCGATGGAAAGATGCCGATCGCGAGACGACCACCCTGATTTTACAGGCGACTAATCGCGAACAGCAGGGCTATCTCGACCTGAAAAGTCTCGACGCTTTACCCTGCGAAATCCTGCGGGCGATCGATAACCTGTGGGTCCGCCACAGCGCCGGCCGCTTCGGGTTCAGCGTCCAGAATCAAATTTGGAAAGCGATCGGCGGTTCTGCCACTGCGAATATCGAAACCTACAATACCTTCGGAGAACGGGTCGGCTGGCGGGTAAAAACTGATTTTTTGTGGTATAATAATCTCATCTTCGATGTCGATCAAGCACCCAAAGGTCACTTGCCCACGGGTCGGGTCGGAGATATTGCGATCGCCAGTCGCTTCCTGGGAAAAATCGGCGGTTTCGGGTTGAAAAGAATCCTGGCAATTACCGCAAAATTGGATCAGTGTGGCATTGAATAAGAATAGCCGAGAAACCGGGTTTGGCGAGAACAGCTTCGGTTCCCACACTGACATTCGGATATAAACCCGGTTTCTCAAATATCACGATTTCCAAAACGCCTTCCATGCGAACTGGGGAAGTGCCAGCATCCGCCGCCACCGCCAGGGCTCTTGATAGAGGCGATACAACCACTCCAAATGATTGTTACAGAACCAGGCGGGTGCCCGTTCTTTCTCCCCCGCCCAAATATCGAAACTGCCCCCCACGCCAATCCAAATTGAATTCGGACAGAGGTGGCGATTTTCGGCGATCCAAAATTCCTGGCGGGGCACACCCAATCCGACAAGAATCACTTGGGGTTGCAATTCCCGCAGGGTTTCTTTCATTTCTTGTTCTTCCGAGGGGGATAAATAACCGTGATAAGATGCGATCGCCAATCCCGGAACCTGCCGCTGGAACGCATCCGCCGCCTTCTGGGCGACTCCCGGTTTCCCGCCGTAGAAAAACGCCAATCCGGAGGACCCGAACTGGTTCACCCGATGAATCACCGCTTCCGAGAGTTCGATTCCCGGACAGCGTTGAATTTGATATCCCTTGAATTTCAGATAAAGGACGACCCCCGCCCCGTCGGGAATGACCAAATCCGCCTCCCGAATCGCCGTCGCCAGGGGCTCGTTCCGTTCCGCCTGCATCGCCATTTCGGCATTCAGGGTGATGACCTGGGTTCCCAACCCCAGACGCAGGCGACGCGACAGCCAATCGCCGTAATTTTCGGCCAGGTGCACCGGCAACCCCAAAACGGGAAACGTCGGGGGACTCGCTTCCGGCGTCAGCAAACCTTGAGACATAACTCCCTCACACACACTTCAAATCGATCGCAAATTATCCAAATTATACGTTCGATCTGCACGTCCGTCTGGATTTCTGCGGGGGGGAGAGAACCGCGATCGCATTTTTTTAGGTCAGAATCGCCAAATTGAAACCCAGGATGCGATCGCCAACCCCGAAATCAATAGATACAGAATCGCCGTCGTTTTCTGCGCTTTCCTCCAAATCTCATCATAACTCAGATTGTAATTAGAAATCATCAAAATTGCGGGGGGATCAAAAATTTGAGGCAATAACCGATTTAACAGGACTATCAAAATCACATTGACTCGCCATAAATTCTTGCGAAATTGGTTTTGATTGTATTGCCAGGGGAAGCCAATTTGGGCGAGTTTAGCCAAAGCTGCGGTGTCGGGGGCGCGTAAAGATTCGTACAGCGGCAAAGCGCGGGAAAGGTCATTCTCGGCTTCGGAAATGGCTTGATGGAGGACGCATACATCCTCCAACGCAGCGTTGACACCCTGCCCGATATCCGGCGGGAAACAGTGGATGGCATCTCCCATCAGCACCACTCCGGCGGTATTTTTTTCATTTTCGGACAACAGAAAAAACAGTCCGGGACAATATTGGGGATCGGGAAATTGTCCGCCCTGGCTTTCTGCAAATCGGGCGACTTCTTCAGAAGATAAGATTTTATCGATTGGCAATTGGGGAAAAGCGGTTTCCAAAAATTCAAATACCTGCTTGCCGTCCCGCAATTTCCAGATGTCGCGATCGGGATAGGTGATGATATTGGCGGTGCGGGGTTCGTCGGGATTTTTCCTCGGCAGCAAACCCAAAGAAACGGCACGATCGCGATCTCGGAACGCGCCGCGGATGGCGTAGGCGGTGCTGGGAATCGCCCGTTCCGAACCGTCGCGGTTGAGGGGCGGTTGGGGCGGCAGGGTGAGGACTTTGTATTTCAAACCTGAACTCGGAGAGGGAAAGTGCCGCATTTCAAACCGTTTCGATCCGGCGGAATCGTCCCATTTTGATAACGTTTTTCGGACGATGGAAGTGATGCCATCGCAACCCAGCAGCAGGTCTGTTTCAAAGGTCAAATTTTGGTCATCGCCTTCGTTATTATTTTTGGCGATAACTTTGAGTTTTTCCGAACCATCGCTATCCGCGATCGCTCGATCAATTTCGAGACAAACCATGTTGAATAAAACTTTGATGCAATGTCGCCAATTGTGTTCGATTTCCTGATATAATAATTGCATGAAGCTAGAACGGGGGAGCCAGTAAGCGGTTTTACGATCGCGACTTCCGGGAACGGGCATTTTTGAGGTGTTCTGGCTTCCGTCAGCTTGGATGACCGTAAAATTAACATCCGTGTTGGCGACGCCGAGTTCCGCAAGGCGATCGCTCAGTCCCAGAAAGTCGGTGCATTTTTGGCCGCGGCCGTCGATCAAATAAAGAAAGGATTTGTCGGGTTCGTAGAAATCGGCGGACGGGCGTTTTTCCAAAACGGTAATATTGTTCCAACCGCTTTTGGCAAGCATCAAGGCAGTCGCCAAACCAGCCGGGCCGCCACCGATCGCGATCGCAGTTTTTTCCATCTCTTTTGACTCCTTTCTGTTGGTGCGTTTTAGCGCAGTTACTCTGGGGCTAAAGCCCGACAACGAAATGGGGGGTGGGTGAATTGCGATCGCCGGCCGAATTGTTCGTGACGAACAGACAAATGGAACGGGCGATCGCTCTTTTCCGGGGTGGCTATGGTGTATCAAACCTTCTTTCAATTTCTAAGATTCGTTTTCCAATCCACTCGCTGATTCTTGGGACGACGGCGTTACCAAGGAGTCTCCCTCGGCGACCGTCCATCCGGGGGGAAATCCCATAAGCCTCTCCCACTCTGTCCACGTCAAGTTTCTCGCCACATAATATGGGTCGGTCTGAATGACCTCCTTGATGTCTTCCAGTTTGGGCACGTAGCGTGGGGCAGATGCTTTTTGCCAAGGTATACCCAAAGCCGCCGCGACGTTGTACCACAAGCGGAGTGTCTCCGAAAGTGATTTGACGAAAATTGGATCTAGCTTTCGCTTGGCTCGATTTTCTCGACGAAGTATCCCTAAACAATTCGCTGCTGTCAGTAAAGAGGTGATAGGCACGTTTCGATCTAAAACTTGCGATAAAGAATACTCGGTCTCGGTTGTGGGGTAAGCCCGCATGGAGAGCGTTACACGATATCCACCCCCCCAAATACCCATTCTCTTCCAGCGAGTTGACAACTGTCTCAAGAGCGGTTCCTTGTTCTGCCGAGAGCAAGCCCGGCACATTTTCCATGACCAACCACGTCGGTTGAACTTTTCTAACCAAGTCCATAAAAGAGAAGAATAATCCACTTCGTTCTCCGCCAAGTCCTTTTCTGTCGGTGTTGGCGGTACTGAGGTCTTGGCAGGGCCATCCTGCACACCAAAGGTCAGAGGTAGGGATAGTTGCTGGTGTGAGGGTCGTGATGTCGTCATGTAATTGTATTTGAGGCCAGTGGCGCTTCAGGATTTGTTGGCAAAACGGATCGATTTCACATTGAAACACAACTTTCATCCCTGCTCTTTCAAAACCGAGATCGAAACCGCCAATACCCGCAAAGAATGAAGCAACGCGCATTTTGAATTTAAGCATAGAGCTGATTGATGAGTCCCAATTATAGCTGATCCATGCACCCAAACTCATTTTAGACGATTTTCGTCTACGACGGGAAGATCTTCTGGTTAGCATCTCGGTATCCGTCTGAGGTGTTGGCAGTGGGTGAAAAGCAGAATGTCAGCGGGCCGAGAATTCGTCAAGCCCGACTCAAATTGGGTCTAGACCAAGTGGAGTTGGCTGTCGCCCTGGAGATTGATTATAAAGTCAAACTAAAACAATCTGATATTTCAGAGATCGAACGCCAAGTACGTTCCGTAAAAGATTACGAACTTGATGCAATCTCGCGAGTATTAGACATCGATCCGATATGGTTGCTTCGGGGGGATAGCTAATGACTCAAACTCGAAAAAGCCGAGGAAGGCAAAGTTTTTTAACTCTTAAACCTGTTAGCCAAGTACAAGTACCAGACAATATCAATCGTGAAGATTGGTTGGAAAAAGTTTGTCGGGAATTTGTGTCTACCAGCAAAGCCAATAAATCATACTATCGAGTTCTTTTAGAAAAATTATGGCCTCCGGGACATGGTATTCCCGGTCCTCACGTGAGAGAAGATGAACTGAGAGAAGGGATTGATCGCTTCAGAAGAAGTCAGCACTCGGGAGATATACCCTACAAACCTTATGTAGATGTTTTTAGGCGGTTGCGTGAACTGCAAGGAGAGGAGGGGATTACTGGAATTGCTCGCAAGGGTAAAATATATCAGCTTGTCAGTTTATCGTTGAGTGAAAAAAGAATCCCACGAATCAAGCTTTCCGATGAAAATTGGCAACAAATTCTTGAAAAGTACCATAATCGATGTCCGGTATGTGGTCGCTCAGAACCGGAAGTTCGATTTCAACAGGATCATAAAATTCCGCGCCTGAGAGGTGGAAGTAATGATTTAAACAACTGGCAGCCCCTGTGTGATGAATGCAACAACTTCAAAAGTACGTCATGTCGTGGCTGTCAGCTAGATTGTCATCAATGTGGCTGGGCTTTTCCTGAAAAATTTGCTCCTCTACGCTTGTCTTCAGATAATATTTCCAGGCTCAGAAAATATGCAATCAAAACAAACTCTAGTCCTCATGATCTACTCAACCAAATTGTTGACGAATTTTTCAGAAGCAATAACTGAAACATGAAAATAATTGGACTTCAATTGAAAGACTCGGTTCTAATCCAGTTGAATGCCGGGATACTCGGGAAGCAATTCGCTAGTATGAGTTGTAGCACTTGGGCGCCGGGGAGGGCTAAAGCCCGACAACGAAATGGGGGGTGGGTGAATTGCGATCGCCGGCCGAATTGTTCGTGACGAACAGACAAATGGAACGGGCGATCGCGACGGGAACGCTTTTTAGAGCAAATTCCGAGAGTATGCTAACATTAAAAATCGCTCAAGATGCCACATCTGGCGGTTCGATCGCGATCGCG
This sequence comes from Limnospira sp., assembly GCA_050045915.1. Lineage (GTDB taxonomy): Bacteria > Cyanobacteriota > Cyanobacteriia > Cyanobacteriales > Microcoleaceae > Limnospira. The sequence goes on from JBNGCR010000133.1 coordinate 11,389, forward strand.
GGGAGGATACGAGAAATGTCAATGACAGCAGCCGAACGGACGGCACGATTGGAGGATTACTACCACGAAATCAAAACCGTCATCCTTCAGCGACAAAACCCCGTCAGCGGCTTGCTTCCCGCCAGTATCGCCATCACCAGCCACGGCAACTACACCGACGCCTGGGTGCGGGATAATGTCTACAGCATCCTCGCGGTGTGGGGACTCGCCCTCGCCTATCGGAAAGTGGACGATCGCCCCGATCGCACCTACGAACTCGAACACAGCGTTATAAAATTGATGCGGGGCTTGCTGTTCGCCATGATGCGGCAGGCGGACAAAGTGGAACGCTTCAAAAAAAGCCAACATCCCCTCGATGCCCTCCATGCCAAATACGATACCACCACCGGCGATACAGTGGTTGGGGATCACGAATGGGGACATTTACAACTCGACGCGACATCGATTTACCTGCTGATGTTGGCGCAGATGACCGCATCGGGATTGCAGATTATTTATACTTTGGATGAAGTCTGTTTTATCCAAAATTTAGTTTACTATATCGGCCGCGCCTACCGGATTCCGGACTACGGAATTTGGGAACGGGGCAACAAAATCAACCACGGAAATCCCGAACTCAACGCCAGTTCTATCGGCATGGCAAAAGCCGCCATCGAAGCGATGGACGGACTAAATTTATTCGGCGTTGACGGTTCCCAGGAATCCGCGATTAATATTCTTCATGACGAAGTAGCCCGCAGTCGAATCACCCTGAAATCCATACTGCCCCGCGAGTCCGGTTCCAAGGAAGTGGATGCCTCTTTATTGAGCGTCATCAGTTTCCCGGCTTTTGCCGTCGAAGAACAGGAATTAATCGATCGCACCCGCAACAAAGTGATCGAAAAATTGCAGGGAAATTACGGTTGTAAGCGATTCTTACGAGACGGACACCAAACCGTTTTGGAAGATAGCGAAAGATTGCACTACGAACCCCACGAACTCAAAAAATTTGAAAATATCGAGTGCGAGTGGCCGCTATTTTTTACCTATTTATTATTAGATGGTTTATTCACGGGCGATCGCGATCGCGTCAACGAATATCTCAGCCGTCTAGAATCCCTCCTCGTCGAACGGGACGGTTTTAAACTCCTCCCGGAACTCTATTACGTCCCCAAAGAAAAGGTCGAAGCCGAACGAGAAAATCCCCACACCCAAACCCGCCAACCCAACGAAAATATCCCCCTCGTTTGGGCGCAAAGCCTGTATTATCTCGGCATCCTCATTCACGAAGGATTGTTAGATATCGGCGATATCGACCCCCTCGGACGCCACCTATCCGTCCACCGCCACCGCAATCCGATCGTGCAAATTTCCCTCCTCGCAGAAGACGAGGATTTGCAACGGGAACTCGCCAACCGGGGCATCGTCACCCACACCCCAAAACAGGTGGAACCCATCCAAATTCGCCACGCCCGGGAACTCTCCCAAATTTACACCCAAATTGGACGCAGCGAAAAACTCGGACTCAGCGGGCGATTTGTGCGCCGTTTGTGGAGTTTGACCACCTCCCGAATTTTTCACATTTTGGGGGAAACGGTGGTGTTCCTACCCGCCTTTTTAGACCAACAGGAATTTTATCTCACCCTCGACTCTCACTTCCTCGTCTCCCAGATGAAAAGCGAACTGGCTTACATCCAGCGAAACTGGAACCAAACCGGACGCCCGACGATGACGCTACTGCTAACTTGGACAATGTTAGAAACGGGTCAGGAAGCGTTATTAAACCTCATCGACGAGCTCAAAACCGGAACCTGCAACGGGGTGCGGGTGAAGTTGGGATCGCTGAAACAACTGATGCCGAAGGCCGGAACGGAATGGATGAATTTCCTACCCGACGTGGAGTTTACGGAATCGGCGGTCACGGAAACCCCATCCCAAACGTTCTATTTAATCTACAAACCCGATCGCAACCACCCCCTGAGTGCGACCCAGGAATTTAGCCTGGAGTGCGAAACGGACTCCGAATCCGTTTTGGTGGCATTAAAACAGGCGGAAAATATTTACGAACAAATCGAATTATTGCGGACTCTCATTCATTTGGAAGGATTGGATTTTGAAACCGGATTTGGCGGCGATCAAAATTGCGTGACGGTGCGAGATCTGGTGAACGAAGTTTACTTGAAAGCCGAACAGGGATTCCGTTCCAAAACCGATTTAATGCAGTATATCGAAATGTACGGGATGCCTCCCAAAATTGAGTGGGCGGTGGTGCGGGAAGCCGCCGGATTGCTGGGGAAAGTCGATATCGGTTTGTCGGATGCGGTGACGGAAATATTGGTGCGGGGAAAACAAATTACCGTCGGAAAAGCCTACAGCGAATATTCGGTCATCGCCCAACCGATGCCGGCTAAAGAAATCGTCCAAAAAATTGACGAATTTTGCGGGGAAGATATCCGCGATCGCGTCCTAACCCAAGAAATTCTCATTTATTTGGGATGGTTGATCCGGTCAGAACCGGTTCTCTTTAAAGGCTTGCTGGTTTTGCGAGTCAATTACTTAATTTTGCTCCTCACCAGCGAACTCGCTACCGAGTTGGGAGTCACCCAGGATGAGGGTTACGAACAGTTGATGCATCTCACCCCCTCGGAAATTAAAAATCGCCTGCGCCAGGTCCTCGCCAGCTACGAGAAAATGAATCAGTTATTGAAAAAGCGGGAGGCCCTGCACGTCCGCCAATCCCAGGCTGAAATCGACTGGAAAATTGCCCCAGAAAAAGAAGGGGATATTACCCCCCTAGGCGGTTGGCGTCGCCAGCGCCAGATGTCCGGCGCAACGGGGCGGATTCCCCAGGAATTTTATCCTAAAGTTTGGACGGTATTGAAACACTGCAAAGGTTTAGTAATTGGGGATAAATTGGAGCGGCGCAACCGTTTGGATAGCGATCCAATTTTGTCGGAAATGACACCGGGGGAAAAGAATTTCGCCCTGACGGTGGAACATCTGCTCAGTAAAATCGAGGCACCGGAATATCGTCAAATGAATGTAGAAGCGTTGATGGAGTTAAATGCGATCGTCAGTCGCAACCCAGAATTGCAGGTAGAAGATTACATCGTTTTGGATGTTTTAATCGGCTATGCGGTGCGGCTGGGGTGGCTGGAACGGTATCCCGAACGGAGCGATCGCTACGACGAGGACAAAGCCAAGGCTTGGCACAATTTTTATGAGTCGTCCCCCTACGTCTGCGCGGGTTACATCGTCAAGGCGTTCCGCTTCCTGATGGAGTCCGGTCAGGAAGAGCACGTCGCCTAGAAGTTGTTAAATCATTCCGAACAATCGCGACAACCGGCTATCATCACTTTACTATAAACTCATACAGTTTTGAAATACAGCCGAACCCGCCATGAAAGTTGCCATCAGTTCGACGGGGGATAACCTGGATGCCCCCCTAGATCCCCGTTTCGGGCGCTGCGCTTACTTAATTTTCGCAGACCCGGACACCGGAGAATTAACCGCCATTGCCAATGCCGCCGCGGCCGAGTCGGGGGGTGCGGGGGTCAAAGTCGCCACGACGGTGGCTGAAAACGGCGCCCAAGTGGCGATTTCCGGCAGTTTCGGGCCGAAAGCGGCTCGCGTCCTGACTGCGGGCGACGTTGAAACCTACACCACGAGCGCGACAACCGTCCGTTCGGCTTTGGAAGAATGGCGGCAGTTGTCCGAGTGATGGGGAATGGGGAATGGGGAATGGGGAATGGGGAATGGGGAATGGGGAATGGGGAATGGGA
>JBNGCR010000134.1:0-4100 GCA_050045915.1 Limnospira sp.
GGCTAATTTTTAAGCCGGTTTAAACCAAGCGCCTCCCGATTGGGGGGCGCTTTTTTTTTGCTTCAATTCACTGACCTAGATTCAATCCATCACATCTTCATAAATTTGCGCCATTGTCACCGTTAGCCCCACAGATTCTAAGGTTATAGCAGTGCGCGATCGTATAGTTAAAAAACCTATAAAAGGGAGTAGGGAGTCGGTCGTAGGGAGTAGAGAGATTGATCATTCCCGGCGTGTAACCACGCCAGCGCTCGTTGCTATAACTGATTGTCTTTTCCTAAGATTTGGACTGTCCAAAAGTCAATCGATCGCTCAACGATGACGGGCGGTAGTTTACTAATTAGTCCGCGTTTCTTGATAAGCGATTACGGAGTTACGACCTGTTTCTTTGGCTTTGTACAACGCTTCATCCACCTGGCTGATTAGATGGCTGATCGAGTAATTGCTGCTGTTAAATTCGGCGACTCCAAAGCTGGCTGTTTGATGATCAACTGTGGTAAACTCGTGGTTAGACAACTGTTGGCGCAGAGCCTCGGCTAGGGCCGTTGCCTGGGATAAATTAGTATTGGGAGCAATGATAATAAACTCTTCACCACCCCATCGCCCTAAAATATCTGTGTTCCTGAGTCTTTGATTGAACAGCTCCACCATTTCGATTAACACGGCATCTCCGGCGAGATGCCCAAAGGTGTCGTTAATCTTTTTGAAGTAATCGATATCACAGAGAATGACGCTAAATTTATGTTGGTATCGATGGAAAAGAGACTCCTGTTGCTCTAAGCATTTTTCAATTTTCAGGCGATTGAAGCAGCCTGTTAAAGGATCGGTAACTGAGATTTTTTCCAGCTTGCGGTTATAAGTTTGTAGTAAATATTGGCGATAAAGAACGATCGCCAAAACAGTTAAGGCGATGAATAAAAATCGTCGTATGAGTCGATAATCGACACCCTGCTCATATCGGACAGAAATCCAATCGTTGATGATGCTTTGCTGGGATTTTTCATCGATAGAAGCGATTGCTTTCTCAAAGATACTCAGTAGCTCGGGCTGATCGTTGCGAACGGCAATCCCCAATTTCCAAGGCTGATCAAATCGACCCGCAATTTTCAGGGAAGGATATCGCTTCTGAATGGCATATGAGGTGGTCGGTAAAACATCAACATACCCGAACAAATTCCCCTGTTCGACTTGCTGTAAACCCTCGTCAATGGAAGTCACCTCAACAATTTGCATATCGGGGTGTTGGTTTTGCAATATCTCTGCAAAAGCGTAGCTCTCAACCATCCCAATTTTGCGATCGAGAACATCGGTTATATTGGCGATAAACGGTTCCCTTTCTCGGGTGGCAATCACCAACGGCAGTTCCAGATAGGGTTGGGTGAAGTCGGCATATTTACGTCGCTCTGGGGTGGCAACGGCTAGGGAGAGAATGTCACATTGGCGGTGTTTAAATTGCTCAATACTTTCGAGCCAAGTCCGAGTTTCAAACAGCGTAATCGGGATTCCAATCCGGGGATTCAACAATTGAATTAAGTCCGCACTCATCCCCGTATGTTGCCCATCAATGATTGCCTCTAGAGGCATCCATTGGGGGTCAACGCACATTCTGATCTGACCTTTATTTTGTAGATATTCTAATTCTTGTTTCGTAAAACCAAAGCTGGCGGTATCGGAAGCTAGGTACCAGCGCTGACGCAGATGAGCATACTCCTGTTCTGAAACTGCTGCCATAGCCTTGTCTAAAATTGATTTTAAAATCGGGCGATCGTTGCGGATGCCTAAATATTGAGGTACGTTGGAGAAATAAGGGTTGCCAATCAGAGGACGGCTGATTAAATTTGTTAATAAATAGCGGTTAATATAATAGTTGAAAGTTGCATGACTTTCTAAGGCTGCATCTGCTCGCCCCGCTTCCACCTGCTTCATCGCATCCAATGTATTATTGGTCAATAGCAGGTTGATCTCAGGATAGTATTTGCTCAATATTTCCTCAAAAAAGAAACCTTTGACAATCGCCAAATTTTTTCCTTTAAGCTGTTCGATATTGGTATAGTCTTCGCCATCTTTACGGGTCAACAAAGAGTTGACTAAGTCGAATACATATTCCTCAGAATAGAGCGCAAATTTCTTCCGTTCTTCAGTGACCACCATATTGGTGACTACATCAATTTCTTTCTGAGCCAACAGGGTCATAAATTCATCCCAAGTCTGACCCACCACAAACTCAACTTTAAGACCCACTTTTTGGGCAATAAGCTGAATGTACTCATTGCTGAATCCCTTGGCATTACCATCCCGGACAAAGTTATAAGGTGGCCATTCTGACTCGGCATGAACTTGGAGAACTGGGTTGGCTTCAATATACGCTTGTTCAGCGGAGGTTAATTCAACTGTTGAAACGCTTTGAGCTAATGGTTCACCCGTTTCTTGGGCAACTCCGGGATTTCGTGCCAGCAGCAGCGTTAAGACTAGGCTGAACAGGCAGAAGAGGAAGGGATGACCATCGAATTTGCAAGGGAATTTCATTTTTTTCAAACCGAGGCGACATTACGATAAGAAGCCCAAATTTTTGATGGCTTGAGTTGGGAGGATTTGGGGATTGTACAACCCATCTGTCTGAGCAGGCTCAGTTATTGAATTCAGTTGCTTACAATTATATCTCCAGAAGCCAATAGCTGCCTATATGATCCGGTTTTTCTGTTGTACAGCCACATCATCTCCGGTGCTGTCGTGCCTTCATCGATCGCGATCGGTCTGCACGTCTATGCCATCATCGGCTCATTCTTAGCCCAGCTTAAAATCGATCGCCTCCTGATTGGGGGATACTGTAACCGAGTTTTCTCAAAAAAATGGGTTTCTTCGGAATTTTGGCACCATTCGGGATAAAATTGCGATCGCGGGTCAACTCGAATGGAACCCGGAGGCGATCGGAAGGGCGAAGGGGATCTGGCGGTGGCGAAGAAATTAATTTTAATCCCGATCCTGTTGATTTTCCTGGCGTTGTGGGGGTGTTCTCCGGCGGGAATCACGCCGACGCCGACACTGGTTCAACAGGCCCTCACCCTGCAAATCCGACAGATTCACCGGGAACTGAATTTAAAATCGGATGTCGCCAGTTCCCCCCGGGGGTTCAAAATTACCCGAGTGGCGATCGCCCGTTTGGAACCCCTGACGATCGACGGTTTGCAGGGGTTTAAGGTGGAGGGAACTTACGATCTCCGGGTGCGGGGGCGCGATCGCCAGTTCGGAGAACGACACAACCCGTTTCGCATTTATCTGCAAAGACGGGCTGGGGGGAGGATCTGGCGGTTGGCTTGGCTGGAAAATGATCCCGCCCCAATGCGGGGGGGCGATCGCGGGCGTCAACCCCAATGGTCTACGATGGCAATTCCGCGGCGGTTTTTCTAGGAATTTCGAGCCGAGATCATCCCAAACGGTGGTTACTTTCCATCTCCAATCGAGAGTCTTCGGATTGGGATTCGCCCAACATCGCTTTGTCGCTGGGTTTTAAAACGGCTTGAATGGTGCGGAGAAAGCGATTCGGCCGGTTGGTTTTCATAGCCTGTCGTTCCTGCACTTTTTTCGCCAAATGTCGCATCACGGACGCATCCAATTCGTCGATGAAATGGTCGGCGATGCGCTCTCCCACAAAGTCGATCGCTTCGGAATACTGCGACATTAACAGATCGACGGTCGTCGTCGCCCCCTCAACCATCTCGTCGGGCGTCGAGTTTTGGGAAGGTGGGGCGGAGGGTTGAGGTTGAGATGGGGAAGATTCCGGCATGGGTTGATTGTCTTGGGATTGGGTTGGAGGTGAAGTGGGGACGCGGTTGGAACGGCGGTTGAGGAAGTTTTGATATTCGTCGATACTCATCCCCAAATTGTGGAGGTGATGGTGAACGTGGTCGAGTAAATCCACTTCTCGGGGCGAGTATAAATTGTGATTGCCATTCAAGCCGTGGAGTTTCGCCCAGCTTTTAATGGTGGCTTCGTCGCGGATGTCATACCGATCTAAAAGTTGGGTGGTGGTGAGATCGGTTTCGGGGGTGGCTTTAAAATCGCTCATCGAAAATTCTCCTTGAAACTGGGTCGCGGACGAG
>JBNGCR010000134.1:4200-12391 GCA_050045915.1 Limnospira sp.
TGATAAAAAAGAGGAGATGACTGGTTTCTCTGGTAAGGACAACTGCCATGCCGATCTACGATTATTTCTGTCCGAGCAATAACCGCAAGGTCGAGGTGATGCACAGTATCGATCGCGAGGTAAAAACTTGGGGCGACCTGTGCGAGTTGGCTCATTGCGAGGTCGGGGCAACGCCCTTGGATGCGCCCGTCCGCCGCCTGCTGAGTGCGCCGATGCTGTCGGTTCCCACCTCTAACGCGGATTACAGAAATGCGGGCTTTACCAAGTTGGTGAAGCGGGACAAGGGGGTTTACGAAAATGTGACGGCCCGGGATTGATTTGGGGTGGAAAGACTCCCTCGGGAATGAATTCCCAAGCTGCAAGGGTTTTAAATGTCATGAAACCCGAGGAATCGTCTCGGTCAATTTCCCTTTTAAATGGCGATGTCCGCATCGATGGTGCCGAGACTATACCGATCGCCGGTTGCCGATCGCCGGTTGCCTGCTATAGAATCCCAGCGATGACGCGATCGCTTTAAAATGCCATGTGGGATCAGATAGTCGAACACATCAGTAACGCAACCGGAGAACTTTTCAAAATCAACAGTCCGCGATCGGTGGGGGGGGGCTGCATCAACCAAGGATATCGCCTCGATGACGGTTCGCGCAGCTATTTTGTCAAACTCAACAGTGCCTCTCTGGCGGATATGTTCGAGGCGGAGGCTTTGGGGGTCAAGCAGATGTGGGAAACCCGCACGATTCGGGTTCCCAAACCCATTTGCTGGGGCGTCGCCGGCGGTTCTTCTTATATCGTCCTGGAGTGGCTGGAAATGGGGGGTCGCGGCAATTCTGAGGCGATGGCGGAAATGGGGCGACAGTTGGCGAGGTTGCACCAGTGGACGCCGCCGGAGGACTATCCGGGGCACGATCAATTCGGCTGGGATATCAACAATACCATCGGATCGACGCCCCAGATCAACACCTGGACGGGGGACTGGGCGGAATTTTGGCGGGACTGCCGCATCGGCTACCAACTCAAACTCGCCCGCCGGCGGGGGGGACGGTTCGAGAATGGCGATCGCCTGCTGGATCAAATCCCGGAACTGTTGGTGGGCCACCGACCTAAACCGGCTTTGGTCCACGGGGACCTGTGGGGGGGCAACGCCTCGGTGATGGCGGACGGGGAACCGGTGATTTTCGACCCGGCGGCCTATTTCGGCGATCGCGAGGTGGATATCGGTATGACGGAGGTGTTCGGCGGATTTCCGGCGGCGTTTTATCAAGGTTACAACGAAGTTTGGCCCCTGGATGGGGGCTACGAGCGTCGCAAAACCCTCTACAATCTCTATCATATTTTGAATCATTTTAATTTATTTGGAGGGGGTTATGGTTCCCAGGCGGATCGTATGATTCAGCAACTTTTGCGTTGAATTTCATCCCGGCGATCGCGAAATGAAATAAAATCATGGGGATTGAGTTAATAAATTGGCTGAAATTATAGCCCATTGGGTAGCTGCAATTTTCCTAAACAATCGGATTTTAATTTTCATCCTTAAATTGGATGGATATGACAGGTTTCACCGCGTCTCCCCGCCGGAGGTGAGGCGGACGGACGAATCTCGTTTGAGGCGGGGTGTGAAAAAAGTTGCCATGCCATCGTCTCAGAAGCCACAATAAATTAGAGGCCTTCTCTAGGTTTGAAGTGGTCGGAACCGATCGAACTGCATCAAACTCCGGGTGCATTACCTCCCACCAGTCCCATGAACAATAACTCTGATCCTCCCCCCGCCCGCGTTCTGATTGTTGACGATACCCCCCACAATCTGCGTTTGTTGTCCGCCATGCTCAACAAACAGGGGTATACCGTCGAATGCGTGACGGATGGCTCCACGGCGATCGAACAGGTTGCGGTCAATCCGCCCGATTTAATTCTGCTCGATATTATCATGCCAAACATGGATGGCTATGAAGTGTGTGAGCATTTAAAAGCTTCGGAAAAAACCCGTCAAATTCCGATCATTTTCCTGAGTGCGTTGGGGGAAGTTTTTGATAAAATAAAAGCGTTTGAAATGGGGGGGATTGATTATATCACAAAACCCTTTGAAATTAAAGAAGTTCTCGCCCGCGTCCGGACTCAATTGGAAATCCGCAGCGCCCATCTGGAAGTTCGGCAAATGAACCGGGTATTGGAACGGCGAGTTCGGGAACGCACCCGCGCACTGGCGGACGCCAATCAACAACTGCTGCACATGGCATCCCACGACGCCCTCACGGGGTTGCCGAACCGGGTTTTCTTTATGGAACGGCTCATAGAAGCCTTGAACCGGGTTCAGGAAGAACGCGATCGCCAATTTGCGGTTTTATTTCTCGACTGCGACGACTTCAAAATTGTCAATGATTCTTTGGGGCATCTGGTGGGCGATCGGCTGATGATCGCGGTAGCAAAGCGGTTGAAAACTTGCATCATTCCGAATGGTTTTTTAGCCCGGTTTGAAGGGGATGAGTTTACTATCTTAATCGAGGATATTCGAGATTTGAATCGGGCGACGGACACGGCCAGAAAAATCCATGAAGCCCTCGCCCATCCCTTTTGCTTGGAAGAAGAAGAGGTGTTTCTTAATACCAGCATCGGCATTGTTTGGGGAACCCACGATTACGATCGCCCCGAAGACTTGCTCCGAGATGCGGACACGGCCATGTATCAGGCGAAGGCGAAAGGAAAAGCCCGATACCAAGTTTTTGATGCCAAAATGCACGCCCAAACTTTGTCTCGTTTATTATTAGAAAATGACCTGCGACGCGCCCTCAAACGAAAAGAGTTTATCCTCCACTATCAACCCATCGTCCACCTCGCGACTAATCGCATCGCCGGGTTTGAAGCCTTGGTGCGCTGGCACCATCCGACGAGGGGGTTGGTGTCCCCCGGCGAGTTCATTCCGGCAGCAGAAGAAACGGGTTTGATCGTTCCGCTGGGACAATGGATTATGGAGGAAGCCTGCCGCCAGATCCGACAGTGGCAGGAACAGCGCAATGGCAGTCAAATTCCTATCAGTATTGGTGTCAATTTGTCGGTCAAACAATTTTGTCAATACGACCTGATCGAACAAATTGATAAAATCCTCGATCGCACCGGACTCGATCCGAGCAGTTTAAAGCTGGAAATTACCGAAAGTGCTTTGATCGAGAACGATCGCGCCGCCCTGGAGATTTTACAGCAGTTGAGAAGCCGCAACATTCAGTTGGGAATTGATGACTTCGGCACCGGCTATTCTTCGTTGAGTTACCTGCACAATTTTCCCATCGACACGTTGAAGATCGACCGCTCTTTTATCACCCGCCTGACGGAACGGGGAAAGCACACGGCGATCATTCAGGCGATCGTTTCCCTGGCTAAAAATTTGGGAATGACGGTGATCGCTGAGGGGGTAGAAATGGCAGAGCAAGTGACCAAATTGAAGGAGTTGGAGTGTGAATACGGACAGGGATATTTTTTCTCCCAACCCCTCGCTCCGGAAAGGGCTTGGGAGGCGATCGCGCCCCCAGTCCCCTAAAAAATTAGGTTATATATAGCAATGTGAAATGATTCGTGAAAACTACAGGGTAAGAGCCCCCAGAATTGGGGGTTTGGGGGCCAGATCTTTTTCAGAATGACTTCACACTGCTATAGCAATTCTTTAATCATTTGAAAATCTTCTAGCCCCCAGAATTGGGGGCTGGGGGGCGAGAATCTCAAACTTGCCAAGATTGATGGCACCTCCAAGAACCATCCTCATGTCGCTGATAAAATCGAATTTCCCACTGTACGGGAGCGTTAATATCGATTAAATCGAGGGCGATTTGTTTGAGCTTGTCATGATTTTCGGCTTCAAAGTTATAGGCAAAACTCAAATGCAGCCACTCTTTTGATCGCAAGTTTTTCGGGTTGGCTATCGCGCGAGATTCTGAAATAAAATTGGCGATCAGTTGTTTGAGTTCGGGCGCTTGAATTTCCAAGCCGTGCCAGTTTTCTTTGAATGTCATGCCGGTAATTTTTATCGAAATTTCCGATAACTTTAACAGCAGATCCAAAATTTTAATGTGAGGAAAAATCTCCATTTCACTATCTTGAAAAAATCCCGTCAGGGAACAGTGAGGCATATAATTATGAGCCAAATTTGCACCGCAAACGTCTCGACTTTTGCGAAAGTAGGCTTCGATTTTGTCGTTCAACTCACCCACCGGACAGGCGTAAACTATCAACTCTTGATCGCTCATTTTTATTTTCAGTTAGGCAACGCGACGACCTCGACGACAAACGGAGGTGATCCGGGGAACGATCCCATCGTCATGAACGGTAATTATATCAGCCTGCTTGCCAACTTCCAAACTCCCCCGGCTATTGAAAAGACCGATCGCCTTCGCCGGGTTTCCGGTGACATATTGCATGGTTTGATAGATGGGTTTTTGCATTTTCTGGGAAATGATAAAAATCGACTGAAGCAAACTGCGGGGAACGTAATCCGAGGAGAGAATATCGACGCGATCGCGTTCTACCAATTCCATCGCGGAAATATTGCCGGAGTGGGAACCCCCCAGAACTAAATTCGGCGATCCCATCAGGACTTTTAACCCGGAATTGTGGGCCGCTTCCGCCGCGTCCAATGTGGTGGGAAATTCGGCGATCGCGGCGCCATCTTCCACGGCTTCCCGGACGTGTTCGACGGTGGCATCGTCGTGGCTGGCGAGGGAAATATTGCGATCGCGACTCAATTCAACTAAGGCTTTACGGTTCTTTTCGGCGTAGAGTTGTTGTTTTTCCTTTCGCACTTTGATGAACCGGTGCATTTCTTCTGCGGAAATGGCATATTTTCCCATATAATATTCTGTGTATTTTTCAATTTTGACGAACTGCCGCTGTCCGGGGGTGTGATCCATCACCGAAATCAGAGACAACAGGGGATGATCGCTGTATGCTTCGGCTATTTCACAAACCGATTCAAAGGACAATTCGCACCGCAAATGAATCCGGTGATCGCTCAGAAAACGTCCGGTTTCTTGTGCCTCGTGAATGGCATCGATCATCGGCTGAAAATCCGTCAGGCGGTTGGAGTTGGGTTTCACGTCTCCGATCGCGATCGCATCACAAACCGTAGTAATTCCGGAACCGATCAGATCGCGATCGTGGTAAACCGCAGCCGCTTCGATCGGCCATTTTATTCCCGGACGGGGTGACATACACCGTTCAAAATTGTCGGTGTGGAGTTCGATCAATCCGGGTAAAAGATAGTCCCCGTTGCCATTTTCACCTTGAGAAACAATTCCCGGCTGAATGTCGGCGATTTTGCCGTCCCGAACCACCAGCGTCCCCAACACTTCGCGATCGGGTAATTGTAGGCGATAGTTGGTGTAAACCTGTTCGTTCATGGTTTAGAGTTATGATTTTTAGAGAGAAACGGGGGTGCTTCCCATACTTTATTAATTTTTTGAACGGCTGAGGTTAACAATATCTTATCTCGGAGTTAAATTTTACCATTTTCATGGGGATTGGCAAAAATGAGTTCCCGAGTTCCGATGCGATTTCGGACTTCCTCATCGTGGAAAATACCGACCAATGCTGTCCCTTGATTTTTACGTTCTGCCAACAATTCTATTACCTCCCGGCGGTTGGTTTCATCCAGGGAAGAAGTCGGTTCGTCCAACAACAAAATCGGAGAGTTGACGGACAGGGCCCTGGCGATATTCACCCGCTGTTTTTCCCCGCCGGAAAAGGTGGTGGGGGAGAGGTTCCAGAGGCGTTCGGGGAGGTTGAGACGCCGGAATAATTCCTCGACGCGATCGCACGCCGTATCGCGATCAACCCCCAATTCTAATAACGGTTCCATCGCCACCGCGATCGCGGGAACCCGGGGAATGACGCGCAAAAATTGGCTGACATAACTAATCGTTTTTTGGCGAATTTCTAACAGTTCGTGGGGTTGAAGTTTCACCAAATCCAACCAATTTTCGTCATGTTTCACCCAAATCGAACCGCGATCGACCCGATAATTTCCGTAAAGCGATCGCATGAACGTGGACTTCCCAGAACCCGATTTTCCCGCCAAAATCACGCACTCCCCGGCGTCCACCGTCAGCGAAACCCCTTCCAAAACTGACAGATGAACCCCCCCCTGATTGTGGAGGACAAATCCTTTATCAATATTTTCTGCTTTCAAACAAGTATCGGCAGAAATATCCGTCGGTTGTTGTTGATTGATTAACTCCGAATCCATCATCTTATTTTGAAAAGTCGTCAATTCCGATCCCTCCCTTTACCCAGGAAAATTCTTCAAGGCATCAACGTCGCACTCACCAACTGTTGGGTGTAGGGATGCTGGGGATCGTCCAACACTTGATCCGTCAATCCCGCTTCCACAACCCTGCCATTTTTCATCACCAAAAGTTGATGTGCCAACAGGCGGACGACACCTAAATCGTGGGTGACTAAAATAACGCTCAAATGCAAATTTCTGACCACCGATCGCAACAGATCCAACAGCCTCGCCTGGACGGAAACATCCAACCCCCCCGTCGGTTCGTCCATCAAAATTAACCGGGGATTGGTGACTAAAACCCTGGCGAGTTGGAGGCGTTGTTGCATCCCCCCCGAAAAGGTAAACGGAAACGAATCGATGCGACTCGGATCGATTTCCACCTGTTCCATCCAATGAACAGCTTCTTGTCTAATTTTATCATAATTTCTGACACCGATATCCATCAATCGTTCGCCGATATTCGCTCCCGCAGTTACGTCCATCCGCAGTCCGTCCCGAGGATTTTGCCTGACAAATCCCCACTCGGTTTTTAACAGTTTCCGTCGCCTGACTTCGGGGAGAGTATTGAAAGTGAGGGGATAGCCGCGATCGCCATTATAAATCACCGTCCCCGCCTGACTGGGTAGGTATCCCGCCAAAGAATTCAGCAGGGTCGATTTTCCCGAACCCGACTCGCCGACGATTCCCAAAACCTGTCCGGGGTAGAGGTCAAAACTGATGCGATCGCAGGCTAAAATTGAGCCGTAGGATTGACTCAAGTTTTCGACCCGCAACAGGGGTTTGAACTGTCCGACTTTTGTTTTCAACTCGACGTTCATAAATTTTTCAGACCCAAACTCGGCGACTGTTAAATGAGAGGGGAATGTGATACAATTTAATCATGGGATTGTGTTTAAATGAGTGGTTTTCGAGATTGACAATAATCCGTATCCGAACAGATCCACATTCGACCGCCGCGATCGTCGGTGACGACCTCATCTAAAAAGCTATCTTTCGACCCGCAAAAGTGGCAGGATTTGTCCCATTTTTGCACCGAAAATGGATAGTCTTCAAAGTCCAAACTTTTGACTTCAGTGTGGGGCGGAATCGCGTAAATTCGCTTCTCCCGGCCCGCCCCAAATAACTGTAACGCCGGATTCATATTCAGTTTGGGATTGTCGAATTTCGGAATCGGGCTCGGACTCATCAAATAGCGGTTGTGAACCCGCACCGGATAATCGTAGGATGTGGCGATATAGCCGAATTTGGTAATATCTTCGTAGAGTTTTACATACATCGGCCCGTACTCTTCGAGGGCGTGCATTTTGTCGGTTTCGACGGCGGACGGTTCCAGCCACCGCAGGGGTTCGGGAATCGGGACTTGGTAGACCATAATTTGACCCGATTTTAGCGGCGTTTCCGGGATGCGGTGGCGAGTTTGAATTAACGTTGCTTCCGATGTTTTTTCGGTAGTTTTTACACCGCAGACACGGGTAAAAAAGCGGCGGATATTTACCGCATTGGTGGTGTCGTCCGAACCCTGATCGATGACTTTCAGAGTATCCGTTTTTCCGATAACCGAAGCGGTGATTTGAATGCCACCCGTCCCCCAGCCGTAGGACATGGGCATTTCCCGGGAACTGAAGGGGATTTGATGGCCCGGAATCGCCACGGCTTTGAGGAGCGATCGCCGGATCGATCGCTTCGTTTGCTCGTCCAAATACGCGAAGTTAAATCCGGGTTCTGGAGTCTCTGTTATCGTTCCATTGTCACTCATAAATTGACTTGAATTGCATCTATAGTTTTTCTCAATCTGACCGGGTAAATTAGAGGATAAAATCCCCGTTGAACTTAAAGCGAAGCCTCCTCTGGCTCCCCCGGATTAATTAAAAGCGAAGCCTCCTCTGGCTCCCCCGGATTAATTAAAAGCGAAGCCTCCTCTGG
>JBNGCR010000134.1:12491-14839 GCA_050045915.1 Limnospira sp.
AGCCTCCTCTGGCTCCCCCGGATTAATTAAAAGCGAAGCCTCCTCTGGCTCCCCCCTTATTAAGGGGGGCGGGGGGGGGATCTAAGGGGGGCGGGGGGGGGATCTAAGGGGGGCGGGGGGGGGATCTAAGGGAGATTTAGGGGGATATAATCCTATAATATTGACAGGCGTGATGCCCGTGCTACGCGGTTCAACATCGATAGTCCTGCCGCATTTGGCGGATCAAATTTAACTCCGATTGAAAATCGACGTAATGGGGAAGTTTCAAATGTTGGACAAACCCCTGAGCCTCCACATTGTCGGAGTGAGAGAGGACAAATTCCTGATCCTGGGCCGGCCCCCGGATCGCCTCGCCCAATTCCGGCGATCGCATCGCCCGATCCACCAGGGCCATCGACATCGCCTTCCGCTCGTTGTAGCCGAACGTCAACCCGTAGCCGCGGGTAAATTGGGGTAAAATCTGCTTCGATCCGGAAAATTGGTTGACCATCTGCACCTCCGTCACCGTAATTTCCCCGATCGCCACCTCGAACCCCAACTCGTCCGGACAGATGATCACCTCCACCATCCCCACCCGCACCTCCCCCGCGAAGGGGTGATTTTTGCCGTACCCCCGCTGGGTGGAATAGGCCAAAGCCAGTAAAAACCCCTCGTCGGCCCGGGCCAGATTTTGCAACCGCGCATCCCGTCCGGTGGGCAGTTTCAACGGTTGACGAGTCAGGTCGGCGGGTCGGTTGTCCTGGGGGGGTTCGGGTTGCAGCAACCCCTCCTGACCGAGGGTATCGGTGACGCGGGGGATGTCTGATGGGGGAATTTCGGCTTCCGGCGCCGGCGGTGCCTCCCCCTCCGCCGCCAATTTGAAGTCCAGGAGGCGGTGGATGTAGTCGAACGTCGGGCCCAACTGCTGGCCGCCGGGGACGTCCTTAAAAATGGCGGAAATGCGCCGGGAAACCTGCATTTTCCCCGTATCCAGGGGTTGGCTGTAGTAGAACCGGGGCAGGGTCGTCCGGTAGGCCCGCAGCAAAAATACCGCCTCCACCAAGTCCCCCCAGGCCTGTTTAATGGCCAAAGCCGCCAGTTCCCGATCGCACAGACTCCCCTCGCACATGACGCGATCGACGGCCAGGGACAGTTGCTCTTGGATCTGGTCGAGGGTCAACTCCGGCACGTTCGGATCGCCCCGCCGCCACGCCTTCAGCAGGGCCTCCGCATTTTCGATCGCCTGTTGTCCTCCCTTGACGGCGACGTAAGCCATCTCAACGCTCTCCTTCCGACGGTTTCAGTTGGGCGGTTCGGGGTAAACCGACCACCTCGCGATCGCTGAAAAAAAAGATGTCAATTCCTTGCGGATATTGTCGGACATTTTCCCGCCACTGTACCCAAAATTTGTCAGAAACGGGCAAATTAATGTTTTGTTCCCCCAAAATTCCCGGCCCGGTGAGGGTGACGGCTTCTCCCCCCTGCAAACTGGGAACCTGGATCAGCAGGGTGGCGGCGGTTTCCGGTTCTTCCGCCGTCCCGGGATTGAATTGGGTCAGATCGGGCAGTTCGGCGATATCTCGAATGATGGCAAAATCCGCCGTTCCGGGGTCGGTTCCCCACCGACAACCGCTGTGAAACACCAGCCACCGCCCCACCTCCGGGGCAAATTCCGGACTCAGCCAGACCTCGGTTTCCAAGTCCAACAGGGTCAGACAAGCGATCGCGCAGGCCGGGTTGAGGTCGCCGGGAGGGGTTAAAAAGGGTGGAATCGTCCGGGGTCGTCCGGGGTGGGACAGGGCGTCCAACAGGGCGCGGAAGCTGGTTTGGGCGTCGTGGACCGGATCGGCCAGTCCGGGAAGTTGAACGGTCATTCCGATTCCCCCCGCACCAGCGTATAAAAGTTGACCTGGGTGGCGGCGGTCTGTCGGGCCCGGGCAGCGTGTTGTTGCCGGAGTTCGCCTTGCAGGGGTTCGATCACCGATTTTTGAATGCGATCGCGCCACTGGGGATGTTGCAAAAGGGCGTCGCACAGGGCCGCGAGTTCCGCGTGACGGCGCGATCGGCCGGCCACATAACCGAACCCGACGATCGCGGCGGGGTCGCCCAACTGCACCGCGCACCGGGTCACGGTCATTTCCCCCAAATTGAAAATTTCCCCCGTCCCCCCGGCTCGCCCCCGGACCATCGTCAGGCCAATTTCCGGGGGTCGCAAAAAATCGTAGGGGGGCAGGGGTTGCAAATCCGCGATTCTATCCTCCAGGGCTTTTAGGGAGGATTTCGCCAAAGTTGCCATCCAGGACTGTCGCTGCTGGGAATTCGACATGATAATGGTTGTCCAGTTTGTCAAAAATCGGGACTCGGGGGCT
>JBNGCR010000135.1:0-14837 GCA_050045915.1 Limnospira sp.
TCCCTCCGCTCCCTCCGCTCCCTCCGCTCCCTCCGCTCCCTCCGCTTCCTCCGCTCCCTCCGCTTCCTCCGCTTTTACAGCGTCAGAGATTGGGGGTCATTTTCGATCAACTGGGCGAAATACTGGAGGAACGCCGCCGCGTCCGCCCCGTAGATGATCCGGTGGTCACAGGTGATGTTGACCTGCATCTGGCGTTTGACGCCCATCATGCCGTCGGGGGTGGCGACCACGGCCGGACGGGAGGCCCCGATCGCCAAGATCGAACCCTGGCCGGGGGGCAAAATGGCATCGAAGCGATCGACCCCGAACATCCCCAAGTTGGAGAGGGTGAAAGTTCCCGTGGTGTACTCCTCCGGCTGCAATTGCTTGGCCCGGGCGCGATCGACGAGATCCTTCCAATTGCGGGAGAGGGAATAGATATCCACTTTGTCGGCATTTTGCAACACCGGCGTGATCAGCCCCCCGTCGGGCATCGCCACCGCCACGGCGACGTTGATACCCGCATTGTATTGGATGCCGGACTCGACGTAGCTGGCGTTGACCACCGGATATTTCTGCAAACTCATCGCCACCGCCTTGGCGAGGAGGGCCGTCATCGTCACCCCTTTGGATTTGATCTGCTTGTAGAGTTGGTCCAAATTGTCGGTGGTGATGGTGTATCCGACGTGGAACGTCGGCACCTGCAGGCTGGCGACCATATTCCGCACCACCGCCGTTTGCAGGGTGTTCATCTTTGCGACTTCCCCCAGCGGCGGTGCAGAGGCGGTCGCCGGTGCGGGGGCGGCGGCGGGCATCGGGGCGGGTTGTTGTCGGGGCGCGGGTTGCGGCGGTGCGGCCGGGGCGGAAGTCCGTCCGATCGCGGCTTCCACGTCCTCGGCCACGATCCGGCCGTGGGGGCCGCTGCCGTGCAGGGTATTCAAATCCACGTCGAGTTCCTGGGCCAGTTTGCGGGCGCGGGGGGATGCGACGATGCGGCCGTTGCGGCGGCTGGGGGTCGAATCCGAGCCGGCGGTGGCGGCGACAGGTTCCGGTTTCGCCTGCTGCGGTGCGGGTTCAGGTTCCGATTTCGATTGAGAACCGGCGCTTTGGTCGCTTCCCTTTTGTTTGGCCTCTTCAATTTCCGCCTCCGTTTCGGCGATCAGGGCGATGGTCTGGCCGACCTCGGCGACCCCCCCTTCCGGAACGATGACCGTCGCCAAAAATCCTTCGTGGAAGGCCTCCACATCCATGTCGGCTTTGTCGGACTCCACGATGAGAACGGTTTCCCCCTTGTTGACGCGATCGCCAGGGGATTTTTGCCATGAAACAATTTTACCCTCCGTCATCGTCGAGCTGAGGGCTGGCATAAACACTTCGTGAATCATAGCTGCTGAGTTGTGGTGTTGGGTGCGTGTGAATGGGCCCGAAAAAACCAAGGCGGTGCTGTGGTGCGGGCTTCCGATAGGTTGGTTGTCGGTTCGGTTCGGCCGGACTCGGGCCGGTACTGATTCCCGGGGAAGTCGCCGACTCCCCGGGTTGATTCCCTTTCGGGGCGATTTCAGAGACACCGGGGCGATCGGGGCTGTCCTCGTCCCGACATCGACGGCAAATTCTCCGGATTCGTCCGCGATCGACATCTGTCGATTTTACTACAAGTTGCTTCACCCTCATCCCCGGTCTAAGAACCGGGATCGGCAAAAGCTGGCCCGATCGCCTCCGTCAGACGTCGCCGCGAATTTCTTCCACCACGCCGTCTCGGAGGAGAATTTCCACCTGCATTTTTTTGATCAAATTGTCGCCTTTTTCGACGGTAAACACGCTTTCAATCTGACCTTGGTTGACCTCTTGTTCGAGTTCAAAGGTCTGAATTTGTTGCAGTTGTTGCAGGCTCTGATTTTTTTGATCCAGAAGTTTACTCTTCTGTTCGTTCACCTGATTTTGGATATTTTCGATCTGTTTCAAAACTTCAGGACCCGGAGGTTGCAGGCTCTGTTTTTTCAGTTCGGCAATCATCCGCTGCCCCTGCATTTCGAGCTGTTGGAGCTGAGAGTCAACCTGATTAATTTGAGCTTGCAGTTGTTGTTGCGCTTCCTCTTTCCACCGGGGGGTAACGATCGCTTTGACATTGATGGGGCGTTTCAGAAGCAGTTGGTTTTTGGAAATCTCCATAAAAGTGTCCTATCAGTGTTCAGAAGTCAGTCGTGGGGGCCTGCGGTCGGTCGGGACGGTCTGGACAACCCACACCTCAACTCGGTGACGGCCGAAGTTCGGGAGATGGTAGGAAGCTCCAGAATCGTTCGGGACGACCTTCGATCGCTCGTTCCCCCGTTCCCCGGCAATTTGCCAACTGCGATCGCCGCCCCCACCGGTTCAATACATCTCGTTAATCATATCGCGGTAGCGCTCCATTACAACCGGGCGCTTGATTTTCAAGGTTTGGGTGAGCATCCCGTTTTCGACGGAGAAAGGTTCCCAAATTAATCGGAACGCGCCAATGCGATCGTCAGGGCGGTAGCTGGGACGATTTTTCACCTCCCGGTTCAACTCTCGGCGAAACAGGTCTTGAACGGGTTGACTCTCGAGGGCGGCAGTTCCGCCGTCCCCCTCCGGCCAATCCCAGGTGACATTCTGCTCCGTAGCCCACTGCTTCAAAGCCTCCACATTCGGGACGATCAGCGCCCCCAAGGATTTCTGATCCTGCCCCACCAACAGGATCTGGTCGATGTACGGACTCCGGGCGCAGGCATCCTCGATGGGTTGGGGTTCGATATTCTCGCCATTGGTGAGTACGATCGTATCCTTCGCCCGCCCCGTCAACACCAGATCCTGCTGTCGGGTCAGCCAGCCGATATCCCCCGTGTCGAACCACCCTTCCAGGTCGATCGCCTTTCGGGTAGCCTCGGGATTTTCAAAATAACCCGCCATCACCTGCGGCCCCCGCGCCAACACCTGCCCCTTGTTCCCCACTTCGCAGGTTTGCCGAGTGTCGGGGTCGATGATGCGAATTTCGGTGTGAGGGATCGGTTTTCCAGCCGACCCCCGCAGGTTGTGCCACAACCGTCGCGCCGTCAACACCGGGGCCGTTTCCGTCAGCCCGTAGCCCACCAGCAACTCGATCCCCGCGATTTCGTAGAAATTTTCCAAGTGCATGGCCAAGGACCCGCCGCCGCTGACGGCTAATTTGAGTTCCCCCCCCACGGCCTCCCGCACTTTTCGGTAGACCAGCTTATCCCCGAGGGCATGGAGGGGCGCCCAGAGCAACATTTGCACTCGGGCTGCCATTTTGTCCTTTTTTTCGGTTTTTTCGGCGGACAAGGTGAGTCCCCGGACGATCCGGCGGGCGCGGATGTAGCGATCGCTCGCGGAGAAAAAGAAATTGACCAATTTTTGGCGGTTGGGCGGCTGTTCCCGGAATTGCTTCTGGGCGGCCTCGTGGATCGATTCCCAGATGCGGGGGACGCTGACCATGTAGTGGGGTTTGAACTTCCGCAAATCGCCCTTGAAATGGCGGATGTTGGTGTAAACGATCGTCGTCCCCTGGGACAGGCAGTAATATTCTCCCACCCGCCCGAAACTGTGCCAGGTCGGGAGGATGCTGAGGACGATTTCTCCGGGGGTGGCTTTGAGGACATCGTAGAGGGCGGTGAGTTGGTGCAACAAATTGCGGTGGGTAAGCATCACCCCCTTGGGTTTTCCGGTGGTTCCCGAGGTGTAAATCAGGGTCGCCAGGTCGTCGGGGGTGGTCGTCGCCGGTTTGGTGAGGGTCAGGTCTTCTCCCTGGGCCATGAGTTGGCCAAAGTTGAAGACGGGGAGGGCGAGGGGGTGTTTCGGTTCGGGATCTTCGTCCGAGAGGAGGACGACAAATCGGATCGGCAGGTCTTGGATGGCACCGTGCAACTTGTCGAGCAGAGCCAGGTTTTCGAGCACCAGGCCGGTGCTGCCACTATTTTGGAGGATGTAGGCGAGTTCTTCGGGGTCAGCCGTCGCCCCCCGGACGGCATCGGCGGCCCCGGCGGTCATGATTCCCTGGTCGGCGATCATCCACCGGGGGCTGTCGTCGGCAAACAGGGCGATGCGGGGGGGGATGTCGTCGGCGGCCGGTTCCACCCCCAACCGCTGCAGGCCAGCCGCGAATTGTTGAATTTGCGTCCACAGTTCGCCGTAACTGATGCGGACTTCCGGCTGGGCGTGAGGGTCCCACAGGGCGATTTCTTGGGGAACCGTCTGAGCCAAAATCGGCCAGATTTGGGGGAAGGATTCGGCGGCTTGATATTGGGCGACGAAGTTAGAAGTGTCGATCATGGCGGGAATTGAGTCCGAGATAGGGGGTTGACGAATGGAATCCGGGGAAAAATCCCGGCGATCGCAACAATTGGCGCGATCGCGATGTTCTTGTTTGTCATTATCCTATCCGCCCGATTCCGGCGCGGCGATCGAAAGGGAGACAGATTTGTAGGCGTCCGTGGAACAACCGGGGCGTTGTGGCGGTAGAATATTGAGATTGAATCAAATTAGTGGGCCGGAGAAACCAAATCGGGTAAAAACAATCGCATAATGATAACCGACGAGGTAATCCAATTGAGGAGGGAGGATCGAACGGATGGTTCAGGAAATGAAACGTCAAAACCCGGATGTGGACTTCGCCGAACCGGCCCCGATGGAGCCGTTGGCGATCGACACCCACGCCGATGACTTGATGGACGAGATCTTCGGAGATGTCGATCGCGTCCTTGAAGGTGGCTCTAAACTACCCAAAGATCCCGCACAGCCGGAGTTTATCTCCCTCCAATCCATCAAAGTCCCCCAAATTATCCTGCCGGCGGTCGAGGCTGAAGCGGAAACGGAGGGGGCCCTGTCCTCGGAAGTGAACCTGCGGGACGCCCGGGCCGATCGCACCGAGTCCTTCGATCGCATCCTCCTCGGTGCCGCCTGCGCCTCTTTGGTCGTCACCCTCTCCCTGTGGTTGGCGACCCGGGGCGGTCTGGGGCGGCTATTTGCCCCCGCCCCCGTCGCCGTCGCCCCCCAACTCGATGCCCAAACCCAGGCGGACGGGAAGTTTGTCGATTATTTGGAGCGATCACTCGATACCATTGAAGGGAAAACCGCAACCCCCCAACCGGGAATTCAGGGCCTCCCCGGAGCCCCGCCCGTGATGAATTTGCCCACCCTTCCCATCCCCGACGCGCCCCCGTCAAACCCCGACACGACGGCTCTCGCCAACACCAATAACCTGATCGCGGCGATCAATCGGGTGGCCGAAGCCGTCCAAGAGGCCTCCGAGCAAACTGCCTCCCTCTCCAATCAGGTGATGGCCACACTTCAGGCCCAGACCCAGAACCAGCAACCGCCCCAACCCACCCCCGGCGGACAGGCATCCGGCGCAGCCGTCCAAGCCGATCCGACTCCCACGGAAACCGCCACCACTGCACAACCTCAACAAGCTGAGACTCCGACGAGTCCCGCGGCCGCCATTCCCGCCCCTCCTATCCCTTCCCCCATTCCGGCTCCTCCGGCCCCCGCCCCCGAACAGACCGCCGCCGCCTCCGACACCACTGAACCCCAATCCGGCGCAATCCACACCCTCGTCGGCATTTTGGAATTGGGCGATCGCTCCGCGGCATTATTTGAAGTTAACGGGGTCGCCCGCCGTATCTACGTCGGCGAAAGCGTCGCCGCCAGCGGCTGGACCTTGGTGGAAGTGGTCAACCAGGAAGCGGTAATCCGTCGGAACGGCGAAGTCCGCACCATTTTCGTCGGAGAACAGTTTTAAACGGTTCAAATCAGGTGTGGGGGCAACCTTACAGGGTTGCCCAAATGAGGTTTTCATGGGCAAGCGCAGAGGCTTGCCCCTACCCGATGATTAATTAATTACCATCATATAAAATTGATATTGAATTGCACAAAAGTCCAGAATTGTCCAAACTGGTATTCTGGAAATCGAGTCGAGTTTGGCAACCAGAACGCTACGATCGCATCGTTAGAAATGAGCCATAATTTCAACAATTTTGGAAATAAATTTTAGAAAATCCGGTCAAAGCCAACCTATCAAATACTTCCGAAAGCTACCCTTATCTTTGGATCAATCCAGAACCCAAAATCCATTAACTTCCAGATTCAAACTGTGGGGGCAAGCCTCTGCGCTTGCCCTTCGGAGAGAATATCCCTTGCCCTTCTCGCAGGCCGTAAAATAGATACAGTCACTATTCACAGATATTATGGGCTTATTTGAAGATTTCAGCCGCTTTCTGGAAACCCGCCTGGAGGAATTTCTGCGGGAACATCCCCACCTAGAACTGCAAGCCCTCGAAGAGCAGTTGCGGGAACAGGAAGACGACACCCTGCGACTGATCGCAGACCTGCAACGCCAGGAAAAAAAATTGGAAGAAGAGATTTTGACGATCGCCCAAGATATCCAAAAGTGGCACAAATGGGTCGCAAAAGCCCAGGCTGCCAACCGCCCCGACCTAGCCCAAGGTGCTCAAGAACGGGAAGCCGCCCTGCTGCGACAGGGGAACCAAGCCTGGGGACAGATGCAGGGAGTCAAAAGCCGGATCGAACAGTCGAAAACATTGTATCGCCAGATTCAGGAACGGCGCAAAGAAGTGAAAGCCCGATACCAGGAAGTCCAGGCGGCGCGATCGCAACAGGCCCAGCAGACCGGGCAACCCTGGGAAACCCAAGCCTGGAATCAAGGGACACCCTACAGCAGTTTTAAATCAGCCGCCGATCCCCTGGAACAACAGTTTCGCCAGTGGGAAATGGATGAGGAACTCGAAGAACTCAAACGAAATATGGGGCAAAATTGATCCGCGACCATTGAAAATCATCAATCAATAAATGATAGCTATTGATGATTTTCTATTTCTTTTTCTCCCCCAACTCCCGGAGCCGCGATCGCCTTTTCGAGAGAATCAAATGGCTCCTCCATCAGGTATAATCTCCCTGTTGCTCTGAGAGGAAAATTGAAAATTAGAAGGTTGAGACAGGACTGGTTCTCAAATGTGACCGGAGACTTGTTGGCGGGGGCTGTCGTCGGACTCGCACTAATTCCAGAGGCGATCGCATTTTCAATTATTGCTGGAGTCGATCCGAAAGTCGGACTCTACGCCTCGTTTATTATTGCCGTAATGACCGCCTTTTTGGGGGGAAGAACTGGCTCAATTTCAGCCGCAACTGGTGCGATGGCACTGTTGATGATAGACCTGGTGAAAGAGCATGGCTTACCCTATTTATTGGCGGCGACTTTATTAACTGGAATCTGGCAAGTTATTTTTGGTTTACTGAAACTGGGTCGCCAGATGAAATATGTACCTCGGGCGGTGACAATCGGTTATATTAACGCCTTGGCAGTATTAATTTTTCTGGCTCAGTTACCTCAACTTACCAATGTCCCAGTCACCGTTTATGTCCTCACCGTTTTATCCTTAGCAATTATTTATATCTTACCCCGATTTACCAAAGTTTTTCCCTCCCCTTTGGTGGCTTTAGCGGTGATGACCTTAGCGGCGATCGCCCTCAAATTAGAAGTTCCGACCGTAGGAGATATGGGAGAACTGCCCGACAGTTTACCCTGGTTTGCACTCCCCCAAGTTCCCCTCACCTTAGAAACATTAAGGATCATTCTACCCTATTCTTTAACCTTAGCCATTGTTGGATTACTGGCATCCTTTCTCACCGCTTCCTTAGTCGATGAACTGACAGACACCCCCAGTGATAAAAACCAAGAAGCCAAAGGACAAGGTATCGCCAATATTGTGACTGCCTTTTTTGGCGGAATGGCGGGTTGTGGCATGATTGGACAATCAGTCATTAACGTACAGTCCGGGGGACGAGGACGGTTATCTACCCTAGCATCAGGTGTATTTTTATTATTGTCTATTCTCCTGTTTGGGGATTGGGTTAAACAAATGCCAATGGCGACCCTAGTTGCCGTCATGATTATGGTTTCCATTGGTACATTTCGCTGGTCATCAATCAAAAACCTCAACCGCATTCCTCGCAGTGAAACCGCCGTCATGTTAACCACCATGTTCGTGACAATTTTTACTCGCAATTTTGCCTTGGGGGTGGTCACGGGTATTGTCATGAGTACGGTGTTCTTTTCTCAAAAAATTGCCGACTTGGTTGTTGTCGATCGCATCCTTAGTGAAGACGGAACTCACCGCATTTATAAGGTTTCTGGACAAATTTTCTTCCTCTCAAAAGAAGAATTTTTGGGGGCTTTTAATTTTAGTGAACTGGTCGATCGCGTTACCATTGACCTCACCCAAGCACACCTGTGGGATCAAGGAGCTGTGGAAATGCTGGACCGGATTGTGCTCAAATTTCGACGCAATGGAACTGAAGTCGAACTGGTAGGATTGAATCAAGCCAGCGCGACATTGTACGATAAGTTAGCCGTCTACAAAACTCCAGACACCTTGCCCAAATCTGAATCCTGACATTCAACTCACAACTCAACCTCGCTCTGAGCACTGTAATTCAAATGAAAAAAATATTGATTTGTACCGATGGTTCGCCCTGGGCCGAAAATAGTTATCGGTATGGGGCGGATTTTGCGACCCAACTAGGATCTCAAATCGATGTCTTGTCTGTGACAGATATTCGCAGTCAACAGGTCGTCTCCACCGGGAATTTTAGTGGTAGTATAGGTATTGATGCTTCCGAAAATTTACTCAATCGTCTGGTTGAGTTGGAACATGAAAAAGCCAAACTGAACCACGAGAAAGCTAAATTAATTTTGCAAACAGCCGCCCGGAGTCTGAAAGCAGCCGGGGTTGGTAACATTAATTTGATTCACAAAACTGGCTTTTTAGTCGATTGCCTAGAAGAATTTGAGGATAATTATGATTTAATTGTATTGGGGAAACGGGGAGAGGCGGCGAGTTTTGCTTCTGGACATCTGGGGGCAAATTTGGAGCGGGTTGTCCGTAGTAGTCGTAAACCCTGCTTAGTTATTCCTTTTGAATATCAACCCATTCGGCGATGTATGGTGGCGTATGATGGCAGTAAAACGGGTTATAAAATCTTGCAATTTATTGCCAAATCTCGCTGGTTTAAGGATTTAGAGTTGCAGATTTTAACTGTCGCTAAAACTGATAGCGATCGCCGTGCGATGGAACGACTGAATCAAGCAAAGGAAGTCTTACAAGTGGCTGGAATCGAGCCAATTTGTCACCTAAGAGAAGGGGAAGAACCCGAAAAAGCGATCGCCCATGCGGTCACCGAACTCCAGATCAACCTGTTAATTATGGGAGCCTATGGTCATAGTCGTATCCGTCATTTAGTCATCGGCAGCACGACCGCCCAAATGTTGAGAAGTAGCAACATTCCAGTTTTATTGTTCCGTTAGTTCAACTTCCGAGCAATTCCCAGTCATCACCTAATTCAGGAGAACACTTAATGCAGATTACCAATACCATACATTTTCGCAATCTCAAAGGAGATATTTTTGGTGGATTAACCGCCGCCGTGGTCGCCTTACCCATGGCACTGGCTTTCGGAATCGCTTCCGGGGCGGGGGCTTCTGCGGGTTTGTGGGGGGCGATATTGGTTGGATTTTTCGCTTCCCTATTTGGCGGAACTCCCAGCCTCATCTCCGAACCCACCGGCCCGATGACGGTAATTGTCACGGCAGTCATTACCGAGTTAATGGCAAACAATCCCGAAAAAGGTTTAGCGATGGCTTTTACCGTCGTGATGATGGCGGGATTGTTTCAAATGTTATTTGGGATCTTGAAATTAGGGAAGTATATTACGATGCTTCCTTACAACGTTATTTCTGGGTTCATGACCGGAATTGGCGTGATTCTTATCTTTATACAAATTGCTCCATTCCTGGGTCAAGAAACCCCGGCAGGGGGTGTAATTGGTGTGATTAAGAATTTCCCCAATTTAATCGCCAATATCAATCCTTGGGAAATGATTCTCGGAACAATTACCCTCGCCATTCTATTCTTTTATCCGGCTAACCTGAAAAAAGTTGTCCCCCCTCAACTGGTGGCTTTGGTCATCGGTACAATCATTTCATTGGTGATTTTTAGTAGAGTTGAGATTCGGACAATTGCCACCATCGGGGAAATTAAACCCGGACTCCCTCAACTGCAAATACCGACATTTACCCCACAAGATTTGCGGTTAATGTCTGTGAATGCCATGATTTTGGCGATGGTGGGTTCCATTGATTGTCTGTTAACTTGTTTGGTTTCGGATAGTCTGACTCGGACTGAACATAACTCAAATAAAGAGTTAATTGGTCAGGGGGTGGCGAATTTAATTACCGGGTTATGTGGTGGCATTGCGGGTTCGGGCGCGACCACGGCAACAGTGGTGAATATCTACGCCGGAGGACGCACGGCTTTGGCGGGAATTAGTCGGGCGTTAGTGTTATTAATCGTGGTGTTGTGGGCGGCACCTTTGACCGCTGGTATTCCTTTATCGGTTTTGGCGGCAATTGTTTTACAGGTGGGGATCAATATTATTGATTGGGGATTTTTAAAGCGGGTTCACAAAATTTCGTGGAAGGCGGCGGGCATTGTTTATGGCGTGGTCTTACTGACGGTATTTGTAGATTTGATGGTCGCCGTAGCGGTGGGCGTATTTATCGCCAATATCTTGACCATCGAACGGCTAGATGAGTTGCAATCTCAGTCAGTTAAGGCGATTACAGATGCGGACGATCAAATTGTTCTTAACGAGGATGAAAAGAAAATTTTGGATGCAGCCAACGGCCGAGTTTTGCTGTTCCATTTGAGCGGTCCGATGATTTTTGGGGTGGCGAAAGCGATTTCCAGAGAACATCAGGCGATCAATAGCTATGACGTGCTGATCGTCGATTTGAGTGAAGTGCCGGTTCTGGGGGTGACTTCTTCTTTGGCGATCGAAAGTTCGATCAAAGAGGCCCTCGATGCAGAGCGGAATGTGATTGTCGTCGGGGCAACTGGCAAGGTGAAAAGTCGTTTAGAAAAGATGGGGATTGCCGGGTTAATTCCGGGGAATTATTGGATGGGCGATCGCTTGATGGCCCTCAAGGAAGGTTTGGCGATCGTCGAGAGAAAACAATGCACGATCTCCTAGTCGTTGTAGCCGTCAATGCGACATTTCCAACATCCAGAGGCAACCGTTCCAGGTTGCCTAACCGAACCCCGCAATATTCCTACAAATCCGGGAAAACTTCCCGGACTGCGGGGTGGACGAGTTGGTGATTTTCCACATTTAACCCTTTAGCCAAGGGGGGATTTTCAGCCAAAGCCGGGATGCCGCGATCGGCGAGTTTCAAAACGTAGGGAAGGGTGCTATTATTCAAGGCGTGGGTTCCCGTCCAGGGGACAGCCCCGGGCATATTCGGGACTCCGTAATGGACGACGCCTTCCTCGACGTAGGTGGGATGGGTGTGGGAGGTGGGTCGCAGGGTTTCGATGCAACCCCCCTGATCGACGGCGACATCGATGAGTACGGAACGGGGGCGCATTTTTGCCACCAAGTCGCGGGAAACTAAGATAGGCGCCCGTTTCCCCGGAACCAGGACGGAACCGACCAACAAATCCGCTTCGGGAACGACCCGTTCGATTTGTACGGAACTGCTGTAGAGAAGTTCGACCCGCGATCCGAATAGCGTTTCTAAATTGGAGAGCCGGTCCACGTTGATTTCGACAATTTGCACTTTCGCCCCCATACCGACGGCGATGCGGGCCGCTTCCGTGCCGACGACGCCGCCGCCCAAAATCACCACCTGGCCGGGTCGGACGCCGGGGACGCCGCCGAGGAGGACTCCCCGTCCCCCTTGCTGGCGTTCTAAAAATCGGGCGCCGAATTGGATCGACAGGCGTCCGGCGATGATGCTCATGGGGGTGAGCAGGGGGAGCCGTCCGTCGGAGAGTTCCACGGTTTCGTAGGCGATCGCATTTACGCCACTGTTGATGAGATGTTCGGTCAACTCCCGATCCGCGGCCAGATGCAAGTAAGTAAATAACAGTTGCCCCTTTTGAATCAGGGGATATTCCGAAGCGAGGGGTTCTTTAACTTTCACCACCAACTCGCGGCTCCAAACCTCCCGCGCGTCGGGTACAATTTTAGCTCCGGCCTGCAGGTAATCCTCGTCGGAGAATCCGGCGCCAGTCCCCGCCGCTGTTTCCACGAACACTTGATGGCCTTTTTCGCAGCAGACTCGGACGCTACTCGGACTCAATCCCACCCGAAATTCCTGATCTTTGACTTCCTTGGGGACACCGATTTCCATCTCAACCTCACCTTTGAGTGTTTTTAATGCTTAGATTTTAGGGGGGAATTGAAAAAGGGGGGGGGAGTGCAGCCCGTCTGAGTGAAATTACCGATTCCCTGGAAAGGGTTGCGATCGCGACCCCCCCGGCATTTCCATCCCAGCGTTTCCGGCGCCGAGTCCCCATCCCCCTAGACATCTGGATTCTTTCCGGTAGAATCAGAACAAAAAAATTAATGAACGTCAACTCAATTGTGGAGGGTAGACCCATTACACTCACGCTCGGCTCGTCCAATCCTTCTGCCGCATCCGATGGCAATCAGCCCATTCTCAAGATTGTGGGCCGTTCCTCACTTCAAGGCCAAGTTACGGTCGGCGGCGCCAAAAATGCAGCCTTGGTCGTGATGGCCGGCGCCTTGTTGTGTTCCGAAGACTGTCGCATTCGTAACGTTCCCTCCCTGGTGGATGTGGCCCGGATGGGTCAGGTTCTATCCGCCTTGGGGGTGAAGCTGGAACGGGACGGCGACGCGATCGCGATCAACGCCGGCGATATCAACCAATCTCATGCCCCCTACGAGTTGGTGAGTCAGCTTCGGGCCAGTTTCTTCGTGATCGGGCCTTTGCTGGCCCGGTTGGGTGTCGCCAAGGTTCCCCTGCCGGGGGGATGCGCGATCGGAGCTCGACCCGTCGATCTGCACGTCCAGGGCTTGCGGGCGATGGGCGCCCACGTCCACATCGACCACGGC
Source organism: Limnospira sp. (assembly GCA_050045915.1). Taxonomy (GTDB): domain Bacteria; phylum Cyanobacteriota; class Cyanobacteriia; order Cyanobacteriales; family Microcoleaceae; genus Limnospira. Next base: position 12,943 of record JBNGCR010000135.1, read on the forward strand.
ATCGTCCACGCCTACCTCACCGGCAGCGATCGCCGTCTGAAAGGGGCCAAGATCTACCTCGACTATCCCAGCGTCGGGGCCACCGAAACCCTGATGATGGCCGCGACCCTGGCTGACGGAGAAACCATCATCGACAACGCAGCCCAGGAGCCGGAAGTCGTCGATCTGGCGAATTTCTGTCGGGCGATGGGGGCGAAAATCAAGGGCGCCGGGACGAAAAAGCTGGTCATCTCGGGTGTCGATCGCCTGCACTCGGTGGACTATTCCATCATCCCCGATCGCATCGAAGCCGGAACCTTCCTGTTGGCCGCTGCCATCACCCGTTCTGAGTTGACCCTCGCGTCCATCATCCCGGACCACCTGACCGCAGTGATCGCCAAATTGCGGAAAACCGGAGTAAAAATCGTGCCGGAAGAAAACAACACCGTCCGCGTCATTCCCGGCCCCCAAAGCTTGGCCACCGACATCGAAACCCTCCCCTACCCCGGTTTTCCCACGGATATGCAGGCGCCGTTCATGTCCTTGCTGACTCTGAGCGAGGGAAATAGCCTGCTGACGGAAACGGTGTTCGAGAACCGCCTGCACCACGTCGCCGAGTTGATCCGCATGGGGGCGGATATCCGCATGAAAGGCAATACGGCAGTGATCCGGGGTGTCCCCTTCCTCTCCGGTGCTCCGGTGAAGGCGACGGATTTGCGGGCCGGTGCTGCAATGGTGATCGCCGCTTTAGCCGCTGAGGGCGAAAGCACCATCGAGGGCCTGCAACACATCGATCGCGGTTACGATCGCTTGGATGTGAAGCTGAAACAGTTGGGGGCCCGCATCGAGCGCATCGATCCCCAGGAAGAAACCGAACCGACTCCCGCCTGCAAAGACGAATCAGTTGTGCTCAAATAATTAAGATGGAGGCGGGATAGCTTCCCGCGGCTGACCCCAGGTATCGCTAACCCGCCTGATTCCTTCTATCACTTTGTTATTTGACGGCTATGGCTTTCTCTCAAATTCCCCTGATTGGTTTGAAAGCGGATCACTTCCGCCACCCCCTGGACTTGCAGGCGACCACCGCTTTAAAACAGGTGCCCGGTTTGGATTTGATGGTGCGCCAGTTGCTCGGCTCCCTCGGAGAGCAGTTTTTCTATTTGGAAAATATCGCGTCGAGCGTTTTGGTCGGCGAGCGACAGCTTCCCCACCTCCACGAGTTGCTCCTGAATGCTTGCAAAACCCTCGATTTGGAACCGCCGCAGCTTTATGTGCGATCGTCTCCGGTTCCCAACGCCTATACGTTCGCGATGCGGGGGAAACAGCCCTTTATCGTCCTGCATACGGCCTTGATCGATTTGCTGACGCCGGAGGAAATTCAGGCGGTGATCGCCCACGAGTTGGGACACCTGAAGTGCGAACACGGGGTTTACCTGACGTTGGCGAATTTGGTGGTTTTGGCTGCCGGAAGTCTCTCGACGGTGGGGGCGGTGTTGGTGCAGTCCCTGCAAGCTCAAATTTTGGAGTGGGTGCGCTGTGCGGAGTTTACCTGCGATCGCGCCGCATTGTTGGCGACTCAAGATCCCCGGGTGGTGATGTCGGTGCTGATGAAGCTCTCCGGGGGTTCCCCGACCCTGGCACCGCAACTGAATTTGGATGCGTTCCTGGAGCAGGCGAAGGCCTACGACGAGATGAGCCGGGACGAGTTGGGGGAATTGCTCAAACAGGCCCAGACGTCCCAACTGACCCACCCCCTGCCGGTTTTGCGGGCTCGGGAGATCGATCGCTGGGCCGGCAGTCCGGATTATAATTTTTTGTTGCAGGGCAAGAAAATGGTGTATAATGAAAAAGTTGCCAATTTGGGCGGATGGCGAAATTGGTAGACGCACCACACTCAAAATGTGGCGGCTTCGGCC
>JBNGCR010000136.1:0-14767 GCA_050045915.1 Limnospira sp.
AATTTTTTGCTTGCAATATCAGGCAATTGGCGATGCGGCGGGCGGCTCCGGGTTGTCCGAGGCGGTGGGGGCCGTTTTTGGCGATCGCCTGCAGTCGTTCCGGGTCGTTCAAGAGCGATCGCACGGTTTCGGCGACATCGGTGGGGGTTTCTGCAACAATGAGGGACGGACCGAGTAGGCGGCTTTGGGCTTCTGCAAAGGCCGGGGTGAATTGGGGTCCTTGGCCCGGAATTGCGATCGCCGGTTTCCCCAAACCGACAAACTGCTCCGTGGCCGTCCCTGCCATTGCGATCGCCACTTCTCCCCGGTGCAGGCAGTCGTTGAATCCGTCGCGGGTGAGAATAATGGTGGCATTGTCCCGGTTAAATTGTCGCTCCCCCCGGCTTCCCTTTAGTGGGATTTCCTGCCATCCCCGGTTCTCCAAAATTTGACAAAAGGGGTGTAATTCCAAACTCGGGGCGATCGCAGCCCAACCGCAGGGGCTCTCCCCGGTGACAGCTAGGGCCTCCACCGCATCCGCAATTAACCCCCAATTCTCGTAGGCTTCCGGAGTTCGAGATCCGGGCAGTAGGGTCAAATTCAAGGAAAATTGACCCGGGACTTCGGGAGCGATCGCCCCCTGTGGCTGCAAATTATCCATCATCGGGTTGCCCAGGTCGAAGGCCGGAATCGCCCACTTTTGCAGCATCCGGGTCGTCAGCCCGTCCCGGGGAAACACTGCCCGACAGCGGGGATGGCTCATCAACCAGCGTTCCCAGGGCAAATACACCGAACCGGACCACCCCTCCCACTGTTGCGCCCAAGACTGTCGAGATAGGGGCCCGCGATCGTCCCGCAGGTAATATTCCGATTTCGCCGTCCCCACAAAGGCGTAGTCGGCGCCGCTCAACCAGGCCAAGGCTAGGGGGACGATATCCCCCACCGCCAGAATCGCGCCCCCCTGTCGGGTCCAGCGGCGCACCGCCCGCACCTGGGCGCCGAGGAGTGGCAGCAGTCCCCCCCGCAAGTCCCGCAGCAGTTGCCGTCCGTCCATGTAAACGAACCCGCCGGAGGGCATCTGTCGCACCGGGCCGACGATGGGAACCCCTTCTAGTTGGGCGTAAGCCTTTCCCTCCCCCACCAAGGGCAGGGCGGCGAGTCGGTCGGTGTCGGCCTGGAGATGTCGCAAAATCTGGACGGCGATCGCATCCTCGCCGTGACCGTTACTCAAACACAGCAATTTCAACATTTCTCTCTTACCAATCATTTCACGCTGCTATATACTTAGGATATTATTCCTCGCCATATTTGTGGGGCTGTCCAAGTTCAGAAAATCGAAGCGATTTCAATGGCGCTTTCAGGTTGCCCGATTCATTTGAGGGGTAGAAGAGATGCAAGTTGTAGCATCAGGGTGCAGTTAATATTGAGGATAAAATTATTTTCCGATCCGATCCGAATCATCTCTACAGCAGACCCCATATTTAGCCGTCGCTGAGACGTTGCGCGATCGAACCAAACTATCGCGCAGCCAGCGATCGCCCTTCCCCAGCGGGATGTTCACAATTCAAAATTCAAAAGTATGACCTCCGAATTCATTAAGAGGATTAAAAATAATTTGTTTGGGGGTTGACACATTTTTGGGGTAATTTTGGATTGGAAAAATTCGGTTTTTGGATGTCCTATCGTCAACATTTAACGTCGGATTTATCGGAAAATCGAAGGGCAAAAATTGGCATTCTTATGTCTCTCATATTTTCGGGGAACTGCCGGGGCGAAAATTCTATTTTAAAACTCACCGACGAACCCAGTCATCTCATTTACCTAGGAGCGAGTATTTCGGAGAACGATATGATGAATGAGTCCAATCCGACGACTCAAAACGGTGCCGATATTTTGGTGATCGATTCTCAGTTAGATGACATCCAATTTCTATCTAAACTGCTACTCGATGCGGGCTACAAAGTCAGAAAATCCCTGAGTATAAAAATGGCGATGAGCGCGATCAAGATGACAGCACCGGACTTGATTTTGCTCTCAGTTAGTTGGTCAGATATGCATCGCCACACGCTTTTAAATGACCTCGATATCCTGCGCCAAAACTACGACATTCCGGTGATTTTGTTGGGAACCCTCGATTGCATCGTCGAAACCGGCGATATTTTTCCAGATCGCCATTTGGACTACATTATCAAACCCTTTCGCCCCGCAGAAATTTTGGTGCGGGTCGCCAATCAACTCAAACTCTCCCGGGTTTATCGGGAAATGACCGGCATCAATTGTCAGTTTCGACACCCCGTCCGCGATCGCCAAAAAGCGGAACAGGTTGCGGATCGAATTCGCCGGCAACTGAATTCCTCCCATCGGGAAATTCCCGACTCTTGTCAGTTTGATTTCCCCATCCGGGAGGAATACCGGCGGGAATTTGACGAGGCTTTAAACCGGGAATGGCGGCGAGGGGCCCGGGAAAAAATGCCCCTGTCGCTAATTTTATGCGAGATCGATTCTTTTCAAGCGTACAATCATTTATATGGTTACGATAGTGTCAGTTGGTGTTTGGAACAGATCGCCCGAGCCATCGATCGCCAAGCCAAACGTCCAGCCGATCGGGTCCTGTACTGCGGACAGTCGGAGTTTGCCGTTATCCTTCCCAACACCAACCACCGGGGTGCCGTCGAAGTGGCAAAAGCCATTCGAGGACAAGTCCACCAACTGGGGATTCCCCACGAACGGGGGATTGATCGGAAGGTGACACTCAGCTTGGGTATTGCCAGCACGATTCCGCAATTCGACCTGTTGCCTGATACGATTGTCGCCATCGCCGAGGAAGCCGTCGGAGAAGCACGGCATCAGGGGGGCGATCGCATCGGATGTCAGGTCAATTGGAGATAAAATTAAATCGGAAGGGTCTATCATCAAATTGGCAGACTGCAACAGTATTCTCCTCAAACCTATTCGTCAACACTCGCTGTTGGAAAATCTCAGTCCATACTTGGGTGTTCGATATCTCCGTTCGGGCTCGACCCCAACAGTTCCGGGGTCTAATTCATCTTCCCAGTTTGCCGATATCGATACCCTCCCATCCCCGATTCGATCGCCGTCTCCGATTGGCCGCGTCGATTAACGATCACATTTTAGAGGTGATTGCCAGATTGCCCGGAAGGTGCGGTATCCTGGCGGCGGTCGAGGATTGGGTCTGCAATTTCCGCTGTGACCGCATTATCGATCTCATCGAACAAATTCCCGATGCCGAAAGCCAATATCCTCGTCGTTGATGATACGCCTGAAAATCTCCACCTTCTATCGACTGCTCTCATAGCCCGGGGGTACAACGTCCGCTGTGTGGTGAACGGACAAATGGCTCTCCGGGTCGCCCACCTCGCCCCGCCAGACTTGATTCTACTCGACATCAAAATGCCCCGGATGGACGGCTACGAGGTCTGTGAGCGCCTGAAAGGGGACCCGTCCACTGTAGATATCCCGGTGATTTTTTTGAGCGCCTTGGACGACGTGGAAGAGAAGGTGAAAGCGTTTACGGTGGGGGGAATGGATTACATCTGCAAGCCGTTTCAATTTGAGGAAGTGGTGACTCGGATCGAACACCAACTCGACCTGTTGAGGGCGAAGGCGGAAATTCGGACGTTGAATCGGGAATTGGAACGGCGGGTCCGCGATCGCACCGCTGAGTTGGAGCGGGAAATTGTCCGTCGCCAGGAGGCCCAAGCCAAGCTGGAATCGACCAATCGAGTCCTCAAAATTGAAATTCTCAAACGCAAGCGGACCCAGAAAAAATTGCTGCACATGGCCTGGCACGATACCCTCACTGACTTGCCGAACCGGGCGCTGTTTATGAAGAAACTGACCCAAGTCTTGAACCGCGCCCAAAAATGCCCCGAACGTCAATTTGCAGTTTTGTTTCTCGACTGCGATCGCTTCAAAGTGGTTAACGATTCTCTGGGTCATTTGGTGGGGGATGCCCTCCTGGTTGCCGTCGCGGAGCGACTGCGGTCTTGCATCCCTTTATCCCACACGATCGCCCGCCTGGGGGGGGACGAATTTACCATTTTATTGGAGTCGATTCAAAGCCAAGATGAGATGGTGACAATTGCCGATCTAATTTTAAATCAACTCGGTGCCCCTTTTTATCTGTTGGATCAGTACGAAGTGTTTATCAATGCCAGCATCGGCATCGTTTTGGGGGGGGCGAACTATCAAAAGCCCGAACATATTTTGCGCGATGCGGACACGGCGATGTATCGGGCGAAAGATCTGGGAAAAGCTCGCCATCAGATCTTCGATACCACCATGCACGCCCAAGCCCAAAAACGTCTAGCTTTGGAAATGGATTTGCGGCGGGCGATCGAGAATCGGGAGTTCATTTTGAACTACCAACCGATCGTGTCTCTGCGCTCCGGCAAGGTGGCAGGATTTGAGGCGCTGATCCGGTGGATACACCCCGATTTCGGCTTGATTTATCCCGGCGATTTCATCCCCGTTGCCGAAGAGACGGGATTGATTATTCCCCTGGGGCTTTGGGTGTGGGAAGAAGCCTGCAGGCAGCTCCGAGTTTGGAAAGAAAAATATCGAAATAACTGGGATTATACCTTGAGCGTCAACCTGTCTGTGAAGCAGTTTTCTCAGCCCGATCTTTTGGATTGCTTGCAGGAGGCACTGCTCCGGCAGGGATTGGACGGCACGAATTTGAGGCTGGAAATTACCGAAAGTGCCGTCATGGAAAATGCTGACCATGCCATTGACATTTTGAATCAACTTAAAGCTCTAAAAGTGAAATTGAGCATCGACGATTTTGGGACAGGCTATTCTTCTTTAAGTTATCTGCAAAACCTCCCCGTCGATACCCTCAAAATTGATAGCTCTTTCGTCAATAAAATTGGCGAAAAATCTGATAATTTTAAAATCGTCGCCGCCATCGTCACCCTGGCGCATAACCTGGGGATGGGGGCGATCGCCGAGGGAATCAAAACCCCTCAGCAACTCGCCCATCTGCGATCGCTGGGCTGCGAATTTGGACAGGGGTTTTTCTTCTCTAAATCCCTCGATGCCGAGAGCCTAGAAGCCTTGATCGCGCGATCGCCTCGATGGTGAGTTATATAACCATGGCAACTATGAATGAAAAATTATCCACAAACAAATACACTAAAACTTGTTATTTGATGATTGTCTCTATAATTTTATGCAGCTTTTTTCCCGTTTTTATCTCCGCAGTTTCGGCTCAAGACAGCCCGACTTATGAAGTGATTCCGGAGTCCAATCTACCCTCCAAAGAAGGCTCTGTACCCCAATTTGATCGCCGATCGCAACCGCCGGCGCGATCGGGTTCTGGGGGGTGGATCTGGGCTGTAATCTTGCTGTTAGCTGGGGGTGGTGGCGGCGGATATTTATTCCGGATCAACCGAGAGCTAACCTTCAAAAATCGACAGTTAGAAAGTCGCCTCAATCAGCAGCAAAAAGAGTTGGCAGAAGCCAATTTTAAACTCAGAACCAATCTGGGAAAACTCAAAAAATGTTACCGGCGCATGAACTGGGAAATCGTCGAACGCCAGCGGGCGGAAGCCGCCCTGAAAGCCGTCAACCAAGAGCGAGAACTCCTCGAAGAACTCAGCCAAATTGCCAAAGTCCGGCAGATGGACGATCGCGTCAAGATCGAGGCGCAAAAAACCGCTCTCGAAAAAACCAACGAACGGCTGCAGCGGGAAATTCAAGACCGCCGCAAAGCGGAAGAAGCGGCGGAGGCGGCCAACCGCGCCAAGAGTATTTTTCTCGCCAATATGAATCACGAACTTCGGACGCCCCTGAACGCCATTTTGGGGTTCGCCCAACTAATGTCCCGCGATCCGGCAATTTCCCGGCAAAATCAGGAATATCTCAACATCATTTGCCAGAGTGGCGAACATTTGTTGACCCTGATCAATGACGTTTTGGAAGTCTCCAAAATTGAAGCGGGGGTGATTTCGCTCAACCCAGTACCTTTCGACCTTTATTTTCTCCTGAACTCCCTTGAACAACTGTTTCAACTGAAGGCCAAATCCGGCGGATTGGTCTTGCGGGTGCTGCGGGATTCCGACCTGCCCCGATATCTGAAAGCGGACGAAAGAAAACTGCGTCAAATTTTGATCAATTTACTCGGAAATGCGATCAAATTTACTGAAACTGGGAGCGTCACCCTGCGGGTTGCGGCCGGAAATTCGCGATCGCGGGGCGACGCCGGGACCTGGGACACGCTCTACTGCGAAGTGGAGGATACCGGCCCCGGTATCGCCCCCGAGGACTTCGATCGCCTGTTTGAACCCTTTGGCCAGACGGAAACTGGGCGGCGATCGGGACAGGGGAGCGGTTTGGGGCTGTCGATCGGTCGCCGGTACGTCGAACTGATGGGGGGGAAAATGGGCGTCCGCAGCCAGTTGGGGCAGGGGACGACCTTCGAGTTTCACGTCCGGGTCGCTCCGGTATCGGACGAGGAGATTCCGGCGATCTCGCCCATTCCCCGACCCGTCGCCCTAGCCCCCGGCCAACCCGCCTACCGCATCCTCGTGGTCGAGGACGAGTGGGAAAATCGCCTGCTGTTGCAGAAATTGTTGGCCGCGATCGGTTTCGAGGTGCGGACGGCGGAAAACGGCCGGGATGGGGTACTCGAATGGCAGCGTTGGCGCCCCCATTTAATTTTGATGGATGTGCGGATGCCGGTGGCGGACGGCTACGAAGCGACCCGGCAAATTCGGGATGGGGAGAAAGCCTGGGGGAAACGGCGGAGGACACCCATCCTCGCGTTCACCTCCAACGCTTTGGAGGAGGAGCGGACGGCAATTTTGGCGGCGGGGTGCGATGATTTCATCAGCAAGCCCTTTCGGGAAGACATTTTGTTAGAAAAGATGAGAGAATGTTTGGGGTCAGATGATATCTACGAAAGGGTTTGCCCTGGTGCGATTCAGTCCCAGTTCACCCAGCAGGAGCCGACGCGGACGGATCTGCAGGTGATGCCGAAAGATTGGGTCGCCCAACTCCACCAAGCTGCTATGGGTGCCGATGACGAACTGATGCTCAATTTGATCCGACAAATTCCCGAAACCGAGCGTCCGCTGGCGAATTCGCTGACTGAATTGGTTCTGAATTTTCGCTGCGATCGCATCATGAGTTTGTCCGAGCCTGGAGGTGACTTTCGGGATTGAGTTTCCCAATTTTTCGGAACTGGTTGCGGATGGGGAGTCACTCCCCGACGTTCCGGCCGATTTCCCCCCGTTGCAACTTTAAATCGATCGCCTATAATTGACCGGAGTCCATTGATTCTTGCAATCCCTCGCCCTTTTTTATCCCATCCATCTGTCAATTTCTATGATCGATAGTTTGACCGCTTTTACCAGTGCCAATATTCTGGTGGTTGACGATACGCCCAACAACCTCCGCTTTCTCTCCAATACCCTGAAACAGCAGGGGTACAAGGTGCGGAGCGTCGTCGATGGCAAGATGGCTTTAATCGTTGCCAAAACAGCCCTGCCGGACTTGATTTTACTCGACATAAAAATGCCGAAGATGGACGGTTACGAGGTCTGCGAACATCTGAAAGCTGCCCCGGAAACTCGGGAAATTCCGGTGATTTTTTTGAGCGCGTTGAATGAAGTTGCGGACAAGGTGAAAGCCTTTGGGGTGGGGGGCGCGGATTATATCGGCAAGCCGTTTCAGGTCGAAGAAGTTCTGGCCCGGGTCAAGAATCAACTCAATTTACTCGCGGCGCGATCGCAAATTGTTCGCCTCAACGAAGAACTCGAATTGCGGGTCAAACAGCGCACCGCCCAACTCGAAGAGAGCAATCGAAAATTGAAGCAAGAAGTGATGGAGCGGCAGCACGCCCAGCAAAAGTTGCTGTTCATGGCGTGGCACGACCACCTGACGGGGTTGGCGAACCGGGCGCTATTTATGACCCAGTTGAACCAGTCCCTCGCCCGCGCCAAACGGGAACCGAACTATCAGTTTGCGATGTTATTTTTGGATTTCAATCGCTTCCGGGTGATCAACAATTCTTTGGGACATTTGATAGGGGACGAACTCCTGGTCGCGATCGCGGAACGGTTGGCCCCCTGCGTGAAATCTCCCCACCTGCTGGCCCGGTTGGGGGGAGACGAATTTACGATTTTGTTGGAGGAAATTGACAGTCTCAACGAAGCGATCGCCCTGGCGGAGCGGATTCAAAAACAACTCGACATTTCGTTTAAAATTGCCGGCCAGTACGAGGTATTTACCAATGCCAGCATCGGCATCGTTTTGGGAAATGACACCTACGAAAAGCCCGAACAGATTTTGCGGGATGCGGACACGGCGATGTATTGGGCGAAGGAGTCCGACCGTCGCACTTGCTACCAAGTCTTCAACCAGACCATGCACGCCGAGGCTATGACCCGACTCCAGGTCGAAACGGACCTGCGGTTGGCGATCGAAAATCAAGGCCTGATGTTGTACTACCAGCCCATTGTCTCTCTGAAAACCGGGAAGCTGGCCGGTTTCGAGGCCCTCGTCCGCTGGCGACACCCCACCCGGGGGGTGATTTCCCCCAGCCATTTTATTCCGGTGGCGGAAGAGACGGGGTTGATCGTCCCGATGGGACTGTGGGTGTTGCGGGAAGCCTGCCGCCAACTGCGGGACTGGCAGATGCAGCGGCTCGGACCCTACACCACTCTGACGCTGAGTGTCAATTTGTCCGTGAAGCAGTTTTCCCAACCGCAACTGGTGGAAACGGTCGATCGCATCCTCGCGGAAACGGAACTCGACGGCTCTCACCTGAAATTGGAAATCACCGAAAGTGCCATCGCGGACAACGCCGAAATCGCGATCGCCATCCTCGAACAACTCAAAGCTCGCCAGGTGCAGTTGAGCATCGACGACTTCGGAACCGGCTATTCCTCCCTCAGCTACCTGCAACAGTTCCCCGTGGACACGTTGAAAATCGATCGCGCCTTCGTCAGCGGCATTGGCCGCACCGACGAAGATTTGAAAATTCTCCAGGCGATCGTCACCCTCGCCCATTCTTTGGGGATGCGGGCGATCGCGGAAGGCATCGAAACCCCCCAACAACTGGCCTATCTCAAGGAATTGGGATGTGAATTTGGCCAGGGATACTTTTTCGCCCGCCCCCTCGACATCGAATCTGCCAAGGAACTCATGGCTACCCAACCCTATTGGTAACGGATGTGGCGACGGCGCCGCTCGACTCAACTCGAGGTGTCTACGGTTTCGCTCTCGCCGTCCTCATTTCTCCCCTCATACCCCGTCTGAGCGATGACGGGATTCTCATTTCTGACGCGATTCCAGGACGACGATTGAGCCGATTCGATCACGCCAAAATCCGCAGACAATAGTAACCCGCAGCTCGTCGAGGCCACCAGCCCGAGCATCACAACAATTTTTTTCATGTTAGATTTACCCTGATTCGGAATCCGCCCGAGTTGGGATTGGGTCGGGCCGCCCAAAATGGGTGATTGCAATTACCCACTCCGAAGCAAAAGAGCGTCATTTAAAAGAGTTGACCGGGGAGCGTTCCCCCATCACAAATATCTGAACAATTTTTGCTTCGAGCTCTTGTTACATCTTCGGACACATCGATGGATTTGGGGAGCGGGTTTTAACCCATCAGGAGCTTCATCCATCAGGGGTATTACCGCCGGCAATTCCGGCTGATGGGGGCAAAATTTCGGAAAATTGTCGCGAAAAGACGGGTGAGAAACGGTCAAATTGTCAATCGTAAAAATTGGGGGGGCGATCGCGCACTTGACCCCGTTCTCGCTCTATTCCAGCTTATAGCAATCAGCAGTCAGGTTTGGGCAATCAGCAAAACTTAACAGCCAATAATTGGGAGGTTTCGGGATTTTCGGATGTCCTAACTACCCGGGCGGTTGCTATACCATGTAAGTGAACGGGGGGAAGATCGAGTGCCAGAGGCAATCCGAAGCGCCACCGCTCCGGATTTGGCCCGGTCGCGTTGGGATATTCAAGATTGACAGGATTTTCGCTCGGTTCCGAACGCCGATCTGGGGAGGCTCTACACATGGGTTTGAAGGCTTTATTTCGCCGGCAACCGCACGACAGGCCCAAATTGTCCCTGCGCCTGGTTTTGGTCGTCCCCTTCTTCCTACAAATTATTATGGCGGTGGGCTTGACGGGGTGGCTCTCCTTTCGCAACGGCTCCCGCGCCGTCAACGACCTGGCGACCCAGTTGCAGGTGGAGGTGAGCCACCGCATTCGCCAGGAACTCGAAACTTATCTCGAAACCCCCCACCTCGTCAACCAAATCAACGTCGATGCCGTGCGACTGGGGTTGATTTCCCTCGACAATCTCCCCCAACTCGAACGCTACCTGTGGACCCAGATTCAGCAGTTCCAAACCGCCAGCTACATCGGCATCGGCACGGAAATGGGAACCTACATCGGCGCCAACCGCTTCGATGACGGCTCCATCGAATTTGATATTTTGGGGGAGAGTACCGAGGGCAAATTGGAAAAGTGGCTGACGGATGAGGGCGGAAACCGCACCGAGTTGTTTAAAGTCCAGGATACCTACGATCCGAGAGTCCGACCCTGGTATCAAGCGGGGGTGGCGGCGGGGGAGCCGGTTTGGAGCGATATCTACCGATATTTCGGCTCGAAAGCCCTGGTGATTTCCGCCAACCAGCCGATTTTCGATGCGGGGGGCAATTTGCTGGGGGTGGCGAGCACGGATTTGACCTTGGAACGGATCAGCGAATTTCTCAGCACCCTGGAAATCGGCAAAACCGGACAGACATTCATCATGGAACGCAACGGTTTGCTGGTGGCGACTTCGACCCTGGAAGAAACCTTCGAGAACGAGGACGGAACTGAAGCGACACCTAGAATTTCGGCGGCTGACAGCAGCAATTCCCTCACCCGGGCGACCGCTCAATATTTGGGCGATCGCTTCCAAGATCTTGGCGAAATTGACGGCCGAGAACAGTTGATTTTTCGCCTCGACGGACGGCGGGAATTTTTGCAGGTGACTCCCATTACCGACCCCCGGGGGATTGATTGGTTGATTGTGGTGGTGGTTCCGGAGGCGGATTTTATGGAGCGGATTAATGCCAACACCCGCACGACGATTGTATTATGTTTGGTGGCGCTGGTGCTGGCGACGATGTTCGGAATTTTTACGGCGCGACGGATCGCCCAGCCGATTTTGCGCTTAAGTGAGGCGTCGGGTGCGATCGCCCGGGGTGCAAGAAATGCCACCGCCAGCGGGGAACTCGACCAGCGGGTTGAGGAGGAGAGCATCGAAGAATTGGGGATTTTGGCGCAATCATTTAATACGATGGTGCAGCAGTTGCGGGAATCATTTATTGCCCTGGAAAAAACTAACCGGGAATTGGAACAACGGGTTGAAGAACGGACGGCGGCTTTGCGTCAGGAGAAGGAGCGATCGGAGCATCTACTGTTGAATGTTTTGCCCAAACCGATCGCGGATCAGTTGAAACGGGACCAAAAAGCGATCGCCTCCGCGATCGAAGAAGTGACGATTTTATTTGCGGATATTGTCGGCTTCACCCCCCTCTCGGCGCGGATGCCGCCCATCGAATTGGTGAGTTTACTCAACGAAATGTTTTCCATTTTCGACCATCTGGCGGAAAAGCACGGTTTGGAGAAAATCAAAACCATCGGCGACGCCTACATGGTGGTGGGGGGTTTGCCGTTACCCCAGGATAACCACGCAGAAGCGATCGCCGATATGGCGTTGGAAATGCAGGCGGCGATGAAACAGTTCCAAAGCGATCGGTTTTCGGAGTCGTCGGACACCTTCCAAATTCGCATCGGCATCAACACCGGATCGGTGGTGGCGGGGGTAATTGGAATTAAGAAGTTTATTTATGATTTATGGGGAGATGCCGTTAATATTGCTTCTCGCATGGAATCATCGGGGGCGCCCGGTTCAATTCAAGTCACCGAAGCTACCTATGAGCGACTTCAGGAAAACTATGTATTTGAAAAACGGGGAGAAATTCCCGTCAAAGGAAAGGGAAAAATGACCACCTACTGGCTACTCGGAAAAAATTAGAACTCTAGAAACCGGGTTTCGACCCATATCTCGGTGGGGAACCCATCCCGCCGGGAAATCAATTTCCCGGCTCACAGCAAAAGTCCACTCAAGTGGACTGCTCATATTTCATTCAGATTTGATTTTTCTTCAATCCTCTTGAGAGGATTTTCGCTATTAGCTTGGGAATTGATTCCCAAGCGGTTTTCCAGATCACTATTATATGGCGGCACACTTTCTCATGGTGTTATATAGCAACGAGCGCTCGTCTGTTTACAGTTTCGGAAAGGAAGACAAACCTCAAAACCCCGATGACAAAGGAATTACCCATCCCCACACCCCACACCCTACACCCTCTTCTAGCAGCGCTATAGTACGTCAAATCCGAGCAGAAGTCAACCCCAAATCCGAGAGATCTAGAAACCGGGTTTCTACCAATATCTCTGCGGGGAACCCAACACCCTTCTAGAAACCCGGTTTCTTCCTCCCCACCGATAGCGTTCTAGAAACCGGGTTTCTACCCACATCTCAGTGGGGAACCCAACACCCTTCTAGAAACCCGGTTTCTTCCCCTCCACCGATAGCGTTCTAGAAACCGGGTTTCTACCCACATCTCTGCGGGGAACCCAACACCCTTCTAGAAACCCGGTTTCTTCCCCTACACCGACAACTCCACCGACAGCGGCCCTATCTCCCCCTGCAACACCCAGGCGCCCCAAAAATAGGGACTCGACAGGGGACATTCATCATCCCCATAAGTCCCCTTCAACTCCTGCAAAATCTCCCGCCCCAACGGGAATTGCCGCAGTTCCCCCGCCCTCACCGTGCGGATGTCCGATTGGGCGCCCGAGAGGGCGTCGGCCCGTCCCAGTCCGGCGTCGAGGTGGTGGAAAAAACGTTCCATCAGATAGGCCGTAGCCCGGGCTGGAACCGACCAAAGGCTCATCAACAGCGTTTTTGACCCCGCCACCACAAACGCCCGCCGCAGGCCAAATACACCCTCTCCGGAGGCGATTTCCCCCAGTCCCGTCTGGCAGGCAATCAGGGCGCTGAGTTCGTTTCCCCACAGGTCCAAGGCGGCGACATCCTGGGCGAACAGAACCCCCTTCATTCCTTCCGGGAGGGGCAGTCCTCGGTTCCAGAGGTTGGCGCCGGCGAGGGCTATTCCCGCCCGGTACATGGCATCTTCGGCGTCTTCGGCGTCGAGGCGACCGGGGGGATTGTCCCGGATGTAGGCTTCGATTTGGGGGGTTAAATTGCGTATCTTTTGGGTGATTTCGGGATATTCAGTCTCGCAAGATTTGGCAAGTTGTTCGATTGCTTCCAGCAGGCGCCCGTTCATCAGGGAAAGGTTATTTTTAAACAGTTGGATTTCGGTTCCGGTTTCGGCTTTCAGTAATTCAAAGACAAACTCAAGATAAGGTTTTTGGGCGGTGCGGGCGAAACCGTGGGTGGCGACGGCGAGGATGCGGGGACAAGTTCCGTCGGTGAGATGGTAGGAAACGGCGTCTTTATCCAAGTGGGGTTGGGTGCGGAGTAGTTCTCCGACGCGGCGCCCGAAACTATCCGTTCCCACGGCACGCTTGAAACCGGAAAGCGTCGCCACCGTTGTCTCTAAACCGGATGTGGCAATCCCTTGGGAGGGTTCGTCAGTTGGGGCGGGGTGGGACTGTTTCCCATCCCAGTTATAATCGGGGTCGGCGAGGATGGTGGCGGGGCGGACTTTGAGGCGGCGTTCGGTGATGTCGGTTCGCAGCAGGTCCCGTCCGGCACTCAGGTAGCTGATACTATATTTATCGCCGAGATAGGAGCGGGTATCGAGGGGGAGAATCTGAAACGGCAGCAGGTTGAGGGTACTGTCGGGGGCGAGGAACCAGTGGGAGGCGGCGTCCAAAGCATTGATTAAGGGTTGGCAGAGGGTTTGATAGAGTTGCCGGTTCTCCTCTAACTGTTTCTGATTTTCTTCTAACTCTTTTTGGGCTTTTTTGGCTGCAAACTCTGGCTTGTGACGGGCGAGAGTATCGCTGGCATCGATAAAATGACTGCGGAACAGTTGAATTAACTGGTCGAGGGGTTCCGCTTCTCCCAAGTCTACGAGTCTCACCCGTTCCGGTTGGTGCGCCATCACCACAAAGGCGAGATAGCGTTCTTCTTGCCATTGGTGTTCTTTCGGTGCATCAAAATCACAGCGTCCGAAGCGGACAAACTCCACCAGCGCCGAATCTTCCGGGAGTTGGTCGGCTATTACCTGACAGTTAACGTTTTCCTGGTTCAATTGCAGTTCCGGGATTTCCTTCGCCAGTTGTTTTTCCAGGGTTTCGGCTTGCTGTTGCAGTTGATTCACTTCATCGCGACGCTGTTTGAGTCGCTGTTGGTACTGTTCGGACGATTCATTGGGTAGGGAAGGAATCACCTCGAACAGTTTTTCTCGAATCTCCTCGTGACACTGTTTCCACTCTCGGAACAGGGATTGAATCTCCTCCGAATAGCGTCCGCTGTAAATCGCCGCACTCTGAGCCGCCAGCGCCGCAGTGGTGAGGGCTTTGCGGCGCAACACGGCATTTAAAGCGGCGCCCACCGCTCGGGGGTCATCTGCCAGGTGTTGCCAAACCAGGGTTAGGAATACGTCATAGGTCACACGATTTGATTCTACATATTCCCGGCGTTCCCGGTCAGAACTGGTGCTGAAGATATAGCGCAGGCGGTGCTGTTCCGACTCCAGGGAAGCTCGAAACTGCTCCA
>JBNGCR010000137.1:0-14636 GCA_050045915.1 Limnospira sp.
ATTCCCCATTCCCCATTCCCCATTCCCCATTCCCCATTCCCCATCCCCCATCCCCCATCCCCCATCCCCCATCCCCCATCCCCTATTCCCCGATCACCCACCGCCAGAGGGGATGATTAGGTCCTTGTTTGCGAATTCGCAAGACCTGTCTTTCCAGGCGTTGGCGGTAGCCGGAGGGGAAGCCCATCAAGATGTTGCGACTCTGCCAGAGGAGGGTGCTGGCGGTCATGCCCAGACACAGGCCCAAACCGATCGCGGACAGGCGGTTGTGAAATAAACTGTAGCGGACTGTGGCCCAGGTAAAATAATCCAGCAACAGGGCGATATCCGATCGCATCCCCCACAGACTCAACGGCGCCACCACCAGCCAGAGGAGGGCCACCACCGCCCACCGACTGTACACGGTCAACTCGTGAAGTTTCCGCATCTGAGCTGGCAAAAGGGGGTCGTCAGAATTCGATTCAGGATACCACATAGGGGGGGCGTCTCCTATTCATCCCGGGACACGGGCTGGGGTTCGTCCTGCGGCAGGGGGGCGGGTTGGGAGGGTTTGCGACCGCGCCACCAACTCAGAAGGGTGCTGGCGATGAAGATGCTGGAGTAGGAACCCGTGATGAAGCCGACAATTAAAGCCAGGGCGAAATATTTCAGGGTTTCCCCGCCGAACAGGAAGATGCACACTAGGGGCAGCAGGGTGGTGACGGTGGTGTTGATTGATCGTGCCAGGGTTTGATTCACCGCGTCATCAACGATTTGGTTGATGGGGGCATCCGGCATCCGCTTCAAAATTTCCCGGATGCGATCGTAGATCACCACCGTGTCGTTAACAGAAAATCCGATAATTGTCAAGAGGGCGACCAAAAATAGGGTGTCCGCCTCCACCCCCAACGTCAGACCCAAAATCGAGAAGATACCCATCGTCAC
This sequence comes from Limnospira sp., assembly GCA_050045915.1. Classification (GTDB taxonomy): domain Bacteria; phylum Cyanobacteriota; class Cyanobacteriia; order Cyanobacteriales; family Microcoleaceae; genus Limnospira. Next base: position 925 of record JBNGCR010000137.1, read on the forward strand.
AAAAACGTCGTGGAAGAGGGCGACGAAGGCGAAAACGGCGTAGTCGAACTGGAAGCGGAACGTCAGGTAAACCGTGATCGTGGCGAAGGCCACCAAGAGGGCCGTGAGTCCGGAAGTAAAAATTTGCCGGCCCAGGGTCGGCCCCACAGTGTCGATCTGGGTCGCTTCCGGGTCGAACTGGCCGATCGCCTCTTCCAGGGCCGCTTCGAGGCGGGTGCGTTCGTCCACATCCAGGCTTTTGGTGCGGACGGAGACGATCTGGCGGTCGCGGGCGATCGGATCTTTGTCCAACAACTGCACCGAACTGTTGCCCAAATCCTGCTCCACCAAAACCTCCCGCACCTCGGCGATGTCGATGGGTTCGTCGCAATTTCCCGGAACGCCGCAGTCGAGTTCCAACTGGAGGCGGGTGCCCCCCACGAAATCCAGCCCCGGGCGCAGGGGAGCACCGATGTCGGGGCGAGTCCAGGAAATCGCCATCGCCGCCAGTCCGCCGAGGATGACGGCGGCGGAAATTGTCCACCAGAGCGATCGCTGTTTGGTAACGCTAAAGGTCATAGGTCAGTCTGAGATTGTGGATAGAGACAAGGGGAAGCGAGAACTAAGTCCCCTTGGGGAGATTCGGACAAAACAGGTCGGGCTTGCGGAACTCCGGCAGACTGATCGCCGTAAACATGAGGGTGCGGCTACAGGTGACGGCGGTGAACATACTCACGGCCACCCCCAAACCCAGGGTGAGGGCGAACCCCTTCACCAGACCGGTTCCGAACCAGAACAGGGCAATACAGGCGATGCCGGTGGTGACGTTGCCATCCAGGATGCTGCCAAAGGCGCGATAAAAACCCGACTCCACGGAGCGGTAGAGGGTCTTTCCGGCCCGCAATTCTTCCCGGGTGCGCTCGAAAATTAGCACGTTCGCGTCCACCGCCATGCCGATGCTGAGGATGAATCCGGCGATCCCCGGCAGGGTGAGGGTGACGCCCAACAGGTTGAAGAGCGCCAACGTCAGCAAAGCGTAGACCACCAAAGCGATATCCGCGATCGCCCCGGGAAGTCGATAGTAAGCCACCATGAAGATCAGCACCAAAATCAACCCCCCGACGGCGGCGTAGACGCTGCGCCGGATGCTGTCCCGCCCTAGAGTCGCCCCGACGGTGCGGTTCTCCACGATTTCCACCGGCACCGGCAGGGCGCCGCCCCGCAACTGCACGGCGATGTCGTTAGCCTCTTCGGCGGTAAAATTCCCCGTGATCACGGCGCTGCCCCCGGTAATCCCGGTTTCGGCGTGTTCCACCGGCACTACCGGAAAACTCAGCAGGCTGTCATCCAGAAAGATCCCGATCGTCCGCCCCGTCCCGGCTAAATTTTTGGTCAGTTGGGCAAAGTTCTCGCCCCCCTCGTTGTTGAAGCGCAGCACGATTTCCCAACCGTTGCTCCCCTGGGTGGGCTGGGGGAAGGAATCCGTGAGTTGTTGGCCGCGGATGACGGGTTCTTGGTAAAGTTGAGCGATCGCCTCGTTGCTCTCTTTGAGTTGTTGGAGGAGTTCGTCGAGTCTCTCGTCCTCCCCACGGGCGATCGCTTCTTCCACCTCCGCTTGCAAAACTCGGTTCACCTGCACTTCCGCCTGAAGCTGGCCCTCGGTTCCCTGTTTCTGTTCCCGAAAATCCAACTGGGCCGTTCCTCCCAACACCCGCTCGGCCTGTTCCGGGTCGCTGACGCCGGGAAGTTGCACCAAAATCTGGTCGTCCCCCACCGTCTGCACCACGGCTTCCGACACCCCCAGGCCGTTGACGCGGTTCTCGACGACGCTCTGGACGGCTTCGAGCACTCGCTCGTCAATTTGGGGGACTTCCTCGGAGGTCTGCAACTGGATGGTCAGTTGGGAGCCGCCCCGCAGGTCTAATCCCAAGCGGATGGGGACTTTGACCAAAATGATAATGGAGGCGATCGCGAGAATGAGGATCAAGATCAGAAGGGAACGCTGTCTTCGCATACTAAATTTGAGGTCGGTGATCGGGTTGTGGTCGGGGATCGAGCCGGACGGAAATCGAACCGGGGGGGCGATCGCAACCCTTGGGGATAAAAGTCAGTCTAACATTTGAGTCGCACAAAAAATCCCCCGCACGGCGGGAGATTTGGGAGCGATCGCCCGCAGTTGGAGACGGTATCAACCCATTGAAGACGGTTTCTAAACCCGGGCGGTGAGCAGATTCTGCACGGCTTCCAGAATTTGCTCGGGTTGCACGATCGTCAGCCGTTCCAGCATTCCATTGTAGGGGGTGGGGATGTCTTGGGAGGAGAGTCGCAACACCGGGGCGTCGAGTTCGTCGAAAAAGTTGTCGTTGATGGAAGCCGTCAGTTCGGCCCCGATTCCTCCGGTTTTCATACATTCCTCGACGACGATGACCCGGTGGGTTTTGCGGATGGATGCCCCGATGGTTTCGAGATCCAACGGTTTGAGGGAAATCAGGTCGATCACTTCCGGGTCGAATCCCTGTTTGACCATCGCCGGGACGGCCTGCATGACGTGGTGTCGCATCCGGGAATAGGTCAGAATGGTGACATCTTTCCCCGATCGCACGATTTCGGCTTTGTCGATGGGGACGAGATATTCCTCCTCCGGCAGATCTTCCTTGAGGTTATAAAGCAAGACGTGTTCAAAAAATAGCACCGGGTTGTCGTCCCGGATCGCCGACTTCAGCAGGCCTTTGGCGTTGTAGGGGGTGGAACAGGCGACGATTTTGAGGCCGGGGACAGCTTGGAAATAGGATTCGAGACGCTGGGAGTGTTCGGCACCCAACTGCCGCCCCACCCCGCCGGGTCCCCGGATCACCAGGGGCATTTTGAAGTTGCCGCCGGAGGTGTAGCGCAGCATCCCGCCGTTGTTGGCGATTTGGTTGAAGGCGAGGAGCAAAAATCCCATGTTCATCCCTTCGATGATCGGCCGCAGTCCGGTCATGGCGGCGCCGACGGCCATCCCCGTGAAGCTGTTTTCGGCGATCGGGGTGTCGAGCACCCGCAGGTCGCTATATTTTTTATGCAAATCCTTGGTCACTTTGTAGGACCCCCCGTAATGGCCCACATCTTCCCCCAGCACGAATACGGAGGGGTCGCGGGCCATTTCTTCGTCGGTGGCCTGACGCAGTGCGTTGAAAAGTAGAGTCTGTGCCATCTGAATTGATCTGAGTGTAGTGGATGTAACTGGTTATCATAACCCCTTCCGGGGAGCGATCCGTAGGTGGGGGAAGAAACCGGGTTTCCAGAGCGATCGGTGGGGAGAAAGACACCGGGTTTCTAGAAGGATCTTTGGTTTCCCCACTCAGATATCGGTAGAAACCCGGTTTCTAGACATCTCTCGTGGGGGGGAAGAAACCGGGTTTCTAGGAGGATTTTTATTTTCCCCGCTGAGATGTTGGTAGAAATCCGGTTTCTAGACTACTGAAAATATGCCTGAAATACCGCCTTAGCCACCGGCGCCGCCGCCACGGAACCGTAACCGCCGCCCTCCACTAATACCGCGATCGCAATTTCAGGTTTATCCGCCGGTCCGAACCCCACATACATGGAATTATTCGGCTGTCCGGGAACTTCTACTGTCCCCGTTTTGCCCCCCGTCAACGGGATGGAACCGTCATTCAATCCCCGTCCCGTTCCCTTTTTCACCACATCAATTAACCCCTGACGGACTACACTCAACGCCTGGGGGGAAATAGCCGTTTTGGTGGGTTGAGTTTCGGGAGTATTCGTTTGGGAGGCGAACAGATGCGGCTGTACGCGATAGCCGCCGTTAACTACGGTGCCCACCATCGTCGCCAATTCTAAGGGAGTCGCCAATACCAACCCCTGACCGATCGCCATCGTGACGGTATCTCCTGTATACCAGGGCAAATCGTACAATTCTTTCTTCTGTTCCGGGGTAGGAATTTGGCCGTGGTTGGCGCCGTCGAGTCCCAAAATATCCAAATTAATCGAACCGCCGATACCTAATTCTTTCCCCCATTTGGAAATTTGATGGGCTCCCGCATTCATGCCGACTTGATAAAAGAAAGTATTGCTGCTGAAGGCTAAAGCATCCCGAAATCCGATGGTTCCGTAGCCCTTATCATTGTGTTCGTGAAAGCTGATCCCGCCGATGGTGATGGCGGCGGAAGTTGCCACGGTGGAAGTGGGGGAATATTTTCCCGATTCGATGGCGGCGATCGCGGTGACGATTTTAAATGTACTACCGGGCGGAAACCCTTGCAACGCCCGATTTAACAGCGGATTCTCGCCCCTTTGCAATTGTTGCCATTCCGCCTCCGTCACGCCGTCTGAAAAGCTGTTAGGGTCGAAGGTGGGATAGCTGGCGATCGCCAAAATTGCCCCGGTTTTCACGTCCAACGCCACCACCGCACCCCGGCGATTTCCCAGGGCGGTTTCCGCCGCTTTTTGCAATTTCAAATCTAAGGTCAATTGCACGGGTTCGCCCATCTGGGGAGATTGAATCCCCAATTCTTGGATTTCTTCCCCTTTGGCGTTCACTTCGATGAGGCGATTTCCCCAGATGCCATCGAGTTGGGAATTGGCGATCCGTTCCACCCCCATCTGTCCCGTCAGCATCCCCATCGGGTATTCAGGGTGTGCTTCCAATTCTTCCAAACTGGCTTCGCCGATGTACCCCAAAACGTGGGCAGCGAGCTTGTTTTCGGGGTAATATCGCTGGGACTCGCCCCGAACTTCTACCCCTTTAAAATCGGCGGATTGTTCGGCGATCGCGATAAACATTCCCGGCGTGATATCCTGTTTGATGCGGACGGAAAGCCGGGAATTGTACCCCCGTTCTTCTAGTTTTTGGATGATTTCTTCGGCGGGAATATCGACAATTTGACTCAGTTTGTCTGCGGTTTCTTGCCACGCTTGGGGGGATTTTTCCCGGGGCCAGAGGTATACCGATCGCGCCAGGCGGCTGCTGGCGAGTCGGCTTTCGCGGCGATCGAAAATTTCCCCCCGTTTGGCGGGGATGGGAAGCAGGCGGAGGCGGTTATTTTCCGCCCGATCTAAGTTGATCTCGCCCCGGAGAAGTTGCAAGTTGGCAATCTGAATGGCGTAAAGACTCAACAAACTGCCGATCGATAACAGAAGAATAACCCCCCGGTGGCAACGGCGGGGGCGGAATTTCTCCTCGTCCGATGCTTCGGAAGCGAGATATTTGGGTTGGGAGGTAAACGGAGATTCACCGGCCATAGTTATCCGATGCAGTGAGTTACAGTTTATTTCCCCCAAAAGGGTGTGCTGAATCCGGAAGGTTTGGGAATTTTAATAGGAGTGGCGATCGCCCGATTTGGCTTGGGAACGGGAATCGATCGCCCCGGAAGATGGCAGCTTCCTCGGCGACAATCCGTTCCCGAATGTATTGTTTGGGTGCGATCGCGATATCTGGTGCCGAAGTGCAGGGTGGGGGGAAACCAATTCTCTTTCTACAATTGCAATGTCCTAACCGCCCTTGCAGTTGCTACAATACGGCTATAAAAAGCAAGAAAAAAGCCGGATAAATCCGGCTTTAATTATCTCATATTTGGCATTTTAAAAAATTAAGCCAGTTGCACCAATTTCAGGCTGAGATCCCACATTTTCTCGCCTTTTTCATCATCCCGAGCTTGGGGCGAGACTTTCTGGACGAACGATTCGCGATCTTTTTTCTGGCGATTTCCCCAACTCCAATAGGCGCCGGACTGGCGGTATTCGGGATCGATGACCACGGCGGCGACCCGTTCCCCTGCCAATTCCTGGGAGACGTAGCCCCCGGTAATGTATTTTTGGAACAGGGGGAACAGTTTCTGGAACAGGGGATAGTGGTTGCGGAACAGGGGGGTATCCGCGACGCATCCCGGATAGAGGGACGTGAAGGTGATGCCGGTGGAGTCGTGGTAGCGGCGGTGCAGTTCCCGCATGGTGAGGACGTTACACACCTTGCTGTCTTTGTAGGCTTTGACGGGTTCAAATTTCTTGCCGTCGATCATGGAAACGGGTTCTTTGAAGCCCTTGGCAAACCCTTCGAGGTCGCCCAAATCGGGGCGGGGCGGAATTTTTCCGCCGAGTTCGTCGGGGTTGTGGGTGACGGTTCCCAAAATCACCATCCGCTTGTCTTCGGCGGGACTTCGCTTCATGTCCTCCATCATGACGTTGCAGAGGAGAAAATGACCCAAATGGTTGGTGGTCATCGTCAGTTCGTATCCTTCCGGACTCCGCAGGGGCTCCTTGATCAAGGGCATATAAATCGCCGCATTGCAGACCAAAGCTTCCAGCGTCCTGCCCGTCGCCCGGAAGGCGTTGATAAACCGCCGGACGCTGTCGAGGGAACCGAGATCGATATGGAGAACGGTGTGGCTGTCTTCGGGAATTCCCACTTCTTGGGCGGCGGCTTTTGCCTTTTCCAAATTTCGACAAGCCATCACCACGTACCAGCCTCTGTTGGCGAGGGCTTTGGCGGCATACAAGCCGACCCCCGATGAGGCACCCGTGACTATAACTGTTGACTTGTGATCTTGTGCCATGTTTGTTACAATCCCAGCGATCGCCGTCTGGAGGGTTACGAGTCCCAATTCGACGGGGATCGTGGCTATGATTTATGTAGGTGTTCTAAATTGATCAGGATATTTGTAAGGGCGGGGCGATCGCAACTGTTTGTAACAATCTGACATCCTCTTCCATCGGCTTCGATACCGTCTCCCTTCACCTTAAAATTGAGCTTTTTCGAGGCGTCGTAGCAGAAGCCATCGGGTTTTCCGTTTCCCGGGTTTCGCCGGGGCTCCCCGCCCCCGAGTCCGGCGAACCGCCACCCAACCGATTCAATTGAGCCCCCGCCGGGGCGGCGCGTTCAGTCGGATGCCATTCATGGTGTCAAACGGCGCGATATAATAAGAGCCTTCTCGCGTCAATCCCGATCGCCAGAACCTCCCGTCGCGATTGAGCGAAGCCCACCGGCAAAGCCGATCGCGACCTCCCCCATTTTTATGTCTAAATTCAATGTCTCGACTGAGTGCGACTCGGATATCCTCTCAAAAACGCCACCAACTGCTCCTCCAGGTCAAACGGGAGGTGAGACAGTACCGGTTGCACCTACCCCACCGGGCAGTCCTGACTCAGTTGGCGGGGGAAAAGCCCCCGTTGAAAATGCGGCGGTCCTGGGATGTGGAGGTGAAAATCGGCAACCATCCGAGTTTCAAGCTGTCGGCGAATACGGGAATTATCGAGGTGTTCGATCGCATCGGGGGGCGCCTGTTGATTTTGGGGGGGACGGGTTCGGGCAAGACGACGACCCTGGTGGGACTGGCCAAGGTACTCGTCGATCGCGCCCTCAAGGACGAACACGAACCGATGCCGGTCTGGCTGAACTTGTCCGGCTGGCGGGTGGGGTGCGAGGCGATCGAGGATTGGATCGTCGGCCAGATCCAGAAAAAATACGCGATCGCCCCGGACGTGGCCCGCTACTGGATGGAACAGCTCCAGATCCTGCCGTTGCTCGACGGGTTGGACGAAGTGGAGCCGGGGCGGCGGGAAGCGAGCATTCGAGAAATCAACGACCTGTTGGAGGGCAATCTCTCGCCCCTGCACCTGGTCGTCTGCAGCGGCGTGAAAGCCTACCACCGCTGCGAAAACCGCTTCCGGCTCAACGGTGCCATTTTGCTGCGGCCCCTCACCCGCCGGCAAGTCAAAACCTATTTGATCGACGCGAGAAGTCGGGAGCTTTGGAATGATATCAAAAACGACCCGCAACTTTTGAAGTTGGCAAAAAAGCCGCTATTTTTAAGTCTGATGACCCTGGCTTACGAGAATATTTTGATCTCGTCTTGGAAGCATTTGGACACCTTGGACGAACAACGGCAGTATTTGTTGAACGCCTATTTGCGCCACCAAATTTCCGCGACCCGCGATCGCGGCTTGAGCGAGGCGGAAAAAAAGTACACTTCCGAACAATTTCGCCACTGGTTGACGGAGCTGGCGAAGCGGATGCAGCGGGAAGAAACCCAGACCTTCATCCTCGATCGCATCCCGAAAACGTGGCTGCACACCCCGGAGCAAGAGCGGGCCTACCGGCTGGCCGAACGGGCGGTCGGGGGGGTGATCTGGTGGGGGGTCGTGGCGGTCATCGCCCTGGGAGCGATTTCGGGGTCGGTGGGACTGTTGGCGACGGGAATGGTGCTGGGACTGGCGGTCGCCGCCGGCTACGAGTGGCTGTCCCTGGGGTGGGCGATCGAGCGGCTGGCCCTGCGATTCGTCCTCTGGGGGGAGGGGGACGCGCCCTGGAACTACGCCCAGTTTTTGAACGACGCGGCGCGACGGCTGCTGCTGCGAAAAATGGGCGATCGCTACGAGTTCATCCACCGCCTCCTCCAAGAGCATCTCGCCCAAATTTGAAACCCGCCGGGACACGGCGGCAAATTTCCCACTTCGGATAGATTGATCGGGCCGGAAATTGCGGTTTGATCGGAGCCAGGCTAACTGATGACTTTTGAGGGTATAAATCGGGTCGTTCCGACCCCCGACAATCACGTTCGATCGCCAGTCTGGCGTTGGCCTATTGAATCGAGGCGGTTTCAGTTCCCGATTCCCCATTCCCGATTCCCCATTCCCCATTCGTCACACGCGGCGATCGCTCTGGGGCCGTCCCGCTCCGATTTCGAGGTGTCGGGTTTGACCGTAACCCAACCTTAACCCGACTTTTGAGGCTTCCCCCTTGCCAAGATTGCCATAGAATCGGACACTTAATTTTGGGAGATCATCGGCAGTTGAGAGGTAATTTCACGTGAAACAAGTATTAGCTGTGATTCTGGGTGGTGGCGCCGGCACTCGTCTCTACCCCCTGACGAAGATGCGAGCCAAACCCGCCGTTCCCCTGGCGGGCAAATATCGCCTGATCGACATCCCGATCAGCAATTGTATCAACTCAGAAATTCTTAAAATTTACGTCCTGACGCAGTTCAACTCGGCGTCCCTGAACCGTCACATCGCCCGCACCTACAATTTTTCCGGCTTCACCGACGGCTTCGCGGAGGTGCTCGCGGCCCAACAAACCAGCGTCACCAATCCCCAGTGGTTCCAGGGAACCGCCGACGCGGTGCGCCAATATCTGTGGCTGATGGAGGAGTGGGATGTCGAACATTTGCTGATCCTGTCGGGGGACCACCTCTACCGCATGGACTACCGGGAATTCGTCCAGCGTCACATCGACACGAATGCCGACATCACCCTGTCGGTTTTACCCGTCGATGAAAAGCGGGCCTCCGCCTTCGGTTTGATGAAAATTGACGAAAGCACGGGCCGGGTGATCGATTTCAGCGAAAAGCCGAAGGGAGAAGACCTCAAGAAAATGGCGGTGGATACGAGTACCCTGGGATTGTCCCCGGAGGAGGCGGTCGAGTCCCCTTACATCGCTTCGATGGGAATCTACGTTTTCAAACGGGACGTTCTGTTCAAGTTGCTCAAGCAGGCCCCCGACCAGACGGATTTCGGGAAAGAGGTCATCCCCGCTGCCTCGGCCGACCACAACGTTCAAGCTTACCTGTTCAACGGCTACTGGGAAGATATCGGGACGATTGAGGCGTTTTACGAGGCGAATCTGGCTCTGACGCAACAACCGCAGCCCCCCTTCAGCTTCTACAACGAAAAGGCTCCGATTTACACCCGCTCCCGCTATTTGCCCCCCTCGAAGCTGCTCGATTGCCACATCACGGAGTCGATCGTGGCTGAAGGGTCGATCCTGAAGCAGTGCCGCATCGACCACTCGGTTCTGGGGTTGCGATCGCGGGTGGAGTCGGGCTGCGTGATCGAGGATACGCTGTTGATGGGCTCGGATTTCTACGAACCGTTCGCGGAGCGCCAGTCCGGGATGCAAAAGGGCCAGGTGCCGATGGGCATCGGTAACGACACCACCATCCGGCGGGCGATCGTTGACAAGAATGCCCGCATCGGCCGCAATGTCCAGATCATCAACAAAGATCACGTCGAGGAGTCCGAGAAGGAAGACCAAGGTTTCTACATCCGCAGCGGAATCACGGTGATTCTCAAGAATGCGGTGATTCCGGACGGGACGGTTATTTAACCGCCCGATTGAATGCGAAGGAAAGAAGGTTTTTTCAAAACTATAATCTTCGATGACTCGACTGATCCTGATGATAGGGCTTCCCGGCAGTGGGAAGTCCTTTCTCGCTCAACAATTGGCCGCAGGCAACCCGTCCTACCGGTGGATCTCGACGGATGCGATCCGGGGGCAATTGTTCGGAGATGAAGCGTTTCAGGGACCGTGGTTGCCGATTTGGAGCCGGGTTCGAGAACAATTTCGGGATGCCATAACCGGGCAAGGCGTGGCGATTTACGATGCCACCAATGCCCAGCGACGCAACCGCCGGGACGCGCTCCGCGAGGTGAGGCGGATGGGGTTCGAGTCGGTTTCCGGGCTGTGGGTTAATTCTCCCCTGGAATTGTGCCTCGATCGCAACCGGAAGCGATCGCGCCAGGTTCCCGAAGCGGTCATCCTCAAAATGCACCGCCAACTCACCGATGCCCCCCCGACCCTCCAGGACGGGTTCGACCGCCTGATCGAATTGGGGTGGGGGGAATAGGTATAGCAGTGTGCGCTCGTATAGTTACAGTTAGGGAGCGGAGGGAGCGGAGGGAGCGGAGGAAGCTGAGGGAGCCGGGGGAGCAGGTCAGATTTTTGGGAATATAAAGGGATTTTTCATTTCAACCTGTAACTATACCAGCGCGCAGCGCTATAATTATCAATTCTCAATTATTAATTATTAATCGTTCTCGGTACGGAAATTGCGATTGTCAGATCTGGAAAAACCGTACTAAGTTTGAGGTCAGGTTTTGGTAGGCTGGATCGGATCGCGTCGATCGCGCGCGATCGGCCGCACACCTGCAAACACCACCCGTACCATTACGACGGACGACGAGATCACCAGGAGAGTAGAGAATGCCGGCGACAGATTATAAGGATTACTATGCAATTCTCGGCCTGAGTAAAAATGCCAGCGCCGACGATATCAAAAAAGCCTATCGCAGACTGGCCCGCAAGTATCACCCCGACATGAATCCCGGCGACAAGAAGGCGGAGGCGCGGTTCAAGGAGGTGAACGAGGCTTACGAAGTCCTCTCCGATACGGAAAAACGTCAGAAATACGATCGCTTCGGTCAGTATTGGAATCAGGCGGGCAGTGCGGGTTGGCCCGGTGGCACCGGTGCCACGGACTTTGGCGGGTTCGATTTCAGCCAGTTCGGTAGTTTTGACGAGTTTATCAATAGCCTGTTGGGGCGGGCCGCTGCCGGGGGAGGCGCCGGGGGTCCGGGAAGTCGCTCCCGCAGCTATTCTTACCGCAACAGTTCCGGCAGACCGGGCGCATACGGTGGATTTGAGGATTTTGCGTCCTCGGGATACACCACGACGGGCCTCGACTTGGAAGCGACGGTGACGCTGACTCTCGGCGAGGCGTTTCGCGGCACTCAGCGGCGCGTGGGAGGCGGTGAAGTGTCGATTCCGGCGGGGGTGAAGCCGGGGAGTAAAATTCGGGTGCGGGGACAGGGCCAAGCCGACGCCTACACCCAGCGGCGCGGCGACCTGTATTTGAAGGTGGAGATCGAACCCCACCCGTTTTTCAAGTTCGACGGGGACCACCTCACCTGTGAGGTGCCGGTGGCGCCGGACGAGTTGGTTTTGGGCGGGTCTATCGACGTACCCACCCCCGACGGCCCGGTAACGATGAATATTCCGGCGGGGATTCGCTCGGGACAGTCCCTGCGCCTGCGGGGCAAGGGCTGGCCGAAACCGAAAGGGGGCGGACGGGGCGATCAGTTCGTGAAATTGGTGGTGGTGCCGCCGAAGGATCTCAACGCCATCGAGCGGGAGTGTTACGAGAAGATCGCCAAAAACCGCAGCTTTGAACCCCGCAGCGGTCTGTCTTCCATGAAGCTTTAGGGACGCGATCGCAGACCTGGGATTTCGCCGAAAATGAGTCCCCGGGCGATCGCCAACTCGTTTTGTTGAATAAAAAATCAATATAATGGTCGAGCTACCATTATGAAGGATATCATACCGGATTTTTTGGCGCTTGTCAATCCCCATCCTTAAAAAATCAAAAATTTTTTGAATTGTCGATTAAAATTCGACTATATTTATGGGTTTATAACATCAATTTTAAGAATGATTATCATTGTAAAATTTTAAAATTCTTCAAGCAAAAATTGTGAGATTGTAGCCAAAATTACATTTTATTCCCGGGGCGATCGGTCAAGATACCTTAACTCGGAATTGTGGAAGATGAAATCGAGCGATCGCGATTCGGGAGCAATGCGATCGCCATTTCTCTCGTTCCAAAACTTCAATAATAGCGATTATCAATCGGGACAATAAATATGCCGGAAACACTCTTTAAAGTCGATCTAACCAAACCGATGTCCGAACAGGAAATGCCGGGGCACAACCGCTGGCATCCCGACATTCCGGCGGTGGTTTCCGTCAATCCCGGGGACGTATTTCGGATCGAATGCAAGGACTGGACGGACGGACAAATCCAAAATAACGACAGTCCCGACGACGTGCGGGACGTGGATTTGACGGTGGTACACGTCCTCAGCGGCCCCATCTACGTCAACGGCGCCCAACCGGGGGATATTTTAGTCGTGGATATCCTCGATATCGGTGCCTTGCAGGGTGACGAGTGGGGATTTACCGGAATTTTTGCGAGGGAAAATGGGGGCGGTTTCTTAACCGATCATTTCCCCGACGCGGCGAAAGCAATTTGGGATTTGCAGGGTATTTATACGAGTTCCCGTCACATTCCAGGAGTGCGTTTTGCCGGCATCACCCACCCCGGATTGATCGGCTGTGCGCCCTCCCACGAACTGTTAAGGGAGTGGAACCGGCGGGAACGGGAATTGGTGGAAACGGGGGGTCCGGTTTGGAAGCCGGAAATTCCCCCCCTGGCGGCGTTGCCGAACCCGGAAAATGCGGTTTTGGGGACGTTGAAGGGGTCGGATTTTGACCGGGTGGCGGCGGAAGCGGCGCGGACAGTTCCGCCCCGGGAGCACGGCGGAAACTGCGATATTAAGAACTTGTCGAGGGGTTCGCGGATTTATTTCCCGGTGTATGTGGACGGGGCGAAATTGTCGATGGGGGACATCCATTTTTCCCAGGGAGATGGGGAAATTTCGTTCTGTGGTGCGATCGAAATGTCGGGTTTTATTGACCTCCACGTTGATATTATTAAAGGTGGGGTGGAGAAGTATGGAATGGTGAACCCGATTTTTAAACCGGGCCCGGTGGAGCCGCGTTATTCCGAGTATTTGGTATTTGAAGGAATTTCGGTGGACGAGTTTACCGGGAAGCAGTATTATTTGGATGCTCACGTTTCTTACCGTCGGGCTTGTTTGAATGCGATCGAGTATTTGAAGAAGTTTGGGTTTACAGGAGAACAGGCTTATTTGCTGTTGAGTTCGGCGCCGGTTGAAGGGCGAATCAGTGGCATCGTGGATATTCCCAATGCCTGCTGTACGGTGGCGATACCGACGGAGATTTTTGATCGGAATATTTTGCCGACTTAGAAGGATGTGGGGCAGGCGGAGAATGATGTCAGGCAGGCGGGGACGCACTGCCCCCACAGATAGAGTAGTTTTCTCTGTGGTGCCATACAGTCTGATCCCCCATTATCCCCCTTAACAAGGGGGACTTTCAG